>NZ_CP011058.1:5390000-5749967 GCF_000961095.1 Paenibacillus beijingensis | reverse complement strand
ACATGAAACCTATAATGTTAAACAAGGGAACGGAAACCATGTTGAGTTGGAATTAACGGGGAGTACTCTAATGAAAAAAGGGATGTTTATTATTTCCCTGCAGGCATGTTTCATCGAGTATTGCCATCTGATGAGATGACCTTATCACTAATTATTCGAAGTGAAGCAATACTGCCATATTCTAGAGTCGTTGACCCGAGTACAAAGATACTTCGCAATGCATTTGGAGCAAAAATAAATTCATAGAGAGAATTTCTAATCTCACACAGCAGTTATCGAAAACGAAAAGTGGCTTGATTAGCGGCGGAGGCAATTAAGCATGAGTATGATTGTAATTGAAAATTTATCAAGGGACTTTCGATTAGTGAAACGGCAACACGGTAAATGGGGGGGATTAAAAAGCATTTTTAATCGGGAGTATACCATTAAAAAGGCGGTTAACAACATTTCCACTACTATAAATAAGGGGGAAATCATAGGGTTTCTAGGGCCAAATGGTGCGGGGAAATCTACTACTATAAAAATGATGGTAGGGATTCTTGTTCCTAGTAGTGGAAAAATTGTGGTTAATGGGATAAATCCGTTTAAAAACCGAAAAGAGCATGCGCGAAATATCGGAGTTGTTTTTGGTCAAAGAACACAGTTATGGTGGGACATACCTGTATCAGAAACATTAAAGCTTCTAAAATACATGTATAAAATTCCTGATAAGGTTTATAAAGAAAATTTGGAATGCTTTTTGATCTACTGAGTTTAGGGGAATTTATAGATATTCCTGTGAGACAATTAAGCCTTGGACAAAGAATGAGAGCTGATATCTGTTGCTCATTGATGCATAATCCCGAGATATTATTTCTTGATGAACCAACCATTGGTCTTGATGTTGTTGTCAAAGAAGATCAGGAATTTTATAAAACAAATCAATTTAGTCAAACAAACAACAGTTATTTTAACGACGCATGACATGCAAGATATCGATAAATTATGTTCTAGAGTGATTATTATCGATAAAGGAACCATTATGCTTGATAGCGACTTAAAGCACATGAAAAACAGATTTGGAAATCAGGAAGTAGTTGTTGTGGAAACTATTAATCCTGTTCTTGATTACAATAAATTGCAAATACCAGGTGTTCTCTCTGTAGATCTTGAAACAAACAAATTGGCAGTTACTTATAACAAATCTATTGTAAATCCTAGCATAATCATATCTAGGATCATGGAGATTGCTCACGTAAGGGATATAAGAATTATTGAAGTCCAGACTGAGGAAATAATCCGCAATATATGAAGAAATATCTTCTCAGGAGTAAATGGGGAGGTGGGACATGCAGCTTTATTTAGAATATATCAGAAATATAATTCAAACAAATTTAAAGTATCGAACAAATTTTTTACTTGGTCTGATTGGCCGTATAATTGTTTTATTCGTTCAATATTACATCTGGGAAGCTTTGCTTATTAAAGATGTTGCAACCAGCACAGGGAATATATCCTTTAGGGATATGACCAATTATATAACAATCAGCACTATAATATCAGTTCTTGTGAGTAACAATCTAATATACGACATTGATTCAAAAATAAAGAGTGGACAAATAGCTATTGACTTGATCAAGCCTATAAGTTACAAAACGTACTTATTTTGTGGTGTAATAGGTGATAATATTTATCGTATTCTTTTTGAATTAGTTCCAGTCATAATAATCGGGCTCTTTGTCTTTCATTTACAAATTCCTGATTGGACTCATTTATTCATTTTTGCTTTTGCAACAGTGAATGCAGTTATAATTAAATACCTTATTTCATTTATTTTTGGAATTCTTGGATTTTGGATTGTTTCAGTTTGGTATTTTAGTAGGTTTTTAGAGGATTTAATACGTATATTTGCCGGAGCCTGGATACCAATATGGTTCTTTCCTCACTTCCTTGACCGCATATCAAATTTTTTCCCTTTTAAGCTTATTTTTATGTACCAATATCAATCTACTTGGGAAAGATTTCAATTAAGCAGTCTATATATTTTTAATTGAACAGGGGTTTTGGATTGTGGGATTATATGCATTTTCAATAATCGTTTGGAATGCGGGTATAAAAAAACTCGTCATACAAGGTGGATAAAATGCAGACTGCAAAACTTATTGTTCGTTTTTTTATTATTTACTTGAAATCAAAATGGAATACAGGTTTTCATTTTATATGGATATCGGCATCAATATCTTCACGTACTTTATAATTATTTGGACTATGGGTTGTTCTTCTTAAGTTTCAAGAAATTAAGGGTGGGAATTTTACGACATCTTATGGTTATACAATTTAAATCTATTCTCATATGGGATCGCTTGCTTGATTTTTTGGACTCCGATGCGATCATTGGAAAGTATGATAGTGATGGATCATTCGATTTGATCTTAACTAAACCTATGAACCCATTTCTTAATATGATTTTAAAACAGTCCTATCATGGATTTTTAGGTCATATATTTCTCGGTATTTTTATTTTTGTTATTTGTTCCCCCCACATTGGAATAAATTGGTCGATAACAAAAGTTATTTATTTCTTACTTGCAATCTTTGGAGCAACGTGCATCCATTCTGCATTCTTGTTGGGACTGGAGCAGTCAGCTTTGGACGGTTAAGTCAAACTCTGTTATGAATGCAGTTATTTATGGGGTGCGAAACTTTATCGATTATCTTTATCCATCTATAGCAAATCTATTAATTCATGCTTACTTTTATTATACCGTATGCGTTTGTGAATTATTATCCGGCAGCCTATCTACTGAATAAGAATGAAACCAGTTCCTATTTGTATTTAGGGGCACCGGCTATAGGTATAGTGATGTTTATCATTGCATATTTATTTTGGTTTACAGGTATTCGATCATACAAGGGAACTGGATCCTAGGAGGTATTAAAATGAGTTTTTACCTATCTAATGAACAAAAATTGGTAACATTGCTCAGCCGGCTCACTTTTTCACAAAGTAATGAAATCCAGATGAGGAACTAATGAATCAGGAATCGATTGGTATTTGGTATTCCGTTACTCGGTGAAAAACAAAGTCCTTCCATTGGCCTGGTACAATTTACAGACAAGAGGGTATGGATATAAAGTACCTCTTCGTCTAGCGCAAGTATTTAATTTTCATAAATTAGGTACAGCTGAACGCAATAAAGTGTATCTGCATGAAATTACAACAATATCAAAGGCGTTTGAGAAAGAAGACCTTCCATTTGTTCCCCTGAAGGGTGCCTACTTAATTCCCCATATGTACAAAAATCATGGTATTCGAACTGTGAATGATATGGATTGTCTAATTCGTCGAAGTGATGTTAAACGAGTTCGATCCATTATGCAGACACTTGGTTACGTTGAAGGGGACTATGATAAAAAATCTAATACTATTCTTCCTGTTAAACGCGAGAAAGCCATCTTGTGGCAAACAAATATGAATAATCTGCTGCCATTTTTGAAATTGCATCAATCTGAGTATGCACAAGTGACTCAAATTGATTTCTCTTTCAGTTTAGATCTGGAATTAAAAATGGAGCCGGTCGAAATCATGATTAATGAATCAATTAAGGACCCAGCCTCCAGTTTTCACTATTTAAACCCTGTTCATTTCTTTATTCATCAGTGCTGCCACCATTACAAAGAGGCTAGCAACGCTTCTTGGGTTGCTCTAAACAGTGATTTAAATCTTATCAAATTTTGTGATGTGCGTGAGTATATTCTTCAGTTTATGAATAATGACTCGTTAAAAGTCGCTGTCGAATTTTCTAAAAAGACGGGTCTAGAGGAAGCCGTATATTTTACATTATTTTATCTTAATGAAATCTACAATGATGGTTATGAAGAAGGCTTGTTACAGCAATTTGATTTGAAGAAACAAGCTTTCTCTATACCTATGGTCAAAAGGATTACGGTCACACAGTTACTTGGAAAAAAAGTTTTTGGGAGAGAATGTTTTCTGATACAAACAAGGACGAATTAAAGGGTGACGCAAAGTATGCATCTATTGTTGAAATATGAGGAGGCTCACAATGACTATTCCAATGTCAAAGAAAAGTAATAAGATCTTGGAAGAAACAGTCCCTAATACATTGCATCAATTGTTTATGGAGCAAGTGAAGCTTACGCCCGATAATATTGCAATTCAATATGAAGGGACACCGCTCACTTATTCGGAGTTGGACCAGAAATCAAACATACTTGCTCATAAACTAAAGCATTGCGGTGTAGGCCCAGAATGTGTGGTTGGACTGATGAGTTATCGATCATTGGACATGATTACTGGAATATTGGCAATACTTAAAGCTGGAGGGCATACCTGCCTCTTGATCCCGACTACCCTCAAGATCGCTTGTCATATCTGGTTAGCGATAGCCAAGCTAGAATAATTTTATGTCAAAGAGGACTTGAACAGAAATTTTTCCAGTCTGATATTAGTTTTATGTTCTTGGATGAACAAGTTAGCTACAAGGAAAGCCAACCTCAGGAAAAACACGAAGATATATATTCGCAGTCGAATAATCTGGCTTATATTATCTATACATCTGGTTCGACAGGGACTCCTAAGGGGTAATGATTGAACACAAGGCAATTGTTAATACAATTACCTGGAGAAAAAATTTTATAAGATGTCATCATCAGACGTAGTATTACAGCTTCCGTCAATATCATTTGACAGTTCAGTTGAGGATATATTCACAACACTTCTTTCAGGTGCTAAACTTCTTCTTATTAGTCAGAACCAAAGACTGAACATTAAATATTTACAGAAACTTATTTCAGATGAGAAAGTAAGTCATTTTTGTCCGTACCGTCCTTTTACCAGGAATTACTTGGCGAAAAATTCGATCTACTTAGTAATATGAGATTTATCACTATTGCAGGTGAGGATTTTACACCCCATCTCGTTGAAGAACATTACCTAAAATTGCCAAACGTACTTCTTTATAACGAATACGGTCCAACAGAAAACAGTGTTTGTTCAACATGTTATTTTTTGATCGTGATAAAGAAATTAAACTAGTTAGTATAGGGAAACCGATTGATAATACGAATGTCTATATTCTAGACGCTAATTTCAACCAAGTGAAGAATGGAGAAGTTGGCGAAATATTTCTTGCTGGAACAGGATTAGCTCGAGGTTACCTGAATAACCCCAAATTAACCAACGAAAGGTTCATACTAAATCCAAATGGCGATGGCCAACGCCTCTATCGAACCGGTGATTTGGCAATGCAATTGCATGATGGAAACATTAAGTATCTTGGAAGAGAAGATGATCAAGTTAAAATACGCGGGTTTCGCATTGAACTAAAAGAAATTGAGTATCAATTATTGAAAAGTGGTCTGGTGAAAAACGCATTTGTAACCATGAAAACCGATGCTAGTAGAAACAAACAGCTAATTGCTTATGTAGTAGCAGATCAAATTCAGTCAGATGCCTTGATCTTAATGCTTAGATCCACTTTTCCGGAATACATGATTCCAAATAAATTTGTTTATTTGGATGCCGTCCCTTTAACACCAAACGGAAAGGTAAATGCGCAAGCATTACCCGATCCATTTGTTAGTTACCAACCAGTAAAAGATCCGACTGCAAACGTCATACAAAAAAGCTTGAAGTTATTTTGAGTAATATCACATCTTCTGCTATTGATCTTAATGAAAACAATATCAATCGAGATATCAAGTACTTTGGCGTGGATTCACTCAGTTTTATTAAACTGCTTGTAGAAATAGAATTAAACTTCGGATTCGAATTTGACTATGAGGATTTAGTTTCTTCAACAATAACAGTTAGCGACCTATTGTCTGTAATAGAAAGTAACATTGCGGGGGACTAGCCAGTTTATGCGGATGAAAATTAAGCAAAATGAACGGTTTGTTGATCAGCGAATCGTAGCACCTTCTTGTTTTGACGATTCCATTGCAACTTATGCTGAATGGCTTGATTCAGATTATCAGTTAATGTTTTTAAACTCTTGGATTTTCCTTACACGTCATGTGCAGATTCAATAAAAAATTCGTTTTGTTGGAAAAATAATAAGTTAGATCTACTCAAAGAGCATCATGGTCTGATTTTTAACCGGTATCTTTTTAGTGAGCAAAAATTGATTATTTCTCATTTGAACGAGTCGATAACAATGGGTTATCCCGTAATTGTTTCAGTTTCTGCATATTGGGTACCATGGGATAAAAACTACAGAAAAAAAATGATATAGTGCATAACTTTATCGTTACAGATGTAGACATGGGCAAAAAAAAAATAATGGGAATCGACCCTTATTATGCTATTGAACATGTGTGTATGTCATTTGAGGAATTTCTACAAGGTGGCAAATCAATAATTGTATATCATGGAAAGAAGGACTCCGATATTCCAAACAATCGCAATCTACTTCGGAATGAATTAACAAGCGGATTATACGGAGAGTATTCTTTATATTCTCGAATGCAACAATTTTGTTCGGATATCAGCAGCAAAAAATTTTCGTTTGAAGATGGACCTCAAATAATTTATCAACTTAGTAAAGTTATATCAGGTAGAACTGAGTTTATCTTACTCTTAGATTATCTGTCTAAAAAGAGTAAAATTAATTTTGATAGTGTAAAAGTTGATTTGCGTAAAGCAGCAGAACAATGGAATTTGATTGGTGCTTTGCTGATGAAACATCTTCTGCTTCAAAAGGAAGGTACACTGAATAAAGTATTGTCCACAATAAATGATGTTGTAAATTTGGAGTTAGAAATCAGAAAAAATTTGATGACTTTGACGGTTTAAAGGGATAATCTAATGGTAACAAAGGACATTATAACTAAAGTAGTTCAAGAAATAATAAACAATAATGAATTTGATGAAGACGATGATCTTGTTATGTATGGAATGGATTCAATGAATACTATAAGAGTTGTTGTAGAACTTGAAACCCAACTAAATATTATTTTCCCGGATGAGGAGTTAATTTCCGATAACTTTTCATCTATTAAAAAAATTGTAGCTGTTGTTGAAAAATACTCCAATTAAATAGAATTTCTAAAGGGTAATATTTGAAGGGTGTGTGCCGGAAAACGTTCAACCCATATATACAGCACAACAAGAAAAGTAACGGAGACACTTGGTAGAACTTGAGTAATATAGTAATATATTATATACATACAGCAATCAGGGGTGAGAACGGTTTGGAGTAATCAAAATGCCTCGTGAAAATGGAAAGACTTTCTGAAATCAGGAAAAACCAGACCTTTCCGAAGATTCGGCTAACATGAGTCTGGCAACTCCCAAGGAGGAATTCACTGATGGTAGAAAACCTCGATATTTTTTACCGCAAAGATCTTAATTGCTTCGGTCTAACGGTTAATGCAATTCTTACAAGGGCACTAGGATCTGTCGACTTCTTATGGAATCAGGCAGGAATGGTCTCCTATAATAACAAAGATACGGTTGTCTTTTCGCATTTATATCGAGAAATTTCCAATCATTTGAATAAGTGTGGAAAGATATTGACTTACAATTTCAAGTTTTCAGACCAACAGGAACTTGTTAAACATATGGAAGAAAAACTGAATTGTGGTCATACATTAATGGTCAACGCAGATGTATATGAATTACCGTTCAGCTTATGTTACCAAGACAAACATATAAATCATTATTTTGAGATAATTAAAATACATGGCGATAAAGTATATATATGTGATCACTACTACAAATATGCAGGGGAAGTAAGTCTCCATATTATCCTTCAAGCAATGGCTTCATTGGCCGCATTGCATGAGTCGAGCAATCAAGATCAATGGTTTAACTTTACGTATTTTGATGTATCACGATTTGAAGTGCCGCACAGAAAACAATTTATTCTAGAAACGATTTATAATAATACTTTAATAAATCGGGGAGAGAAACCATTCCCTGTTTGGGTGCCAATAGGAGAGGAGAAGAGGATTGGTGTCGAGGCTTTCTATGAATTCATTCACTATTTGAAAACAATTGTTATTGAGGAAGAACGAGAATTAAATCAGATCTATTGGAATATTAGAAGATTTTATGATTCTCGGACGCATTATTCGAATATACTGCGTTCTTACTCCGATATTTGCCCCGACTATGCGCAACTTGCTGAAAAATATAGAAGCATATCGCAAACATCGCAAATCGCGGCAAATAAAGTATTGAAAATAGCGGAAAATAAAGACCCTAAAATGAGGACTTTAAGAAAGAGTGATTATCCCGGGCTGGAAAACTTGCTGCATAAGGTAATACGATCTGAAGAGGAGGCGATACGATGGATTGAAAACCATATAGACCTTTCAAGTTACAATCATGATCATTATAATCACAAACCTTAGAGTCAGCTCTTAGGATAGTTTCAATTACAAATAAATTTATTATATACATTATTTTTTATTGGAGCGCTCTATTCCCTGAAGGCTCGTCATGATAAATAAAACTGCATCTAAAATGAGGGAGAGGCTCGTGAAAGATCCGATAATAGGAACCTAATCAGCAAGCTTTTCAGATCAGGCAGGCTTACGGAATTACAATACATTTCATCGAATAGTTTTGAATAGTGAAAAGGTAGCAAGTAGGCACTTGTAAAGAAGGTGAGCCGGATGGGTGTTAGTGTAAGAGAAGCAATGGGTATTGGTGGACTAACCCGATGTAAAGTCGTTGCGGGAGAAAAAGGACTCGAAAAAATTATTAATCATATTACGGTTATGGAAGTGCCGGATGTCATTCGATGGTTGAAAGGCAACGAACTGCTTCTTACTAGTTTATACCCTATTAAAGAAGATGAGGAAGCTATTTCTCGTCTGGTTGAACAGCTACACGAAGTGGGAAGCTCGGCATTGGCGGTTAAAACACACCGTTATGTCGATGAAATTCCGCAAGCTATCTTGGAAGCGGGGAATCGGTTTGATTTTCCCATCATCGAAATCGATAACGAAGTTTCCTATCTGGATATTATGTCTCCTCTCATTGAACTGATGCTTAGGAAGTCCAACCCCGGAGAAGAACAGAAGGAATCGTTCTTCCAATGGATAACGGAACTGGCGATGGGGGGCAAAGGGATACCTGCTTTGATTAGTGCTGTACAACAGATGACAGGTAATATCCTTACGGTAGGATCGGAGATTCCAACCCTTGAAGGATATTTTCAGGGGAGGAATGTTGCTCGTTTGACACGGGCGCAGAAGAATGAGTTGAAATCTGCCAAGCGCACGATCCGGATGCAGCGGACGCTGGATGGACAAATGACCCCGTGCATTGTGACTCCGCTGTTGCTGAACGACGAATTATGCGGCGAAGTAACATGCTGGCAAACGAAGCGGGAGTTTCTGGAGAGCGATTTCCATGTGCTCGATCGCACGGTGCCGCTAATGGCGATGGAATTTCTTAAGGTAATGACAAAGTCGGATGTCGAACAAAACTACAAGGACGACTTTTTATCGGAAGTGCTGCTTGGACAAGTTCAGGAGAACGCTGAAATGATTATGAAAGGAAACCATTTCGGCTGGGACCTAAGCAAAAATTATCAAGTGTTTACAATCGCTTGCGGGGAACGTCCTCACCTTTCCAAAAGCGGTGACAATGAATCATTGCGGTATCAGGAACGAAAACGGATTTTGATGCGCAGAGTGGCCGAAATTTTTCGTCTCAGCACTCACAACGTTATTATTACCGAGCAGAAAGAACTAATCGCCGTGCTTTACCCCAGGGAGGATGGGAGTGGAAAAGAAGGTTTGCTTTATCTGAACGATCCTCAGAAGGGAGCTATAATAAATGTAGCGAATTCCGTTCGGCGTCATTTGTCTAAAGAATTCGATGATTTGTCGATTACGATCGGAATCGGACGTTTCTATCCCGGGCTGAAAGGCATTCATCGAAGCTATTCCGAATCCTGTAAAGCTATTCGATTAGGCGGGCCGATTACGGAAGAGAGCGGCTTGATCCATTACGAAGATTTGGGCATCTACCGTATATTGAGTCAGATGGAGGATTGGAACGAGCTGGAAGGCTTATATTCGGAGACGATCGGCAAGCTGGTCGAATATGACTGGACCAACAATTCCAACCTTGTAGCGACATTAAAGGAATATTTCGCCAATAATTGCGCTCTGGCAGAAACGGCAGAGAAGCTGTTCGTACATGCCAATACAATGAAATACCGGCTTCAAAAAATCGAGCAGTTAACCGGATGCAGTGTCCATGATTCCGAAAAACGGTTAATGCTGCATGTCGGACTTAAAATACATCAAATTTTACAATAGGTTAATGCGGCTAAAGCACGGAAACGACTTCCTTGTTTTAAGCATGAAAAATATCACAGAATGAATTAACGATCCGCTTGACTTGTCCCATGCCGCATGTTAGGATTATTGAGTGTTCACGGCGTGCGGTCGTGGCGGAATTGGCAGACGCGCTAGATTCAGGTTCTAGTGGTGTAACAGCCGTGGAGGTTCAAGTCCTCTCGACCGCACCATACTTAACAAGCAACGCCCTCCAGAATAATCTGGGGGGTTTATTTTTGTCGTGTGCGCCTAGCCGCTGTCGGAGTAATTCAACCGAGTTCATCCCATTTTTTAGAAGTCCTGAGCCATGCTAGCCGGCACACACGTCGCAAGCTCACCGTTGAAAAGAGCTCGCGAATTGTAGAATTACGACATTTGAAAGCGTTAACAAATACGCTATAGTTATCCCAAGAAAATGAATACGTTTTCACAAATCATTCCTAGGAGGCTTCGAGTACGATGCGCAAAGCGATGTTCATGATCATGACGGTGTTTCTTACTTTCTCTCTCGTCCTGATGGGCTGCTCCCAACGCCAAGGCAATGGGTCAGGCAATTCGTCCGGCTCGGCAAACGGCAGCAAAACGGAAAACCAGGGTTCGGGTGCGGCCGCTTCAGGAGGCGGGGACAAAATCAGGCTGACGGTCTACAATACGACGTCCGACTCTGCGGTTCAGGATGCGCTGAAAGGCATTGCGGGCGACTTTATGAAGGAAAACCCGAATATTCAGGTGGAGTTCCAATTCCCCGGCTCGGAATATGAAAATATTTTGAAGGTCAAGATGGCGGCGAACGATCTTCCGGACGTATTCGATACGCACGGATGGGCGATTATCCGCTACGGCAACTACTTGGCGGATCTGAAAGATGAGCCGTGGGCGGGCAACCTTACCGATACGATCAAGCCGGTCGTCGTCGATAAAGACGGCAAAGTTTACACGCTTGTGCTGAGCGAAGCGAAGGACGGCATTACGTATAATGCGGATGTCTTAAGCAAATACAACATTAAACCGCCTCAAACGTTCGAGGAATTATTGGCCGCGGCGGAAACGCTGAAAACAAGCAGCGGCGGACAAATCACCCCGTTCTTTATGTCCGGCGTCGATAACGGCATGATCGGCCAGTTTTTGGATCAGTATGCCACATCTCTGTTCATCAGTCCGGCTCAGAACGATGCCCAAAGCTTGCTGGACGGCAATTTCGATTGGAACAAGTGGGCGGAACTTGCGCAAAAACTGCTTGATTTGAAATCAAAAGGATATATCAACGAAGATGTGCTGACGGCCAAGCGCAGCGATATGCCGACGCGGTTCGCGCAAGGCAAGGTGGCCTTTATTATAGGAGGAACCAGCTTTGCGGATGAAGTGCACAAGGTCGATCCTAACGTGAAAGTCGGCATTATGCCGCTTACTTCAATGGTTGCCGGCGACGGCACGAATTTCTCCGGCGGCGAGAGGTATACGGTGGGAGCATGGAAAGACGGCAAGCATCTGGAAGAATCGAAGAAACTGATCGCGTTCTTCGCCAAGCCTGAAAATATGTCGCGCTTCGCCAATGCGACGAAGCTTCCCGCCGGTCTTAAAGATATCTCGTCCGAGCATGAGTTCTCCGCGTACTATGACGAATTCGCCGGCGTCCGCGTATTCCCATACTTCGACCGTGTATATTTGCCGAACGGAATGTGGGATGTCATCTGCAAGACGGGTACCGCCTTGCTTGCCGGCAGCGTAAGCCCGCAGCAGTTTGCCGACAAGATGAAATCGGAATATGAGCGCCTGCGGGATCAATAATGTTTCAACCCGATAAAGGGGGGGCGCGCGCCCCTCTTTTGTCTAAAGACTCTTGTTTGATTCAACGAGGAGGAAAGAGTATGGAAGATATGAAGCGGCTTTCACTGCAGTCGGTATCGGCCGGGAGACCGGTGCCGTCCTATTTCCGGCGGCTGGCAAGGTCGGGGAGCGTGATCAATCTGCTCTATATGCCTGCGCTGCTGCTGTTCGCGATTTTTATTTTTTACCCGTTTCTTAAAGGTATTCAAATCTCGTTTACGAACTGGGACGGCTACAATCAGCACTACAAATGGATCGGGATTGACAATTACAAGCGGATGTTACAGGATCCCGACATTAAGACGGTTATTAAAAACACATTCATTTACGGGCTCGGAAGCACGATCTTCCAGAACGTGATCGGCCTGCTGTACGCCCTGTTTCTGAACATGAGCATCCGCATCCGCGGCGTCGTGAGAACGATTATTTATTTGCCGGTCATCATCAGCGCGCTCATTATGGGTTACATCTGGTACTTCTTTTTCCAATACGAAGGCGGGGCGATCAACGACATCTTGCTGCTGTTCCAGGACCGGCCCTCCAATTTGCTCGGCGATCCTAACGTGAACGTCTGGATTATTACGTTCGTCAACACGTACCAATACTTAGGTATCGCAATGGTGCTGTTTCTGGCCGGCTTGCAGTCCATCCCGCAGGACTATTATGAAGCGGCGACGATCGACGGGGCGGGGCCCCTCTCGCGTTTCTTCCATGTGACGTGGCCGCTGCTGGCACCTTCGTTCACCGTCAGCATGGTGCTCAACCTGATCGGCGGTCTCAAGCTGTTCGACGTCGTCGCCGCGATGACAAACAGCGGGCCGGGATACGCTTCGGCTTCGCTCTCAACTTTAATGTACCAGCTCTATTTCGGCCGCGAGGATGCGGGTTACGCGTCGACGATCGGCATACTGATGTTTATTATTATTTCCGTGGTCAGCATTGCGGCTCTTATTTTGCTCCGTAGAAGAGAGGTGTCGGCATGAAGAAGGTAACCGCGGACAAGCGAAAAAGAAAAAGCTGGCTCAATCTGACAGCCGTCGTCATTTGTCTCATTCACATTCTTCCTTTCTACATTTTGGTGACAACCTCGTTTAAAGCGGCTGACGATTTGAGCTCTAAATGGGTGTTTCCCGGTTATCTGTATCTGGATAACTTTATTAACGCCTGGCGGGAAGCGAATTTGGCAGTCGCTTTCCGCAACAATATCATCGTCACGATTTTTGCGATTGCCTTGATCGTCATGATCGGCTCGATCGCCGCTTACCCGCTTGCACGCCGGCAGACGGGCTGGAACCGGTTTATTTACGCGCTCTTCGTTTCCGCGCTGATCGTTCCGCCGCTCACCATTCTCGTGCCGCTCTACAAATTTATGGTGGATATCAGCGGCATGAACACCTATTGGGGCGTTATTCTGCTTCATGTCACGTTCCATCTGCCGATGACCATCTTTTTGTACACCGGATTTATCGGTACGATTCCGAAGGAGCTGGACGAAGCCGCGATGATCGACGGAACGGGGCGGTTCTTACCGCCGATCTTGTCGAGCAGGTGCTCCATTATGTCGACGCCCATTACGCCGATGATATCGGCATCGGGCAAATTGCGGCTATGCTGAGCGTTTCTCCCAATTATTTAAGCGCGCTGTTTCATAAAAAAACCGGTACGATGTTTGTCAAGCATTTGACCCGGATCCGCATGCTGAAGGCGAAGGAGCTGCTGATCGGCTCCAACATGCAGATCAAGCAGGTTGCCGAAGCGGTCGGATATTACAGCACGCGCCATTTTACGAAGCTGTTTACCGAGGCGTTCGGCAGCAGCCCGTCCTTTTACCGAAAGCCTCAAGTGATGTGACTGTTTCCCTCTTGGACATCTGCCGCCGAGACGTGCTATTTTTATGAGGAGGCTTTCTGCACATTATCTCGGACGGAGGAGAGGGAGATTGACTGTTGTTTTAACCGTCGTGATCATTATCGTCTTGCTTGCTGCCGCGCTTGCCTATGCGGCGTTTCATTTTTTCAACATGGCTGTTGTCCGGAAGCGGCAGCAGTTTTTGGAGGGTGATCCCGATTTATCCCAGCCCGGGGAAGGCATTTCGTTTGATAACGGCTGGCTGGAGCAGCAGCCGCTCGAGGAAGTCGGTATCACGACAGAAGACGGACTGAAGCTGCGCGGCTATTATTTGCCGGCAAAAGCGCCGACTCGAAGAGCCGTTATTTTGGCGCACGGGTATACGGGGAGCGCAAAGCGCGATATGGGTTCGCTCGCCCGGCTTTATGCCGAGACGTTCGGATACGACGTTCTCATTCCGGACAACCGGAGCCATGGGCAAAGCGAAGGGCGCTACATCGGTTTCGGCTGGCTGGACCGGCGGGATTACGTACAGTGGATCGACTGGCTCATTTCCCGGAACGGACCGGATACGGAAATTGTGCTTCACGGCGTATCGATGGGCGGGGCGGCCGTGCTCATGACCGCGGGCGAGCGTCTGCCCGTCAATGTGAAAGGAATCGTATCGGATTGCGCCTTCACATCGGCCAAACATATTTTGAGTTATCAGCTGAAGCGGATGTTCAAGCTGCCGGCGTTCCCGTTTATCGATGCGACAAGCCTTCTGTGCCGGCTGCGAGCAGGTTATTTCTTCGGGGAAGCTTCCGCTTTGAAAAAGGTGAAGGCGGCGGTGCTGCCCATTCTGTTTATCCATGGAGCGGCGGACACTTACGTGCCGACGGAGATGGTGCACCGTTTGTATGAAGAATATGCAGGCTATAAAGAGCTGTTCATTGTTCCGGAGGCCGGACACGGGATGGCGTTTCGAACCGATCAAGCAGGATATCGGCAGGCGGTTAAACATTTTTTGAACCGTACGCTCTAAAAAAACATTGACCTCAATTCTTATTTGTGATAAGATATTTCTCGTTGACAAGTTCAACATGCGGTCGTGGCGGAATTGGCAGACGCGCTAGATTCAGGTTCTAGTGGTGTAACAGCCGTGGAGGTTCAAGTCCTCTCGACCGCACCATAACGATTCAAACGACAAGGTTTCAGCGATAAGCTGAAGCCTTTTTAGTTTATTAACGGTGATCAGCGAAGCAAAACAGCCTATCATTTCGTTATATGAAATGAGGTGATTTTCTTCACAAAAAAACCGGTTCGGAATCGCTCCGGACCGGAATCTCGTAATCTATTAAGAGGAAACTATAATAATAAGTAAAAAAGACTGGATTTATTTTGAGATATCTGTTAAAATCCAGATTACTCATAATAATTCAATCATTTAAAATGTATCACAATTCGTTTCAAATGTCAATAAAATTTGCTGTGCCGCAAACCGGGAGGAGCTGGAATATGGCTAATTATTTACAGTCGGAAACGGAAATGACGCTTCAACAGGTACAGGAACAGCTGATTCGGAAAGGCAAAGAGCAATTTTCGCTTTCTTATAATGAAATTGTGGAGAAGCTGGATCCTTTTGAATTAACGCCCGAGCAGTTTGACGCTTTTTTCGAACGGCTTTCCGGGCTCGAAATCGAAATTATTGAACCCGGCCGCTCCCAATCCGGCAGTTCGGATATCCCCGAAGAAGAAGAAGGGAACGGGCTGGAGAGCGAGCTAACGCTAATGCCCGGTATCAAAATCAACGACCCGGTCCGGATGTATTTAAAGGAAATCGGACGGGTGCCGCTTCTGTCCGCAGAGCAGGAAGTGGAATTGGCGCTCCGAATTAAGGACGGGGATGAAGAGGCAAAAAGCAGGCTGGCCGAAGCAAACCTGCGTCTTGTCGTCAGTATAGCCCGAAGATACGCGGGGCGGGGCATGCTTTTCCTCGATCTCATTCAGGAAGGCAACATGGGGCTTCTGAAAGCCGTCGGCAAATTTGACCATACAAAAGGCTATAAATTCAGCACGTATGCCACATGGTGGATTCGTCAGGCGATTACGCGGGCCATTGCCGATCAGGCCCGAACGATCCGGGTTCCGGTTCATATGGTGGAAACGATCAACAAGCTGATGCGCATTTCCCGGCAGCTGGTGCTGCAGCTCGGCCGCGAGCCTTCTACCGAGGAAATCGCCAGCGAAATGGATGTGAGTCCGGAGAAAGTACGGGAAATATTGAAGATCGCCCAGGAGCCGGTATCGCTTGAGACTCCGATCGGAGAGGAGAACGACTCGAATTTGGGCGACTTTATCGAAGACCAAGATGCCCAAGCCCCTGCGGATGCCGCGGCCTTCGAACTGTTGAAGGAGCAGCTCGACGGGGTGCTGGATACACTGACGGAGCGGGAGGAGCATGTGCTCCGGCTGCGGTTCGGACTCGAAGACGGGCGGACGCGTACGCTGGAGGAAGTCGGCAAAGTGTTCGGCGTAACGAGAGAACGTATCCGTCAGATTGAAGCGAAGGCGCTGCGCAAACTCAGACATCCGAGCCGCAGCAAGCGGCTGAAAGATTTTATGAGTTAACGCGCCAGAAAGCTGCCCGCGATGCCCAAAAGACGCGGCGGCGCTGCATAATTTAAACGGGGTACCGGCACAATGAGAATAATCTGATTGTGGAGGTACCTGATATGAAGGGATGGCCAGCAATAAAATCATGGAAAGCCGGCCTGCTTGCGTTGCTGCTGCTGGCGGCTGCAGGAGTTCGCCCTTTTGCTGCAGCGGCGGAGCCGGACGCAGTGGGAAATGAGCCGGCGAACCCGGTTATAAACGGCAGGGTAGCGGTTGTCATTGACGATCTGGGCAATGCGATGGACGGAACGGAGCAAATGCTGCAGCTGCCGATCAAGCTGACGGTGGCGGTCATGCCGTTTATGCAAACGACGAAAGCGGATGCCGAACATGCGCATAAGCTTGGCCGCGACGTCATCGTTCATATGCCGATGGAACCGAACCGCGGCAAAGCGAAATGGCTCGGACCGGGGGCGATCACAGCGGACATGAGCGATGAGGAAGTGCGCAAGAGAGTGGAGCAAGCAATTGACGATGTCCCCTATGCGATTGGGATGAATAATCATATGGGATCCAAAGTGACGGTCAATGAGCGGATTATGCGTGTCGTGTTAATGGTTTGCCGGGAACGCGGCTTATTTTTTCTAGACAGCCGTACCGCTTATAAGAGCGTCATCCCGAAGATTGGCCGGCAAGTTGGGGTGCCCGTTATCGGGAATGACGTCTTCCTCGACGACGTATATTCAGCCGGGCACGTAGCCGGACAAATCCGCGTGCTGCAAAAATTTCTCGAGTCCCACCGCGATGCGGTTACAATCGGTCATGTCGGTCCGCCGGGAAAAATTACATCTGCGGTTCTTTTGCGTTCCATTCCGGCCATGAAGCGCCATACGGAGTTCGTCCGGCTGTCGGAACTGCTGCCTTAAGTCAGCGAGCGAGCGTCCGGTAATGCCTTAACCCGGATACGATGGCGTGAGCGATGCGGTCTTGCCCTTTGGCAGAGGTCAGCATCGCCCTGTCCTCGGCATTGCTGACGAATCCCATTTCAATAATGACGGCCGGCTGTTTAACCCGGTTAAGCAAATAGAACGGTTTTCCTTCACGCGGCAGAAAACGGCTGTGCTGCTGTCGGTTCAGGGCATCCTGAAGACATAGCGCCAGCAGCGCGCTTTCGCCGCTTCGTTGATGCAGCACCAGCGGTCCGTGTTTGCTACGATCCGATGTCCAATTGACATGAAGGCTGATCAGCATGCCGGTACGGATCTCTTCCGTCAGTTGACCCCGTTGAGACAGATCTTTACGATGTCTGGAGCGGGTTACATGCCAGCGGTTATCGTCGCTGAGAGCGTAGTCTCCCGTCCGGTTCAGGACGACGGAAAACCGGTAAGCTTTCAGCAGTGCATACACCTTTTTGGCGATCGCAAGATTAATGTCTTTTTCCAAGACGTCTTCATAATAAGCGCCGCTGTCAATCCCTCCGTGGCCGGCATCGATTAACACTTCGGCATAAGGAAGGGCCTCATATTTTTCCGGCGTGCGAAGCTCGCGGGCATAGCCCGGCGCTCCACTGGCTCCCCACAACATGCAGAACGCCCCGGCAACAGCGATTCCTTTCCCAAATCCACTCCCCCAGAACGATGCCATTCCTAATTCCTCCAATTGCAAAAGGTATTGCTATCGTCCCACATCGGCTGGATGATTATTCACGTTTGAGAAACGGGCAAACCGGGAACGATAATGATACAAAGACAATGGGAAGGAAGAAGGTGCGGATCATGGCCGAATCTGAAGATTGGATCAAATATATGACCGGGCGCTTCGTTACTTATGTCGATACGCCGAGGGATATCAGGCGCGAAACGAAAAAAGCGGCAAAAGCGGTGCAGGAACCGTGGCTGACGCGATGGTTCGGAATGGGTCCGATGGGAATGATGCTCTGGATGCGAGGGATCTGGCGCGATCGCCGATAGACGTATGTACGTGCCGAAGGCGGCATGACTGCCACGCGCGGCTCCGCTCTCCGTCGACGAGGGAAAGCTTTTTGAGAGGGCACACCGATAAGAAGGAACTGCTGTTTAGCTCGGCTTCATCGTCGAGCTTTTTTGACATTATGTGCGCCTAGCCAAGTTAGCACAAACCAGCCGGTGCAAGTCCGGCCGAGTTAAGAGCCAAGTCACCAAGTAGCAGACGGGCGTCATACCCAGCCAACTTGTTTGATACACCTATGGACGCCCTTTTACGGCTTGCATAGCTAATAGATTACCTTGCCGTGAAAATCCGGTCGCGGAAGGGCAAGCCTCCGCGTAGCTGGGATGCCTGCGTACGGGGAAATCCATGCCCGCTATTGTTCGGCCGGCCAGCTGCCTTCACCGTATTCACCGAGCCGGTACGAGCCGTCCTCGGCGGCGTTTACGATTATATAACCGGCCGGCTTGCCGCCGCCTGCTGCAATGTGGACAAACCAGCCGTGAGTGCCGGGGCCGAGCGCTTCGATGCTGAAATCGGCCGACCCCCAACCGGATAAGCCCGGCTGCCGCGCCAGCTCATCCATCCATTGTCTGACCTGCGACGGCAAGGACGGCTTGGAGGAATGGGAATTTAAACCGGCTGCAGCCGGATGGACCGCGATTAGACCGGCTGCGGCGAGCAGCAGATGAGCTGCAATATAGATGTGTTTCAAGCGCTTACGAAGTATATTATTCATCAAGCTGTATCCTCCCGTTACAACCTGCCGCGATTTTAACCGACCGCCGCCTGCAAGAAAGCAGCTGGAGCTTGAGGCACCACATGGCCGGATTTCCATCTCAATTTACCGAATCAGTTTACCGTAACCCGTGCAAATGCCGTGCGTTTAGCCGATGCCCGACAGGTGAAAAATGCCGCCGTTTATGGCGGAAGCGTGCACTCTCGGTTCAAACTGCCAGCGGATTTCCGCCTGCCGGTTGTCGAACTGCTCCTGAATGCGGGGGCGGCTCTCATCGTCGGACGACTCCAGCAGCGGCCGGTAGTAGTGCTCCACCTGCGCCAGTTCGTCTTCCAGTCTCGCTGCGGCGCCGGCCGCCCAGCCGTAATCGTAGAGGCGCAGTTTCTTTTCGAGCGTCTGCTCGATGATTGCCAGCGCCTTGTTCAGCGAAATGCCGTTTTTCGCAATATGGACGTTGGCTGGAAGCCTCGGGGTCATGCGGAGATCGAGCAGGCGCTCGTGAAACCGTTCGACGCATTGGCCGGTCGCAAGCGATACGCCGAAGGAGTGAATTTCCTCGCGTTTGCGGTCGCAGGCGAATTCCACCTTTATATTGACGCCAAGCCAGGCCGAATAGGCAATCGAATCGAACGGATGCAGCGCCCGTTTGTCCGGTTCCTGGAACAGGTAAACAAAGCTGCCTCCGTTTTTGGCGGCTGCAAACAGCTGGTCCAGCTTGCGCGAGCCGAAATACAAATCTTCGCGCGGAATGCGAACCGCCGCCGTATTCAGACTCCCGTGCACAAAGCCGAGCGACCGTCCGAGCGCGGCGTCGGCGGCAGCGGCCTGCGAATTGGGGGCGGCATCGTTCGCAGCCGCCGCGTTATCGTAACGGGCTTTATCGGTTACGAACAGAAAGGTCATCGTCTCCGGCTCCGTCCCCATCTTTTCGACAAAACTCCAGTAGTAGGGGCGGTTCGTCAAAGCCCGGTCCGCAGCGGGGGAGAGCTTCACCGTCAAGTGCGCCGGGGATTTTTCCAAAATGCGCGAGTCCGTCGCTTCCATATATTTGAGCACAAATTTTTGAATCTGCTTCTCATTCATGGGCGCACCTCCACTGTCCGGCCGATTCCGTCCAGAACCGCTCCCAGCGGCATCGAAGGCGAACCCGAGCGCACTTCGCTGCGAATGCGGCTGAGCGAGCTGCCGAGCCGTTCGATTTTCTCGAGCATATCCGCTCCGCCGCCTGCTTCCAGCATCAGCTTGGCCAGTGTCTGTTCAATGGAACCGTCATCCTTTTGAAACCGCTCGAGAATATGGTCCAGCTCCCCGATTACAAGCTCAAACATGTTGATTTTTTCATGCAGCAAATGGACGATATGCTCCTCGATCGTCCCGGTCGTGCACAGATTGAAAATTTTGACGTCCTCGGTTTGGCCGAGCCGGTGCACACGCCCGATCCGCTGCTCGACCCGCATTGGATTCCAGGGCAGATCGAAGTTGATGATGCGGCTGCAAAACTGCAGATTGATGCCTTCGCCGCCCGCTTCGGTCGCTATCATCGCCTGGGCCCGTCCGCGGAACAGGTCCATCATCCAATCCTTTTTGCCCCGGTTCATGCCGCCCCGGTAAGGAACCGCTACCATGTCGTGGGACCGCAAAAAGTTCAGCAAATATTCCTGCGTCGCCCGGTATTCGGTGAAAATGATCACTTTCTCGTCGCTTTCGCGGATCAGCTCCATCGCTTTTTCCGCTTTCGTATTCGCTTTGATCCCTTTGATGACGTTGACCAGCTCCCATATTTTCGGGCGCACGGGCGAGTCCTCGGACGTTTTCTTGAACAGGTTGACGAGGGTCAGGAACACCGCGTCGCGGCTGCTGCACACCTCGCGCTGCAGCGTGACGAGCGACAGCATGCTGGACAAATCGCCGCCGCTTTCTTCATACCGCTCCTTCACGAACGCCGTTACCGCGTCATAGAGCGCCTGTTCCTCAGGTGACAAACGCAAGGGAACGTTGCGCACGATCCGTTTCGTGAATTGGATGCCGCCGTCACCGCGCCGGTTGCGGATCATGACGCCGGAAAGCGCATCCTGCAGCTGGTCCTCATTTTTCGGCAGCCGTTTGCCGACGACGAAATTCGACGAAAATTCGCTTTGACCCCCGAGCTGCCCCGGCTTGAGCAGCGTAATCAAGTTAAAGAGCTCGTCCAAATCGTTTTGCACGGGAGTCGCGGTGAGCAGCAGGCAATATTTTTTGCGCAGCTGGGTAATGAACTGGTAGTTGCTTGTCTTTTTATTTTTCAGCTTATGCGCCTCATCGATAATGAGCATATCGTAATCGCCGGAAAGCAGCATATCTTTATGAGGGTCGCGTTTGGCCGTATCGATTGAAGCGACGACGACGTCATTTTGCCACGTATGTGCTCTCTTTTGGGCGACGGCGGGGATGCCGAATTTGGTATTAAGCTCTCTGACCCATTGCAGCACAAGCGAAGCCGGCACCAAAATGAGCGTTCGCCGCACCAGTCCGCGTACCATATATTCTTTGAGCACCAAGCCGGCTTCGATCGTTTTGCCGAGACCGACCTCGTCGGCCAATATCGCTCTGCCGCCCATTTCGTGAACGACTTTGCGCGCCGTTTCGATCTGGTGCGGCATCGGCTGCAAATCCTGCAGGCAGCGCAGAGACTGCAACTCTTCAAAGCTTTCGACCCGCTGCGCCTGCTCGGCTTCGACGGCAAGCTGGAACAGCGTCCAGTCATCCCACGGTCCGTTCTTATCCAGCCGGCTGTGAAGTTCGTCGAACCACGTCCGGTCGAACTGGAATTGCACCAGCGGATGCAGCTTGTTTTCCCCGGAGAGCTTATGGATTCGGGACATGTCGGGCTCCTTTCGTGCGCGAAACGGCTTTTACAGCTCCATATCTTCTTGCCGCGCGGCTTGTGCAATCGCATTCGTATCTTTTTAGTATGCCCTGAAGCGGAAGATTCATAAATCAGGCCGAAAAAAAGCGTGCGGACAAGCAATGGAAAGTTTAAACGAAGATTACCGGACCGGGACGAAACGAGAGGATTGTTTTACATAAGCTCAATATGTGGTATGATATAAAGGTAATATGACACAATATGTGGTGGCGAAATCATACATTACATACATCAGAGCAGCTCGCCATGGAGACGAGACGGACAAGAAGATATGAATGGAGGTTGTCGAGCGACGTGGAGACAAAGGGAACGAATGCCCTGACGGGGCTGAGCGAAAAGATTTTTTTGGATCGTTACGCTTGGAAAAATGCGGACAGCAGCGAGACGAAAGTCGGGGATGTGGTGCTCGTGCTGACCAAAGACGACCCGAAGTTTCCGGCAAAGGAAGTCGGCGAGGTTATCGCCCGCAAAGGATCGGTCGTTACGGTTCGCACGCGCAGCGGCGCGGTCGTGGAGTCCGATGTGGAGAAGCTGACGCTGACCGTCGAAAAGACGCCCGAAGAAATGTGGAACCGTCTCGCCGGCGCGATGGCTTCCGTAGAAGATACGGTTGAAAAGCAAAAAACATGGAGCGAACGCTTCCGCTATATATTGGACGATTGGAAGCTTGTACCCGGCGGCCGGATCGCGGCCGGAGCGGGCGCAAGCGAGGAGCTGACGCTCTTTAACTGTTACGTTATTCCGTCGCCGCACGACAGCAGGGGCGGCATTATGTCGACGCTGTCGGAGATGACGGAAATTATGGCCCGCGGCGGCGGTGTCGGCATCAACCTGTCGTCGCTTCGCCCGCGCCGCTCGATCGTTGCCGGCGTGAACGGCTCCTCCAGCGGCGCCGTATCGTGGGGCGGCCTGTTCAGCTACACGACGGGCCTGATCGAGCAGGGCGGCAGCCGCCGCGGCGCGCTGATGCTCATGATCAACGACTGGCATCCAGATCTGATGGACTTCATCACCGTCAAGCAGACGATGGGGCAGGTGACCAACGCCAACCTGTCGGTTTGCGTCAGCAACGATTTTATGAAGGCGGTTAAGGAGGATCTCGATTGGGAGCTTGTGTTCCCGGATACCCGCGATCCTCAGTACAACGAGCTGTGGGACGGCGACTTGGAAGCGTGGCGCCAGCGCGGCAAAAGGGTCATCCACTACAAAACGGTCCGCGCCCGCGACGTGTGGCACACCATCATCGAATCGGCCTGGAAATCGGCTGAGCCGGGCGTCGTCTTCATGGAATATTACAATCAGATGTCGAACAGCTGGTATTTCAATCCGATCATCTGTACGAACCCGTGTTTTCATCCCGAGACCCGGATTACTTCCGAATATGGACTCATAACGATTGAGGAGCTCTATAAGAAAACAGCGGGCCAATCGTTTCTCGTCGGAACGGATGTGCGGCTTGTAGAACAGGCGCGTGTAGTCGGCGGACGTTCCTATGAATTGCCGGGTATAGAGATGCGCCGGGCAGTCGTATTTCCGACCGGGGTGAAGGAGACGGTTGTCGTCTCCCTGCAAAACGGCATGGAAATCAAAGTGACGCCGGATCATCGGTTGTACACAAGCGGCGGCTGGAAAGAAGCTCGTTATCTGACAAACGAGGATTACGTTTACGTTCAGTCCGGCGAAGGCCGATTTGCGGCGCAAGATGAGCTGGGCGAGCAGTGGGGACTATTCCTAGGTTGGCTGACGGGGGACGGATGGGTTTCAAAACGCGGCGATATCGGCATGGTATTTGGAGCGGAAGATGGCGACGCCCTTGAGCGGCTGCTCGAAGCAGGCGAAGTTTTGTCCGGAGTTAAAGCGAAAATTTTTGAACGGGAGAACGGGACGAAGCAAGTGAACTGGTGGCGTAAAGCGCTTTGCGATAAGCTCATCGGGCTTGGAGTCAAGGCCGTGAAAGCACCGGAAAAAGAAGTGCCTGATGCGATCTTTACCTCAACGGAAACGACAGTGACCGCCTTTTTGCAGGGGTTGTTCAGCGCGGACGGAACCGTCTACGATCGGGACGAGATGCATCGGACGGTACGGCTCACATCGAGTTCCAGGAAGCTTTTGCAAGGTGTGCAGCTGCTGCTTTTGAATTATGGCATCAACAGCTCCATCTATGCACGCCCGAAACAAGCGCAAGCGCAATTCCAGTATACGACCAAAGACGGAGAAGTTCGTTTGTATGAAAGCCGTGACTTTTTCGAACTTGTCATATCGGGCAACAACATCGTTGTATTTAAGGAAAAAATCGGATTAAACCTGGTAGCGCGCAAACAAGAAGCGCTGCAGCGTATCGCCCGCCCTTCCCGCAAGTCGGAGAAGTTCTTGTCCAAAGTGGCCCGCGTAATCCCGGGTGAGACAATCACCGTATACGATATTACCGAGCCGGTTACCCATTCTTTGGTCGCAAACGGCATCGTCGCCCACAACTGCGGAGAGCAGGGCCTCCCGGCATGGGGCGTCTGCAACCTGTCCGCGGTCAACCTCTCCAAGTTTTACGACGAGAAGAAGCACGACGTCGATTGGGAGGAACTGGCCAAAGTAACGCGCTGGTCGACCCGTTTTCTGGACAACGTCATCGACAAAACGCCATATCATTTCCCGGAAAATGAAGCGAACCAGAAGAACGAGCGCCGCGTAGGACTAGGTACGATGGGTCTCGCCGAGCTGATGATTAAGCTGGAAATCCGCTACGGCAGCCCGGAATCGCTTGAGTTTCTCGACCGCATTTACGGCTTTATAGCGCGCGAAGCATACATGGCATCGACCGAAATCGCCGCGGAGAAAGGTTCGTTCAAGGCGTTCGAGGCAGACAAATTCCTGCAAAGCGGATTTATGAAAAATATGGTTTCGGAGTTTCCCGAAGTGGGCGAAGCGGTGACAAAACGCGGTATGCGCAACGTTACCGTCCTGACGCAGGCACCGACCGGAAGTACGGGTACGATGGTCGGCACTTCCACGGGCATCGAGCCGTATTTCGCATTTGAATATTTCCGCCAAAGCCGTCTCGGCTTCGACAAGCAGCTCGTGCCGATCGCGCAGGCGTGGAAGGATGCACATCCGGGCGAAGAGCTGCCGGAATTTTTCGTCACGGCGATGGACCTTTCGGCGGAAGACCATATCCGCGCCCAGGCGGCGATTCAGCGCTGGGTTGACAGCTCGATCTCCAAGACGGCCAACTGTCCGGCCGACTTTACAGTGGAAGAGACGAAGCAGCTGTATGAGCTCGCGTTCGATCTCGGCTGTAAAGGCGTGACGATTTATCGCGACGGCAGCCGCGACGTACAGGTGTTGTCGACGAAGAAAGACGAAGACAAGAAAGCGGATGCCTCAGTGGAAACGCCGGCGGCAGAACCGCAGGGGGCGGTCGGAGTTCCTGCCTCCGAAGTACAACCAGCTGCCAGCGCTGCTGCTCAGCCGGGCTTAACGACAATTTCTGCGACCAGCGGAGCGGACAAGAACGCCGCGAGCGTGAAAGCTGCCGCCGCCGGCAAAGAAGACGCTTCGATCGGAAGCATGAACGCAACGCTGAACGCCAGTGTATCACCGAAGAATGAGGCTGTATTCGATAAAGAATACAAACGCCGTCCGCAAGTTCTGCGCGGCGCGACTTACAAGGTGAACACGCCGTTCGGCATGGCTTATATTACGATTAACGACTTGAACGGAACGCCGGGCGAAATATTCCTTAACGTCGGCAAAGCAGGGTCGGACGTATTCGCCATGGCGGAAGCGCTCGGCCGCGTTTGCTCGCTGTTCCTTCGTTACGGCGATCACGGCAACAAGGTCAAGCTGCTGATCAAGCATCTGAAAGGCATCGGCGGCTCCGGCGCGATCGGCTTTGGCGCGAACCGCGTCGAGTCGATCGCCGATGCGGTCGCCAAATCGCTGGAGCTGCATATGCAGTCGGCCGAAGAGCTCGCCGCCTCTTACGTGAATGCGCCGCTCGCCAGCACGCTGGAAACGCTGGAAGCGGAAGCTCAACCGGACACAGCCGACGGCCGCTCCCATGCGGCCCCTGCTCACGGTTTGAATCCGTATGCTTCGGGCTCGCTCGATCTGTGTCCATCGTGCGGCAGCGCCTCGCTGCTGAACGTGGAAGGGTGCAAGACGTGCCAGAACTGCGGCTACAGCCGGTGTAATTAAGGCGAAAATAATATCCCGCCGCCCAAATGTGTGAAATTCCAGAATTAATTAGAATTGTTTCAGAATTCGTTAGCCGGTTTGTTTCAGATTTTATTAGAAACATATGAATATACAAAAAAATCAATAAAAATACAAAACAGGCATCTGAGTAATTTCAGATGCCTGTTTTTTTGAAGGATGGTCTAAACGATGAATCAATGGAAACTGATCATTTGTCCGACGTTATTGAAGACTAATCCATAGAAGGTTTCATTGTTAGGTTATCTCAAATGAACGGTTATGAAGATATAGATAATCACTTGAAGATTTTATATTACTATAAGCCCATATTAGACCAATTAAAGAAATATAGAAAGTATCCTACCGAAGAAAATAATTATTATGATCTAGCGGAAGTACTTACTGGAGTCGAAATTGTTGATAATCGAAATCGTGATAGGAAATTTTTAAGCAAAAGAGAATTATTATTAGGCCACGGCTATAGAAGGTACCCTTCTGTAACAAGATATTGTCCAAAATGTCTTGTAGAAAGTAAATATCACAGGCTTCATTGGTCAATGATTCCGGTAATAATATGCGAAAAACATAAATGTTTCTTGGAATATAAATGTTCATCTTGTAATCAACCAATCAACCTTAAAGCAACTGTAACGGGCAAATGTAGTCTATGTGAAACAACTCTAATATCAAGTCACATTTCTAACGTTAATAAAGAGTCATTAGAAAATAATGTCATCTTGACTGGTCACGATTATTTTAGTAGAAGAAGAGTATATTTACATTTCAACTACCACCAACTATTTAGACTTAAGAAGTGGTTAATGTTCTGTATTATTTCATGCCTTCAAAATCTCCAGGATAAAGAAGTAGTGAGCATTCAATACTCGAAAATCTCCAATGTGGTTTCTATTTTGGACTCAGATTTGGATCGTGTAAGAGATTTTTTAATTTTTACTGATTCGTTAATTGCAAATTGGCCTAGTAATTTAATGAATTATCTTGAAAAAGAATATCAAACAGGAAGAGAAGGGGAATTTTAAAAACATGTTCTTTTTTACTAAGCACAATGGGAAAATGCGTATTTTTAACTATCTACACCTTTCTTCCATATCACCCTTTGATAAAAATTTGTAATAAAAATTAACCAATTTTATAATGACAAGAGTAAGTTTAAGGTAGCTTTATAAAAAGGGTACATTTGAACCAGTTATTGTATTTAATTTTCATCTAAGCTGGCAAAAGTCGAATAATGTCGGATTTTAAAGAGACTAGCTGATTTTAAATGGCTTAAGATTGAATCAGAACATCTTGTACCTGTCAGGTCTAAAAGAAAAACCGGACCGAAACATGGCTTTTTTTCTTTTCTGCGCCAACTAATTGGGTGATCCGCCTGAAAAGGCCCTTCATAAGATACTTCGCAGCGACGGGGAAGTCTAGCGTTACCGGGCTTATAGACGACTTGAAATGATCAAGTGTTTTTTTTCTCGTTCCAGTCAGATTTACTTTAAAGGTGAAGGCAGAAAGGGTTAATAGAGATGCAGTATTCGTAAATCATAATATTAGGATATCACTTTCCTTTCCAGGTTTATATGTGGTAGAACTCGATCGCAGTCGTAAATCATTGGCAATTGTGAATCAGTTCAGAAGTGTCATTTCTCTCGTCAGAAAGTCACAAAGTAGACGATGGCAACCTTTACCTCTTTAGTTGCAAAAAGTTAGGAAATATAACCTAATTGACTAAAAAAGGAAAAAGGATTTATAATATGACTCGACCAGAGAATTTAACGTAATGAAAGCTAACCGTATATGACATAATAATTATCATTATGTTGTCATGATAATAACATGCTCACACTCCGCCCAATAGGTTCCTTTACGACATCCTTGAATCACAACATAGATTCATTGTGTCTGGAAAGGAGGTGAAAACTCATGATTAAATTGGCGAAAAAGCAAGATGCAAAGGTTTCCGAGAAAAAACCGGATTGCTGCACTGCTCTTGATGGCCGTACCAATCTGGTCGCGCACTCAAGTGTAATGGTTGCTGGATGCTAATGTTTTCATGAGTAATTAACCACAGCAAACGCCTCTGCGAGATTATTCGGATTAGGACTTCTCCTACGAGAAACCAACCTGGATAAACGACCAGAGGCTGTTTGCTACCTAAAAAATAGAGCGGAGGTTTTTGGTATGCATCTCGGACAAAACACCGTTCTTCTCCGGGTAAATCTGCCCAAGGATTTGCTGGGAGACGGATATTACGATGAGAGCGGGAAAGTGGCCGTAGCCTCCAACCCGGTAACCGGGGCTATGGATATTTTATCCGGCGAAGAAGCAGCGGCATTGGAGGCTATTCGCTCGGACGGTGATTGGGAAAACTACGATCCCTCGCTCATCCACAATCTTCATGAGCGAGGATATATTTTTGATCAGCATTCCGCTGAACAAATTGCATATAACCATGTCGTGGATCAATATAACGAAGGAATAAGAACAGCGCCGTTTCAGTTCATGTTTATTCCTTCTTTTTTGTGCAATTTGGCTTGTCCCTACTGTTTCGAAGGGGATTTGACCAAAGCAAGTCCGCGCATGACCAAAGAAATGATCGACAGCGCTTTTGATATGATTCCCACCCTGCAGGAGCTGCACGATAACGAAGGGCAGCCCTATATTACGCTATTTGGCGGAGAGCCGTTCCTGGATATTCCGGCGCAGCGGGAAGCCGTTGAATACATTATGAAAAATGCCTACGAGCGCAATTACCCCATAACTGCTGTGACGAACGGTGTGCAGCTGGACCGCTATATCCCCTTGCTGAAAAAATATGAGATCCGGGAAATCCAGGTCAGCTTGGACGGTCCGCCGGAAATTCATAATCAGCGAAGGATTTTCCGGGGAGGAAAGCCCACTTTTCACCTGATCGAAAAGAATATCGACGAGGCGATCGCTGCCGGCCTGCGCGTTCTGGTCCGGGTGCTGGTCGACAAACAAACGCTCGGCAGTTACCCTGCATTCGCGGAATATGCCTTGCAAAAAGGCTGGCTGGATCACCCCAGACTGTCGTTTTTCTACGGCTTTACGAAGCATGTCGGATTTCTGGATGTCGATCCCAATCATCCCGCAGAACACCGGCATGGGCACATCGACCGAGATTATACACTTGATTTACTTGACGACTTCTATCAAATGCTGCGGGAAAACCCGCTTGTGGACCGTATGCTGAAACCGGATCCGGTTCGGCTGCGTTCTCCTATCCTGGAAGGAGATATCGTTCGCCCGAATCTGCAGGGGTGCAGTGCAGGGACGAGCGTCTTGGCGTTTGATCCCAATGGCCGCATCTATGGCTGCCCGGAAACGGTAGGAAGGACGCATCATGCATTTGGAACCTATTTTCCGGATTTCAGTTACAACCGGCAGTATAGGGAGCCTTGGCGGACCCGGAATGTCGACAGCGTTCCCATGTGCCGGGACTGCAACGTGAAGCTCTTCTGCGGCGGGGGAGGCTGTCCAATCAAAGCATGGGCTTTCAACGGAGGCGACTTCAACAGTGCCTATTGTCCGAAGGTGGAATCGGTCAAGGCGCAATTGACGAAGGGCTTGGAATACATGATACCGCTCGCATTCAAGGACGATCCTTATACCACGGAAAAAAGGGAGGAAACGGAATGGGACGAAATGAAAAAAGTTGGAGCGTTCCTATGGAGGTCGTAAATGGAGGCGGCGGTGCAGCCGCGCCGGTCGATATGCTTGTCAAGCAGCGCTATGACCGCATGGCGGTTCAAGGCTCCAGTTCGCTTTGCTGCTCTCCTGAAGAATCCTACTCTCCCGAGGAATTGGCAAGCGTTCCGGCCATAGTACGCGAGCTCTCGAGCAGCTGCGGTTCTCCGCTGAAAGGCCAGGTTGTCGCAGCAAACCAATGCATACTGGATCTGGGTTCCGGTGCGGGACTCGATGCGCTGCTTTGTGCCAAAAGGTATCCCGACAGCAAGGTCATCGGGGTGGACGCTTCGCCGAATATGGTGAAAACGGCAAGATCAGCCGCCGCCGAAATGAACCTTGGCAATGTGGAATTCCGCGTTGGCGACATCCGCAGAGTGCCTTTGCGGGACCAATCCGTGGATATAGCGATCAGTAACTGCGTGATCAGCATGTTCGAGGACAAATCGAAAGTGCTGTCAGAGGCGTTCCGAGTGCTGAAGCCCGGCGGGATGCTCATGATCTCGGATACCTTGCTGGAGAACGCCGAACAATCCTTTTCCTATGCACAAGACGATTGGGAAAAATGCATTGTCGCCCTCTCGCCCCAGGAGTACGAAGCGCTTATCCTCTCATCGGGCTTTGCTCGTGTCGAATTCCGCGATATAAAGAAGGTCCTGTACCGGGATGGGCAGGAAGTCGTGTCGGTCAAAGTGGTCGCCATGAAGTCGGAAAATGTGGATGCCTCGTCCTGCTGTTGCTGATGATCTTGCCCAAAACAATCAGGAGGGATACTTATGAAAACGAATGTGGCCTTGATTGGCGGTTTTCTTGGTGCCGGGAAAACTTCCCTGATTTCCGAACTGGCCTTGGCTTTGGAGCGAAGCGGCGAGAAAGTGGTCGTCATTACCAATGATCAGGGCGATCATCTGATCGACAGCGAGATGATGGAGGCAAGCGGCATTGCAACGTCCGAAATTACAGGCGGCTGTTTTTGCTGCCGTTTCGAAGATCTGCATGACACCATGAAACAAGCGGTGGAGCAGTATCATCCGACCTGGATTCTGGCCGAGGCGGTCGGAAGCTGCACGGATTTGGTGGCGACCGTATACCGTCCCCTGCAAAGACTGAGCGGGAATCAATTCCGACTAAGCCCGGTTACGATTGTGGTCGATCCGGAGCGAGCCGACCTCGTACTGGAGGAGGGGCGCACGCCTTTCCCATGGGAGATCGGGTATTTGTTTTCGCAGCAAATTCAGGAAGCCGATATTATTCTGCTCAATAAATGCGAAATCGTGGAGGCTGCGGTAATGGATACGGTTCAAAACAAGATGCAGAGCCTGAATCCGACCGCCCGCATGCTGAAGACTTCCGCCATGACCCGTTCAGGCTTGGAAGGGTGGCTCGAAATGCTTCAAAAGACGGACGAGCCGTCGGGCCAAAGCCTGTTAAGCGAACTCGATTACGAGACATACGGCACGGCGGAAGCCAAACTCGCCTGGCTAAATTGCAAATTGAACCTATCCCGCGTGGCTTCGTTCGATTTGCAGTGGTTTATGACGGAGTACGCTTCGCTCCTCAGCTCGCGGTTTACCGAACATTCCTTTGAGGCCGCGCATGTGAAGCTGATGGGCTTCTCGGGCAACATGTTCGTCAAGGGAAGTTTAACGGCATCCGGCCGCGACTGGCAATGGACATCCTCCAATCTGCAGGAGGTGCTTGGCGCTACCGTCCTGGTCAATGCCAGGATCTGTGCTGACACGAAAGAACTCGCCGACATGGTCATCCAATGCGCCAAAGAAGTGTCGAACCAGCTGGCCTTGCGCTGCGAGCTCGTTGAATTGCAATCGTTCAATCCCAGTCCTCCGGTTCCGACCTATCGCGATAACTGACTCTCATCATTCATGAGGGGAATGGAGGGACAAACATGAGGTATGACGCGATAATTGTCGGGGCCCGCATTGCCGGGGCTTCGACCGCTATTCTCCTGGCCCAATACGGATACAAAGTGCTCTTGGTGGACCGGACGGAGGTGATGGGAAAACCGGCGATATCCAGTCATTTTTTCGGGGGGCCCGTTCTGCAGTTTTTTGACCAGAAATGTGGCATTTTAACCGAACTTCTGGCGACGGGCGCCCCTGAGCTGCGCCGTCTGCATATTGACATTGAAGGCTTTACGTACGGTGCTCCGCGAGTAGCCGCGCTAAAGGATTATCCGTATTCCTTGTGCATACGTCGAGAGGTGCTGGACACCATTCTGCTCAGGCGCGCCCTTGCAGAGCCCAATATTGAGTTTCGTCCGAACAGTGCCGTTCGTACACTGGTAAAGAGTGGGGACCGAATCGTCGGCGTAGCCGGAAAAGACTGGGAAGCGCATGCAGCGATTGTGATTGGAGCAGACGGCAGGCATTCTACGATCGCCCGATTAGCCGAGGCCGATTTTACATACATGGAACCAGCGCTTCGGTGCACCTTGCATGCCTACTGGGAAGATGTGCATGCGCTGCCGGACCCTGCTCTGGAAATTTGGTATTGGGACGATCTGATGTTGCAGGTCGGTCCATGCGAAGGCGGGGGTTGGGTGATTCTCGTTTCCGGGCCGCAAGAAAAATTTGAACAATGGAACATTCATTCCGAGAGGGCATACTCGGATATTTTATGGCAAATTCCATCCATGGCTTCAAGGCTTAAGCACGCGAGGCGCGTATCTTCGGTGATGTGTTTAGGAGATTTGAAGAATTATGCGAGAACGGCTGCAGGGCCGGGGTGGGCACTTGTCGGGGATGCATACAGTCATAAAGATCCGATGATGGGCGCGGGCATCTATGATGCCTGCCGCGGGGCAGAGTTTTTGGCAGATCAAATTCACTGCGTGTTATCAGGAGAAATGGACTGGCCGGATGCAATGGCTGTGTATCAACAAAAGGTCAGCGAATCGATTGCTGCACCGATTGAGCCTGCATTACGTGTCATAGAGTCATTCCAGCCAGTAAAACCAGATGAATATGCTTGGATTGCGGCTGTCTTCAGTAATCCTGCTTTCGCTTCTCAAATTTCACAAGGGCTTTCTGAATTATTTGGAGGTTTGCCGCTCGAGAAAAAGAAGTTTTGGCAAAGTGAAGCAGAACGTGTGGCGCAGGTTCTTCAGTTAAAACCTCCGGCAAAAGTCGTATCTTAGTGAGTTTCATCATTTTGATGTGTGCTAGGTTGCGTAAAACTGGAGGGGATACTTTTGAAACTGATTGAAGTCAAACAAATTACCTCTAAATTGAGCCTATCCCCGTTGAATTTGCCGTTCCGCCCCGTCATAACAGGAATTGGAATCGGTACCGTGCTCGCTGTCCTTAACATGTTTGTATTCTTTAAAACCGGCCTCGGGTTCGGCGGATCCGCTCTCGTGGCCATCGGTGCATTGGCAATTTTGAAACAAGTACATGCATTAAATTGGAGGAACGCATTTATTACTTTCTCCGTAGCATCAAGCGGATACTTTGCTACTGCAGCCCTTGACTCGGGATTGTTGGCTGTTTATCTGCGGACAGGTACCCTTCCGAAGTGGGGGACTGTTTTTTTATTATCGGAGGGATCAAATGTATTGGGTGTATTTCTCGGCTATATGATTTCATCTTTTTTCGTGCACAAATGGAAGTTACCGTATCCAACACTTAAACCCGCCATTTCCGTCCTCGAAAGTATAGAAAAGCCTGTGCCTAATTTGAAATATTTGTTATGGAGTACTGGGGGAAGCTTGACCTTTGTGATCATTAAAAATTTTATTCCTGATCTACTAATGCTTCGAATTCCCGGAACACCGTCTTTTATGAGCCTGGAGATATCACCTATGCTCTTTGGGCTTGGCATCCTCATCCGTCAGAAGGCTGCTTTATGGATGTTCGCAGGTGCCTTATATGGGGCGGTAGTGTGGCTTCTTCAAGACGGATCACCGGGTTCTACTTTCAGCATGCATATGACGGGATCATGGATTATGGGTGCGGGTGTGTTTATTATTGCCGGTACTTCAGCGGCAACCTTGGTCAAAAGCCGGAAAATGTTTGCTGGGTTCATCGGCAGATGTTTCGTTCTTATTCAAAGAAACCGAAAGCTGTGGGTGGTTGTAGGGGGAACTTTCGGTGTATTTCTCGTGATCTATGGAATAATAGCAGGATTAAACGGGATTCTCACGATTGCAGGTGTACTGATTGTTCTTGCCGTTTCCGCAATGTATTTTAATCAGTCAGGTGGTCAAATCGGTATCGCTCCGTTAAACCCGATATTGTTTCTTAGCATTCTGATTTTATTTTTTATGCATTTGCAACTGAATCTGATTATTTTGACCGCAGCCACTACTGCTTGCTTAGCCTGCTCCTCTTTGTATTTTTCATATTCCCTGAAAGTTGCAGAAGGACATGAGGAAATCCAAAAACGCGAGATTCTTTGGTCGCAGCTGATCGGCAGCTCAGCTGGGGCAATTGTTGCTGTGGTTTTCATCTTTCTTATTGCTTATCAAGGCCATCCAGGTACAGATAGAATGCCCGTACCTACCGCCGCCTCCATCAATTATTTTATGGAATCCATTCAAAACGGATTCGTTTATTCCGGAGAGATGAGCGGGATCATTTGGGGTAGCTTAGCGCTTGGTTTTCTACTGACGTTTACGCCGGCTGCTCCCGTTTCACTTGGCATAGGCATTCTGCTTAGTCCGGGTTCAGTTACGAGTATTGCTGTGGGCGGTTTGGTTTATTTTTTAATCAAAAAGTACAAAAGAGACTCCCCAGGAAAGTCGTTAGATGCACTAGATAAGATCGCCATGGGTTTTATTATCGGGGAGGGGCTGTCGGACCTGTTTGTCTTAATTCAGCAGGTTATGGTGTAGATTTCCGCAATTCTCTATACAATTTGGGAAAGGGGAATCGGAAATGATTAAAAAAGACAAGGAACTATCGGTTCAGTCGTTACAGCCTTTTAGTTTTCCTGAACTGGCCTACGAGGTCAAGCAACCGGTCCGATCGACGGTTTCCGTATCCATCCTGTCCAAAAAGCTGATTGCCGAGTTTATCGGCACTTATTTTTTGGTCTTTGCCGGCACGGGAGCAGTCGTTATTGATACGATGACGCACAGCTTAACTCATGTTGGCGTTGCCGCCACGTTCGGTCTTGTCGTCATGGCCCTGATTTATACCTTTGGCCATGTATCCGGAGCCCACTTTAACCCAGCGGTTACACTAGCGTTCTTTTTCCTCAAGCGAATGAAAGGGAAAGAGACGGTCTATTTTATCGTGACCCAGTTCTGCGGCGCTTGTACTTCAAGCTTGACGCTATACATGATGTTCGGGAACGTGGGGAACCTGGGCGCAACGCTCCCGTACGGGACTTGGCAGCAGAGTGCGGTGCTCGAGTTTATTCTTACTTTCGTTTTGATGATGGTGATTTTGGCTTCCGCTGTACATGAGAAAGCCTTAAAGTCATTTGCCGGCATTGCTATTGGGGCAACGGTTGGACTTGAAGCAATGTTTGGAGGTCCGATAAGCGGAGCTTCCATGAATCCGGCGCGGTCTTTCAGCCCAGCACTCGTATCCGGACATCTCGAATACATTGGGATCTATTTATTGAGTATTTTTCTCGGGGCTTTAACCGCGGCAGCAGTCTATAGGCTTCTGCATGAGTGATAGTGAAGATCAAGCGGGCCTTTTGTAAAAACCGGAAAGATGAAAGGAAGGGATGAGTCTTGAAGATGGAACAGGTAAACCATGTGGTATTGGAACCATCACAGGAGACGCTTGCTCCCGGTCAAAAGTTACTCGTTAATCCTTTATCCGGTTTAGTCATTACGGCAGTAATCACGTTGATCTTGTACGTCGTGGGCAGCTTGCATGGTCTCTCGGCAACTTCCGTCATCTGCTTGGCGCTGAGTGCCTGGCTCGCTTTTGAAAATGGTGGCAATGACGTCTCCAAAGGGATTGCCCCGCTCGTTTCATCCAAAATCGCCGGCGAAAAAACGGCCTTAGTGTTCGGTACGGTAATTACCTTCATCGGATCATGGGCATCGCTAACAATAGCTAAGAAGGTGATGAGTTTATTCACCTCGGGTATTATTTCTCCCGATTATCAAATCTCGGTCGGGATGGTTTTGGCGATTGCAGGCGGGGCGGCGGCCTGGGTATGCATTGCTACCCGGTTTTCCATGCCGGTTTCCACCACACATGCGCTGATCGGGGCGATTGTCGCCGTCGGGGTGTTTGAATTCGGTGTTTCCGGGGTACTGTGGAGCAATATAGGAATGAAAGTGGTCGGTCCGCTTCTTTTTAGCCCTGTAGTGGGGCTGATCGCTACTTTTGTTATTGTTTCGATAATCCGATTCATTAAAATTCCAGATGGGTTCAGCAGAATAAGCACTTGGTTTACATGCGGGGGGATCTGCTTTGTAAGATCGGTAAACGACACGCCTAAAATCGTCGCCATTGCATCATTAGCCACACTGAGTATGGGCGAAAAGCATTCCTATGGAAGTATCAATGCCACTTTTCTGTTAATCCTCACTTCAATGGCATTAGGAAGCATCCTGAAAGGACTGCCTGTTACCAAGCTGCTCGCGAAGAAGGTGACGAAAATTAATAACAACGGCAGTCTGGCCTCCTCTCTAACCTCGGTTATCCTAATTGCAAATGCAAGCGGCTGGGGATTGCCGGTATCGACCACGCATGTATCAACGGGTTCCATTCTCGGAGCCGGTATCCAGCAGGATCGGAAAGGTGTAAATTGGAAGGTTGTGCGGGATATTGGCTTGTCTTGGGTGATCACTCTTCCAAGTGCAGGAATAATAGGGATCGTTATTATCTACCTGTACAACATGATTTACTAAAGTAACCTTGTTGAGAGTGTCACGAACATCTGACTTTGAGGAGAGAGTACTAATTCCGTTTTCATTAAATCTGATTTATCATTTAATATTATGGTACAGGAGGGTTCCTTGATCAAAAAGGGAGCCCTTTCGCATTTATTAAACCCTCATATTTTGGGCCGGGAACAGGTATCTTATCAGCTTGGGTATTTACAAACAATTAATACATAATTGATTGATTATATAATTGTTTTATTATATATTTATTTCATGATTTAATGTATGTCAGGTTTCGGCACCAATAACAGCGAAAAGGAGAGATGTCAGCTGCAAGAAATCCATGAAATGGCGGAGCAATTTAAACTGCTTGGGGATAAGACGCGTCTTACCATGCTTGCATTGTTAAAAGAACGCGCACTGTGCGTGTATGAGATTGTTGAATTGTTAGATACGTCGCAGCCCAATGCAAGTCAGCATCTGCGTAAATTAAAAGACGCCGGTCTTGTCATTGAAACACGTAAAGGGCAGTGGATCTATTACTCCCTGAATGTTGAGAACAAGCCTTATATTCACGCGGTTTTAAGCCATATACCGTCTTTAAAAGAAAAAACCGATCAAATGAATAACAACTGCTGCGAATAAATTGGAGGCTCAAATGGCAATCATCGCTTTTCTTATCTTTTTGGTCACATTAACGTTTGTGATTTGGCAGCCGAAAGGGCTGAATATTGGCTGGTCCGCTGCTGGCGGGGCTGTAATCGCCTTATGTTTTGGCGTCGTACACTTTGCCGATGTCGGTGTTGTTACCGGCATTGTATGGAATGCAACGCTGGCATTTGTTGCAATCATTTTGATTTCGCTTATCCTCGATGAAATTGGCTTTTTCGAATGGGCTGCGCTTCATATGGCACGACTCGCAAGAGGCAACGGCAAGCTCATGTTTGTCTACGTCGTTCTGCTTGGGGCAGCGGTAGCTGCATTGTTCGCTAATGACGGTGCGGCATTAATTTTAACTCCTATCGTGCTCGCTATGGTACGAGCGCTTAAATTTGATCAGAAGATGGTTTTGCCATTTATTATGGCAAGTGGATTTATCGCAGATACGACATCGCTACCACTTGTGGTCAGCAATTTGGTGAACATCGTCTCTGCCGATTATTTTGGAATCGGATTCGTGCAATACGCTAGCCGTATGATTATTCCGAATCTGTTTTCGCTTCTGGCAAGTTTGCTTGTTTTATTCTTGTTCTTTCGGAAAAAGATTCCCGGTCGCTACGATCTAAAGCAGCTTAAACAGCCGCATGATGCGATCAAGGATAAAGGGCTATTCCGGCTTTCCTGGGTCATTCTCGCCGTCTTGCTTGTGGCGTATTTTGGCAGCCAATTTATTCATGTCCCCGTATCGGTAATCGCTGGCATCGTCGCGATCCTGTTTATTTTGGCAGCACGGCGCAGCCCTGCCATAGAAACAAGACGCGTCATTAAAGAAGCACCGTGGGCAGTCGTTATTTTTTCAATCGGGATGTACGTCGTTGTTTATGGCCTTCGAAACGCAGGACTCACTGATGCGCTAGGGAGCGTCATTCAAGCCGTTGCAGATCAAGGCTTGTTCGCTGCTACAATCGGGATGGGCTTTATCGCTGCAATCCTTTCGTCGATTATGAATAACATGCCGACCGTCATGATCGATGCACTCGCGATCAAAGGGACTGCTACAGAAGGCTTTGTCCGGGAAGCGCTTGTGTACGCAAATGTGATCGGGAGCGATTTGGGGCCAAAAATTACGCCAATCGGCTCTCTTGCAACACTATTATGGCTTCATGTATTGTCCCGTAAAGACGTGAAAATCACATGGGGCAACTATTTTAAAACCGGCATTCTGCTCACCGTTCCAACATTGTTTATTACTCTTGTAGGCTTATATATATGGCTTTACGTAATAAGTACTACTAGCATCAGTATTTGGCTATTGATTGCGGCCATTGCAGTTGTGGTGCTTATCGTAGTAATGATCATTAAAACAGTGCTTGCAAATAAACAAACAAGTGAAAGCTCTCAAGGTGGTTTAGCGATTAAACAAATAAATGATAAGGGAGATCATCAATCATGACCAACAAGCCGCTTATTTACTTTCTGTGCACTGGAAACTCCTGCAGAAGCCAAATTGCCGACGGATTTTTAAAAGCTCTCGGAAGCGATAAATATGAAGTGAAGAGTGCCGGACTTGAGGCGCATGGATTAAACCCGCGTGCCGTCCAAGTAATGAATGAAGCCGGAGTTGATATCAGCACGCACACTTCCGATGTGATTGACCCGGAAATTTTAAACCGTGCTGATTATGTGATTACGCTTTGCGGCCACGCTGACGAGCATTGTCCGGTTATCTCCAATCCCAACGTTGTGAAATGGCACTGGGGCTTCGACGATCCGGCGAAAGCGACAGGAACGGGAGAGGAAGTCATGGATAAGTTCCGCGAAGTACGTGATTCGATAAAGAATCGGATCGAGCAATTTTTGAAAGAAGGTAAATAATTTGATTAAAAGGATGCACGTGGCTGTAAACTGCACGGACCTTCAACAATCACTCGATTTTTACCGCGCGTTCTTCGGGACCGAACCGATAAAAGTGAAAGACAACTACGCAAAGTTTGAGCTGAACGATCCAGCCCTTCATTTTTCATTAAATGTCCGACCCTTTGAGAAAAAAGGCGTGCTCAACCATCTCGGGTTCCAGGTTAACGATACTGAAGAAGTGCTTGCGATGGGAGAGCGGCTGCGCCAGTCCGGTCTGCTTCTCATTGAAGAGATGAATACGACATGCTGCTATGCGGTACAAGATAAAGTGTGGGTTTACGACCCGGACGGGAATGCCTGGGAGATTTTTTACACGAAAGAGGATTCGGAATTTGAGTCTGCCGGTGAAGTGCGCGATATGTCGCTTTGCTGCGCTCCACCTTCCGGGCCGGTGGCGATTGAGTTTGGTTCATTCAAAAAAGGAGCGTTCAAATGAATTCAGAAAAGAATTATCAGGCTCTTATTGAAGATAAAATCTTTCTTGGCGGAGCTGCAGATGTAGAGGCAATGGTAAAAAATGAAGGCGTGGAGGTTGTGGTTGACCTTCGAGGAGAAGCAACTGGGTGTGCTTATCCGGATGCAGACGTGGAGTGGATTCAAATTCCTCTCGGAGACAATGCAACCGAAAGCCAAGAAAGGCTCTTCAAGAAAGCCATCGATGAAGTCGTTAGTGCTTATAACAGCGGCAAGAAAGTCGCGTTTCACTGCGGCGGTGGAAAGGGTAGGACAGGTACTGTCGCCACCGGAACACTTATTGAGCTTGGCGAGGCAAAAACAATTGAGGAAGCAGAGGCTAAAGCCAAGAGCATCCGTCAGGTAATTGATCTTAAGCCCGCACAAAGGGAATCGCTTCTTAAACTATATCCGATGTAATTTTCTAACTTCCGCCGAATATGTAATATCCGGTGAAGATGATCGAGTAAGTAATGGTATGAGGGAAGGTTGATCTTCATAGTGATGAGGATCAACCTTTCCTTTTTAGTATCCTTCGGTCAGAAGAACTAAAAGTAGTACAATTTCTTGTCGCATGGACAACTTTCGTGTAATGATCTCAAAATTTAATAGTTGCATTTATCAAATATACATCATATAATGAGCTCAGGTGATGGAAAAATGAAACAATTACTGCAATATGCGAATGTAAGGGAAGTACTGCAGCTTCTCGTGCGAAGATTTGGTCTGCTTCAGAAAGACGGTGCCCAATGCTGCGGTATCTCTGTACTTCAAAGCCACGTGATCTACGAGCTGAGCAAAGGCGCCAAGGTGTCGCTCAACGATTTGGCCCAAATTTTGTCTGTCGATACAAGCACGCTCAGCCGTCAGGTGCAGCAGCTTGTGGAGCATGAGATGGTCAGCCGGATGCCCGATCCGAAAGATCGCCGTTACGTCGTCTTATCCCTCACAACTAAAGGAGAGGAGCAGGCTTCGTCGATTGCCGCGACAATGGAAGAATACGTCCAAGAGTTATTTCAAAATATTCCAAGCGACAAACAGGCTCAAGTATTGGAGAGTTTGCAGCTCCTCAGCATCGCCATGAGTCGAAGCTCCAACTGCTGTACACCTCCTCTATAGGAGAAAATTAGTTAACCAGCCTCTATACGCGACCGATTATCATGATTGGCCCGGATAGAGGTTATCTTCCCCTTGATAATCTCATTTATCAATTATTGATTCTTACGGGGTATTATATATAAGGAGTGGACTAGGTGATGGATTCAAATTTGAATTGGTACAGTGCCGAAATATTGATGAAGCAACAGCAACAGGAGATTAAGAAAACGGCCCGCGAAGTCTCATTTTTCAACTATTAAACATTGAGAGGATCGATGAGCGATGAAAATGCATGTTGCGATCAATGTAAGAAATCTTGAGCCGTCTATTCAGTTTTACAAAAAGCTGTTCGATGCCGAGCCGACGAAGGTGAAAGATAATTACGCGAAATTCGAACTGACTAACCCGGGTTTGCATTTTTCGCTCAATGTCCGTCCGTACGAATCCAAAGGGGTCTTGAACCATTTCGGCTTCCAAGTCGGGAGCAAAGAAGAAGTGCTGTCGGCCAGACAGCGCCTTCAGGAGGCGGGCCTCCTGCCGCTGGATGAGATGAATACAACGTGCTGTTACGCGGTGCAGGATAAAATTTGGGTGACCGATCCCGAGGGAAATCCATGGGAAGTCTTTTTCACGAAGGCCGATTCCGAATTCGAGTCCGCTGACGCTCCTAAGGTAGAAGCCGTGTGCTGTACGACGTCATCGGAGGAGAACTCTGTAGACAAGATTGCGCAGCAACCGCTCGCCACTACATGCTGTACACCGTCTGCGGCACAGGAGTTAACCGAAAAAGTTCCGGCAGCAACAGGAGGAAACGGGTGCGGATGTTGATGAAGGGCGATCAACTAGCAACAGGATCAAATGATGAGTTTCCCGTATACATTCGCGGCTGTGCCTATGATGGAGTCGGTGATATATCAGTCTACGTTCACCGGAATTACCGGGGGTGCGGCATCGGCCGGAAACTTCTGCTGCATGCGGAGGATCTTGCGAAGGAGAATGGCTTTTATAAGCTTGTCCTGTTTACGTTTCCTTTCAATACTTTGGGGCAGAGGCTTTACAGAAGGGCGGCCTACCGAGAAGTCGGAACGCTTCAAAACCAGGGAATCTTAGACGGGAAGTTTGTGGACATTATGATGATGGAGAAGGTTTTCCATTAAGCTTCCGACTTGCGGACGTTCACATTACGATATGTCCGGCAAGTACTAATATAAAACTGGCCCCCTCTGGGTCAGTTTTCAAACTTTTCGATCAATCTCCAAACTAAACAAATTATTTAGAACACATTGATCTAACAAACAGCAGGAAATCCCAGGAAAATAACGAAATAGTTAGTCATAATCCTATACTGCTGCGGGGTATATAATCGATGAACATCCTAATAAAAAAGGCAAAATTAGAGGATGCCGAAGCGATAACGGAGATTTATAATCAGGGCATTGACGAACGGGCGTCCACATTTGAAACGAAACAGAAGATAGTTGAAGAAATAACCGATGGGATTAAGGGCCAAGGCGAACGCTTTCCGATCCTAACGGCACATAGCGAACATAATCATCTTATCGGTTGGGCCTCAATCTCGTCGTACAGCCCGCGCGATGTCTACAAAGGAGTAGGAGTATTTTCCATTTATATACGTCGCGGCTATCGAGGAAAAGGGATTGGAAAAAAACTGCTTCAAGCATTAACGGAAGAAGCGGAGCGCATTGGGTACTGGAAGTTGACTTCACGGATATTAGAGTTCAACGCGGCCAGCCGAAGTTTATGCATCTCTTGCGGATATCGGGAAGTCGGCATTTATGAAAAACACAGCAAGCTCGAGGGAAAATGGATTGATTGCGTCGTCGTGGAGAAGATCATTCAAAAAAATATCAATTAAAGATCACAAGGGCATCCGGTTTGGATGCCCTTGTTCTTCTTTGTGAGAGAAGATTTGTTAAAGTCTTATTTTCAGAAGAAGAACCTAAAACTTATTTGGGCGATATGGGTCAGCGAGAACTTTCTATAAAAACAATTTAGAAAGTACTCAAACAGATCATCCAACCCAGAGCATCGAAATAAAGTTTATAGTATTGTAAAAAAGATGTTTTAGAACCTTATGGAAGTTTCTCATTGATCACATTGTGCATTTAGTCACGTAACCTGACGGATAAATCCCAGAAAACTTCTTTCTTGCAATGGGAAGCATATAAAGATGATTGACGTTTATGAATTCGATTCAGCCAACAATGAAGCTGAAGAGAACATCAGGTTGTCAGGGTCGTAAGAGTTCATATTAGCCTTGAGAACCGGTGGCTTTTCTTCAACGCTCTTGAACTGGGACTAGCCACGCTGCAAGCGATGGAGTGAATTCGTTCAACTGAATCATGATAAGCTTCCATGTACCTTTTCTGAGGATTAATTGATGAATAATTATTCAATCAATGGATTTCGTTTATTCTAAGGAATTCTGCAACATATATCTGATTTCGCGGTTTGACTCTTTCAGTTCTATCGAATTCTGGAACAACAAGAGCGGAGCCGCATGGGTTAGAGTGCTCTGATTTCTAATTAATAATGGAATATCACATGTTGCGTAAAATTCCAGAATTAATTAGAATTGTTTCAGAATTCGTTAGACGAATTGTTGCAAAATTCGTTGGAATTTCGATTAAATAGATAATTATAAATAAATTTGTATCAAGCTTATTAAGGCAGGCAATTTTAACATTGCCTGCCTTCCTATGATTGTTGGAAAAGATCGGATTCGAGCGGCAACATAGCTCAATATAGCAGTCGCATTCTAAAGACTTATTGTTCCCATACAGCAATGCGGATTTTTAGTAATCCCACAATCGAATATAAACAAGTAAGAGAATACGTAGATCATTACGTGTCAAGGCTTACGATCTGAAGCCTTACACCTCATTACCTTGCAAAACTCGCTCATTATTCCTAGCACTATTAGTTTCGGCGGAATTTCTCCCGTGTTTATACTTATACCGGCCTTGTATCAAGAATCGATTAATGATTGTTTTCGAGCAGGTTGGTGTGCTGGAAGAAGGTAGAAAAGCGTCGCAACAAGGGCTGATGTAATAAATACTGCTGATCCCAATATGGAATCCGATATTGCATGAGCGAATTGCAGCTTTGAAGGTTGACCCGTCGTACGGATAGCTGCATCAAATACGGTTATGAGAACAGCCAGACCCAACGAGGAGCCGCTTTGATGCGCGACATTAATAAGACCCGAAGCGGCACCGGTATCGCGAGAATCCACATCCGAGAGCCCCAAAGAGGTGAACGGTTGGAGAGCCATCCCGGTGCCAATGCCCATGATGGCCAATAGGATGAACATTTGCGGGAAGAATTGAACGTGTATGGAGACGATTTGGCTCATCCAGGCTGTACCGATGATTGCCAATAGCAAACCGGCAATAAGGACTTTTATATTTCCAAATCGGTGCACCAACCGCGGCATCAGATACAACATCCCGAACATGGCGCCATTAAATGGCAGGAAAGCAAGACCGGCTTCAAAAGAGCTGAAATCCAAGACGTTCTGCAAAAATTGAGGGATAAAGAAAAAGAGCGAAAAATTCCCGCACAACAATAGGAACCTTCCGAGATAAGCCCCGGTCCGCTGACGGCTCGCAAACAACCGGAGTGGAATGATCGGCTCTTTCGTTCGAGCTTCAATCAACACGAATACCGCTAACAAAACAATCCCGGCTGCAAGCGAAATCAATGTTTCGGGTTTCCCCCAACCTTGATCCGCAGCTTGAATAAAGCCGTATACCAACGCGGTCATGCCGATGACGGACGTCACCGCGCCCCAGAGATCAAAACGTCCGGTTCTCGTATCTGTTTTCTGTATAAACCTCTGTACCAAATACAGCAAAGCAATCCCAATGGGTACATTGATAAACATCCCGACGCGCCAAGAAATAAAATCGGTGAAGAATCCGCCAAGAATGAGACCGATACTGCCGCCTCCAGCCGAAACCGCGCTGTACACCGCGATCGCTCTGGAACGTTCCTTGGCCTCTACAAAGCTCGCTGACAGTAATGCTAGCGCAGCAGGTGTTGTCAATGCAGCCGCAAAGCCTTGGAATGCACGGGAAACAAGCAAAAATTCGGCTGTCGGCGCCAAACCGGCCAGCATAGAGGCAAGCGAGAATAGTCCAATGCCTACACTAAGCATTCTTCTGCGCCCCAAAAGATCCCCTGCCCGGGCACCAAGTAGCAAGAAACCGCCAAACGGCAAAATGTAGCCATTATGGACCCAGGTCAAGCTGGTTGCCGTCATATGCAGCGAATGACCGATTTGAGGGACTGCCGTTACCATAATGGAGGCGTCAAGCACAACGATAAGTTGACATGCGATGATAATGGTTAAAATGATCCATTTTGACTGATGCATAAACATGTTCCTTTCCTTTTTAGAAAATAGTGTTCTGAAGAATATTATGGATGGAATCGGCGGAAGGAAGTAGACCATTCCTGCTTTATATTTGCCTAAAGCTGCAAGCTTCTGTTTTTTTCATCGTTCATTTGCATTGCAATCATTTTCAATGCCGGTATAATTTAGATAAGGATGGGAGGGATGGAATGCATGCCGGAACAAAGAATGGACAATCGGGCTATCAACGGAAAAAGTGTTTCTATTCATAAGAAAGCGTTGGATCAGCTCATTGCCATGACGGATCAGATTACCCTGGCGGATGGACGGACGCCAACCATTGTTCCGTATCTTTCCGTTATCAGAAGCAGTCGCGAGACGCTGCGGAATCCAGGTGTTTTGACTCCTTCCTTTTGTCTGATCCTTCAAGGGGCTAAGAAGCTTTACCTTGGTGAAGATATCATTCATTACTCAGCTGGTGATTACTTGGCGTCGCTGATCGATATACCGGCTTCCGCCCAAGTCATCGGCGCTACGGAACAATCGCCTTATATCGGTTTGCGTATCGATTTTACGACGCAAGAAATCGCTTCTGTGGTCATGGAGGCGGAAATCATCACGGAATCAAAAGGGAAAGATCTGAGAGCCGGAGCTTTCATCGGAAAAACGGATGCCGAACTGCTTGATATATTTTTCAGATTATTGAAGCTAATCGATAAGCCTAAAGAAGTTCGATTTCTGTCCGAACTGATCAAAAGGGAAATGCTTTTCAACTTACTGTCAGGTGATTTTGGGCACTTATTTTTCCAAAAGGTACTCTTTGATCAAAGCGCGGATGGGGTCGGAAAGGCGATCCAATGGATCAAAGAAAATTATGCAAGTTCTTTTACCGTTGAGGAACTCGCAAAATCCTGCAACATGAGCACTTCCGGACTGCATCATAAATTCAAAGCGATCACGACAATGGGGCCTTTGCAGTATCAGAAGCAGCTCCGCCTTCAGGAAGCCAGGCGCCTGATGTTGAGCGGACCCATGGGGGCAACGACGGCCGCTTTGAAAGTAGGCTATGAAAGTCCGTCGCAATTCAGTCGGGAATACCGGAGGCTTTTTGGTCTGCCTCCTCTGCAAGATATTAAAGCGATGCGAAAAATGTCTTACGCTGGGGGATTCGAGGATAGTTAGCGATGGATGTTACATGGGAAAATAAAAGGATCTACATATTATGCACAACTAATATGTAGATCCTTTTATTTTCCGGACTGAGAAAAAAAGCATTAATCGAGGATCGGTCGTTACGAAAGGGCACTACTTCGGGTAAACTTGATTCTTATCAAATAAATTCCTAACCTGATCGGCCATAAATTGTGTGGAATGCGGCATTTGATGACGTATCCACCACTCCACAATGCCAATAAAAGCAGAGGCCATGAATTGGGCTTTTAACTCATTGTCGATAACGGGCTTATTGTCCGGCCTTTCCATTTTAGCCATAAGATTGACTGAGAAAAAATTCAGCAAACGGTCCCGGAAAAGAAAGGCTCTTTGATTGGAAAACATCGCTGAGAAAAACGGGAAATTGTCGCGAAAATAATCAAAAACCGGTGTGGGCTCATGTACCATTCCTTGGCTAACCGCATTAGCCTCCCGTTTCTTGCACAACGAGATCAATTCGTTGATGTGATCTTCAATGCATTTGTCCAAAAGGTCGTATTTGTCACTGTAATGCAGATAAATAGTGCCGCGGTTAACATTGGCACGCTCCGCTATCTCGTTAATAGTGATTTGTTCAAAATCTTTTTCCGAAAAAAGCTCCAGGAACGACTTCGTTATGAACTGCTTGGTTCGGAGAATGCGTCGATCGGTTTTAACAGCGTTTTCCATTCCTTTCGTGACCTCCTTCAGATAATCAACAATTCTGAGAGTGCTGCTGTATATAAAACAAATACAAATCAATTAACCATTGAGTAATCAGGGCTTCTGTCTATAATCTTAATCAACGGCCGTTAAATATTCAACGCACGTATTAAAGAAAAATTTTTGGTAAAGGAGCATTTAACAATGGAAAATATACGAGATAAAGTGGTGATTATAACGGGAGCCTCCAGCGGAATAGGAGAAGCTACAGCGAAGTTGTTGGCACAAAATGGCGCAAAAGTGGTATTGGCAGCCAGAAGAGTGGAACGTCTGCATGCGATTGCTAATGAAATAAAACAAGGTGGCGGCGAGGCCGTTTCTGTAAAAGCAGACGTCGTTTCTGCCGAAGATATGCAGAATTTGGCCAAGTTTACATTAAGTATGTATGGCCGAATTGATGTATTGGTGAACAATGCAGGGGTCATGCCGAGTTCCAGACTGAATGAATTAAGAGTAGAAGAGTGGGATCAAATGATCGATGTGAACATCAAAGGCGTTTTATACGGTATCGCAGCGGTATTGCCGACCATGCGGGAGCAGCAGTCCGGTCATATCATCAACCTATCGTCTACTTCCGGTTATCATGTGTCCCCGACATCTACTGTATACGCGGCCACAAAGTTTGCAGTTAGAGCCATTTCGGAAGGACTGCGCTTGGAGGAGTCTTCGACTTCGCGTATTAGATCTACCGTGATTGCTCCAGGTCTGACGAAGACCGAACTTTTTGACAGCATTACCAGCCCGGAAGTGCAGACGATAGCCAATCAGCTAAGCGGCAAAGGGATTTCTCCTTACAGTATTGCTAGAGCCATCGCGTTTGCCATTAATGAACCTGATGACACCCTAATCAGCGAAATTATGGTTAGGCCGACCGCGTTGTCTTGAACAACGATAGTTCAATGTTGCACTACGATTTTGAAATATTGAATAGATGAAAAAAGAAGATCGCTCTACCCGCAAGCTTAGCCGGGTAAGTCGATCTTTTTTTCTAAACAAGCATAGCATTAAAGCGAGCGGATTTTTTAACCCCTTGTGTTAATAGAAATGTAATAAGTGGAAAAGAAATTGGTACAGCAACTGAACTAATTAACGATTCCGGTAATTGGTATTGGCGGCGGCAGGTATTGAAGAAAAAAACACATATGCTTTAGATTCTAATGTAGTAAAAGCTTTACTAAACTAATCAATTAGTGCTATTTTTATATACATTAAGCTTTTTTCTATTAGGAGTGAGAAGGACATGAAGTGGATTTTATTACTCGTTATTATTATTCTCAACGTTGGGGTGCTACCTCTTATTAACCGAGTGCATCCCTTAATCATTGGGATGCCTTTTTTTCTGTTCTGGTATCTCTTGAGTTTGATTATTACCCCGATCCTTTCATGGTGTATTTATGTTATGGGTGGAAAGAAACAGGATCGTGAATTAAGGAGTGCTGAGAAATGACTGCATTTGTTGTTACTTGTTTCATTGTATTAGCTGTAATATTCGTCGGCTTTTTAGCCGGCCGCGATAAAGCCGCTCGCAGCTCCATTGAGCAGTGGAGTGTGGGTGGACGCAATTTTGGCGGATTATTAGTTTGGTTCCTGATTGGAGCGGATATTTATACTGCGTATGCATTCTTGGGCATGACAGGCTATGCCTATAGTTTTGGGGCACCTGCATTTTTCGCGATTGCATATCCCGTAATGGCTTTTCCAATTGCCTATTTTATTATCCCTAAAATTTGGCGATATGCGTCAAAGCATAATTTAACAACGCTTGCCGATTATGCTCGTGAACGATTTCAAAGCAAGTTGCTTGGCGTATGTGTTGCCATCGTCAGCATCGTCTTTTTAATCCCCTATATTTGTTTGCAATTATCAGGTATTACAGGTGTTGTTCAAGTGGCAGGAGAAGGTGTATTTGAAAATCCTAAAGCTGTGGGAACCATTGCTCTGATCGTATCCTTCTTCCTGGTTGCTTTATATACATTCTTTAGCGGTCTCCGTGCACCGGCTTGGACAGGCGTGATTAAAGATTTGTTAGTGTGGATTGTTTTGTTCGCGATGATTGTGACAATCCCGTATATTTGGTTTGATGGATGGGGAGATATGCTCCATCAGATCGTCACGAAGTATCCTGAAAAGCTAACGTTACCGGGAACGAGCCCAAACGGGTCGTTAAACAGTTTTTGGTTCGCGACCGCATCATTTATTTCTGCTCTTGCCTTATTCATGTGGCCGCACGGCGCAACCGGCGTACTAAGTTCGAAATCGGAAGAGGCCGTTCGAAAAAATACCGTTTTCTTATCTTTCTATAATGTTTTATTATTCTTCGTTATATTGCTTGGACTTATTGCCTTTATCGTTTTACCGAAGCATCCTGAAGATCCGTCATTTGCGAATTTCGTTTTGCTGCATTTAATTGATGCCTCTTATTCAAATCCTTTTGTTCAAGGCGTTATGTTCTCTACAATTATGTTAGCAAGCCTGGTACCCGCTTCGATCATGGTACTTGCTGCAAGTAATTTGGTTGCAACCAATATTGTGAAAGACGTATTCTTCCCAAATATTTCGGCAAGAACACAAACGCTTGTCGCACGGTTATTTGTTTTTGTGATTACAGGATTAGCTTTGTTATTCGGTATTTTATTCCCTAACTATTTGGTTCAGCTCCAATTAGAAGGGGTTAGTGGCATCGCTCAAATAATTCCTGCTGTATTCTTAAGTTTGTATTGGAAAAAACTTGCAAAAACTTCCGTTCTTATTGGTTTAGTGGCAGGTATTACGACGGTATTCCTCAATCACTTTATTTTTCATTTACCAGGATACGATGGTTTCTGGGGACTTTTAGTCAATGTCGTTGTCGTTTTTGTAGTCAATTTCTTATTTATACATGAAGCTGAAAAAAATATAAGCACAAATAAACTTATGCTGGAAAATAAATAGCGACTTGGATAAAAAGCAATGGCAATTGTAAAAATGCCCCCTATAAAGTAGACCACATAAAAAGTGTCTGCTCTATAGGGGGCATTTATGTTAAACATGATGGTTGTGCCCGGTTGCGGTACGACCTCGTCATGATTGCCCAATTATTTGAGTCCGGTACACTTAACGGTGTAAACTTGAGGCAGGACTTGTAACCGCTACCAGGTCGTGGCGAAAAGCTCGAACACACCTGACAGCTTCACCGGAAAATGCGGATTTCGAGTCGTACAATCGCAATAAGAAATGCTGTTGTTTGCCATGGCGCGAATTGAGGCAATTGTAGGAGCGGTCTTACTCAAGCGGTATCACTTGCAGGCGCCATTCCATTTTGAAAACAGAGGTGAGCTTATGGAAAAAAGTTTGGTTTTAGCGGAAATATTTACCGATAACATGGTCTTACAACGAGATTCCGGGATAAAAATTTGGGGAAGCGCACGTACAGGTAGCGAAATTATGGTCGAGTTTTGCGGTCAGCGGCAAAAAACGCGGGCATGGGGAGAAAAGTGGTCTGTCACCCTTTTACCTGTAGCAGCAGGCGGCCCATATATTTTGAGGGTTGCGGATGAAACAGATGAGGTTGTTCTCAAAACATACTCGTTGGTGAAGTTTGGGTAGCCGGTGGACAATCCAATATGGAACAGCCTCTGATCGTGACTAAAGAAGGAAAGAATGAGATTCCGGCGGCTTTCTTTCCCAACATACGCTTGTATAACGTACCCAAGCGTCCTTTTGAAGATGCGATTGTTGATGGATGGCATTTTATACACACCGTTTCATCACAAACAAGATGGGAAGAATGTACGCCTGAACATGCAGGATATTTCTCGGCAGTAGCTTTTCACTTCGCCAAAGAGATCAACCAAGAATTGAATGTCCCCATAGGTATCATCAGCTGTAACTGGGGGGGAACCTCAGCCGCATGTTGGATGAAAGAAGAATACTTAACGGAAGACGCGGGGCTCAACGTATATATTGATGATTACAATAAACACCTTGTAAATCTTAATCGCGATAAGTATGAGGAAGATTTTAAACGTTATCAAACTGAACTGAAACAATATGCACAAAAAAGAAAAGATGAATCTATTCATCCGGACCATATTGATGAATACTTGATGGATCAAAGTGCCGGGCCGCTTCCACTGCCTCCATTAGGACCTAAATCGTCTTTTCGTCCATCAGGCCTATATTATACCATGCTGAAGAAAGTCATACCCTACACCATTAAGGGAGTCATTTGGTATCAGGGTGAAAGTGATTCGGGCAGGCCTGTTTTGTATCGAAAACTTTTCGGCAACATGATTCAGAACTGGAGAGATGATTGGGACAATCCGGAACTTCCGTTTCTTTTTGTTCAGCTTGCGTCTTTTGGCAGCAACTTGTTGAAACCGGATTCATGGGCACTATTAAGGGAATCACAATCATTTGTCTCAAAAAATGTAAAGATTACGGCGATGGCGGTTACGATTGACTGTGGAGATAGGAGCAACATCCATCCTTCGGGCAAACGGTCTGTAGGGGTGCGATTAGCGCTTTTGGCCAGAAACAAGATATATGGTCAGGAAGTGGAGTGTTCAGGACCGGTGTTTCGGGATATGAAAGTGAACGAGAATAAAATGATTCTGCGTTTTGATTGTTCGGCGGAAGGACTTACTTCTATGGGAGCGTCATTGAAAGGCTTTGAAATATGCGGCGAAAATGGAAGATTCATTGCGGCAAAGGCAGTAATCATAGAAAATGCTGTAGAAGTCTGCAATGATGAAATCGAATTTCCCGTGGCCGTACGCTACGGGTGGGCAAATTACACCGATGCCAATTTATACAACGTATTCGGGCTGCCTGCAAGCCCTTTCCGTACAGACAGCTGCTAGGTACCGGATCCCTGAAAATCAATGTCGATTGATCTTCAGGGATTTTTTTTGTACTTGTAAAAATGATCGTGCAGTTAAATTGGCATTATGCACGTTTATAGAACTTACGCGCGGGAGTGGACTTTTTCGCCTTGAACCCAGACCTCTCGGATATGTTCAGGCCGGCTGAGATACATGATTTTCTGGAAGATGTCATGTAAATCTTCGTTTGCATCGAAGATGGGGAGCTTTCCCCCTGGCAAGGCGGTGTCGATCATCTGCGCGTCCCAAGCAAACCCCTCCGCCAAGCGGCCGATCGGCAGACTTAAGCTCTCGCCTCCCCCGGCCGTTGCAAGATAGAACGCTTCGTTGATCAGGATGCGTGATGCCGGAACGCCGCGTTGCTTAGCAGGAAGCGCCGGGTTCACGCCATCCTCCAGCATTCGGGAGGAAATGACGGCTTGCCGGGCGTTGTCGAATAAGCTCGGCGAAAAGCCGCCGGAGATATCGGAGCCCAAGCCGATATCGACGCCCTTGTCCAACCAGCGGGCGATCGGAATGACGCTGTTGGCGAAGTACGCGTTGGAGATGGGGCAATGGCTGATCGCCGTTCCCGTCTCGGCGAAGAGGGCCGCATCGGCTTCATCGAGGAAGTTACAATGCGCCATGACGGACTTCTCGCGCAAGAGGCCGAAATCGTGAAGAGCGAAGGCATCATGCTTGCCGAGGCGCTCCTGGACATAGCCATGCGCCCAATCGCTCTCGCTGCAATGCGACTGGATATGCGTATCGTGTTTGGCGGCCAATTCGCCTAATCCCTTCAATGCCTCGTCCGTGCAGCTCGGAATAAACCGCGGCGTGACGACCGGGTAAACGCCTTGCTTGACGGACTCTGCCAGCCGTTTGACTTCGATAATGAATTGCTCCGTATCTTCTAATGCCGTTCGTGTGTCCGCATCCCGATAGTATTCGGGGTTCTGCTCGGGATCGTCCATGACGACCTTGCCGACTAAGCCGCGCTGCCCCTTGCTCGCGCAGATCCGGGCGAGCAGCAGACTTGATTCTTTATGCACCGTCGCGAAATAGAGAGCGGTCGTCGTTCCGTTAGCGAGCAGCGCGCTCACCAAGTCGTCGTATACTTCCTGTGCGAACTCTAAATCGGAAAATTTCGATTCCAGCGGAAAGGTATGCGTATGAAGCCAGTCGTACAGCGGCACATCCAAAGCGGTACCGGCCTGCGCCCATTGCGGGGCGTGAACGTGCAAATCGATAAAACCCGGCAATATAAACTGTCCTTGGGTTAAACGCTGGAAGTTTGGCTCATCCCGATAATCGTCAAGTATCGCTTGATAGTCGGCAGCTTCAGGAGCAACGACCCGCTCGATGATGCCTTCTTCGTTAATGCAGAACAGATGCTCCCGTAAACAATCAACCTCTTTGGGGGATTTGCTGGTAAAGGCAGTCCCTTGAAAAACCTGCGCATATCGCTTCATCAATATCACCGTACCATTTCTCTACCTGAATTTATCATAAGTAACGGAGAAGACCCCCAGCTCTAAGCGAATCGTAGGTGGCGGGATAAATCCGCTCGGGTATACCCGACATTTGCTGCCCTTAAGCCCGCGACAAACACGAACGTTTCGGATATATCCCGATCGGGGACAACAAAAGCTCCTTCACCAAACTCTCCGATGATGCCGGTTCGTCTATAACCGTTTTATCTCTTCGTACCCAAGTATATCAGAACGCGCGGAAAACATTAACCTTCACCGCTTGTTCCCGGAAGCTTACGCTGCTGAAATGCAAGAGCTTCCTGTCAAGCCAGTTATGCTCGGCATGCGGCCAGCGAAACCCGGATGTGAAAGATTGGTATGGAGTGCCGTAATGTGGGAAGATAGGGTATTAAGGTCTCAAAAAAGTTTTCCGGACTGTCGCATTTTAATCCAATATATGTTAATTTATTTCTGAGGTTATTTAACAATTGGAGGTAATTCATGTGGCCAGATATTTGCCTTTTGTATTAATCCTCTTGGCTTTCAGCGCCATTTTCGGCGCGATATGGGACATATGGTCTCATGTGATGGGGTTTGTTGAAACATTCTGGACGCCAAGCCACGCCGTCATTTACTTCTCGATTGCTTCGACCGGGCTGCTGGTCATGTTTGTTGTGATTCAACAATCCATAAAGATCGGTTCTTTCTCTCCAAAGCGGATTCCGAATGTGAGAGGTTACGCGTTATCGGGAACCGGATCGCTGGTTCAACTGCTTGCAGGCGTATCGGATGAAATGTACCATAACCTTGTTGGCTTTGATATTACGATGTGGAGCCCGCCTCATGTCGCAGTTGTATTTGGTTCCGTGCTGGCGTTGCTCGGGGTCTATGAAATGCTGGCCGGAGAGACAAAACGGCTGTACAGATGGCTGGGAACGTTATTGTCTTTAGCATTGGCAATCATCACGATGCAGCTTGCCTTGATCGAGTACAGCATTACCGAAAGTTTTTCGATTACCGGCCGCTGGCAGCCTTACGCCGGCTATCTCAGCATCCTTTTATCTCCTGTTCTTGTTTATTGTTTTCTCTTGGGGTCGAAACGGTTGCAAATACCTGCCGGAACTTTGGTCGCCGGTACCGCGTTCCTCCTCCAAATGGTGATTTACTTGTGGTGGAACACCACACCGGCCGGTTACCGGTTTCCGCTTGTGCTCGTCATATCCGGATTGTTATTCGATATCGTTTATACGGCATCGAAGAGGCTTGTCTGGCGCGATTATGGCGCTGCCATTGGAGCTGTTCTCGGGATGGTCATCACGCAGGAAATACAAAACCCGCTTGTTATTAGGTGGGATTCCGTTAGTTATGCCGTATTAGCCAGCGTCGCGCTTTGCTTGTTATTTACGAACTTCGCAATTAGGAAGACGAGTTTAAAGGGTTACCATGCAGCGGGAATTGCTCTGATCTGGATGATGATCCCGGCTTTCGCACAAGCCCACGGCGAAGACGAGGCGGCGAACCTTGCGCCTGACCTTCATCCGCTGGTGGTTTTGGGTGAATTTCTGATTATCTTTTTTGTAGGCTACGCTATAGCGAATTTACTTGCGAATATCAATTTGGAAAAACCATCGGAGCTTGAATTAAAGGGTTGAAAAGATGGATTGGTTTGAAATTTTGAGGATGTAATGAAAGAAGATCGCCCTTATCCGACCTTGTGCAGATCGGAGGCGATCTTCTTTGCATTCCGGCAGATGGTAAACGCAGCAATTCTTGGTTACGCTTATAAAGATACTCATCCCGTAATGTCTAGTGAAAAACTAGATTCGAGAGTGAATTCGTTCAAACGATTGACTTAGGGGAGCCTAAAATACGGTCTGGCATATACGAAGCGGGTAGGCTCGGAAGTGCACCGGTCATGTACTTGGACCTCCGGCCCCGATGGGGCGCCGGATTTCTTTCGCTGCGACAAATAACCATTCAGCTTTCGCTGCTTCGATAAAAAGAAGGAGAGATTCCTTCCACCGTCTTGAAAAACCGGCTGAATGCGTGGATGTTGGAAAAGCCCATTTTCTCCGAAATGACGCTGAGCGGATCGGTCGTAAACTGGATCAGGTGGCGGGCGGCATGGACGCGCATGAGATGGTGATACTGGATCGGGCTCATGCCGAAGGCTTTCTGGAACAGCCGTCCCAGATAGTGCTTGCTGATGCCGGACATCTTTGCGATTTCGTCCAGGCTTACTTTGCGATTGGTGTTGTGCATCAAGTACTGCTTGACGTGCATTAAAGCATGCATATTCGTCTCCAAATGGGGGTTCTGGCTCCAGTAATTTTCCCGCAGCAGTTGAATCCACAGCTGAATAAACATGCCCTTTACTTTGAACTCATAGAAGGGCATCTTCGTTTCGTATTCGTAAATAATGTCCATCAGCATCTTCTCGATGAGGATCGGATTTCGCAGCCGCAGCCGGCTCGGCAAAATGACGGGCATTTGCTCAATAATATCGGCCCGGAACAAGAGCTGCTCTTCCGGCGCGATTTCTTTCAGCGTACGAAAAGAGACTTTTACCTTCTCGCTGTCCTCCCCATAAAAGAAATCAAAGTGAATATGCGGCTGCCGCAGCCGCCTGCCCTCCACCTTCACAAGCTTATGTTTCTGTTTGGGTCGGAACAGGAAGATGTCGCCGCGCTCGCCGTCATACACTTCATTTTCAATGGTCACGATGATCTTGCCTTCCATAATGTAAAGCAGCTCATAATCGAACAATACCCGTTCCTGTATCACCCATGGACGATCGACAATATTATCCATGGCGACACGGATATAAGGCGATATCTGATGCAGAATCATTCGGATCACCCTCCCGGATCAAGTGCCGCGCAACGGTTCAGCATGATTTTGAACCGCTAATGTAAGCGTATCAAAAAAGCGAGAAATGATAAATAAATTATTCGCTTTGCTAAATACATGCCGAAAGAATGGAGTTATTATTAATTCAGGCCCAAAAAGAAAGCGCTTAATTTCCAGTTTAAAAACTTTAGGAAATAAGGGGGAATAGCAGTCTATGAAAAAAAGCTTATCGCTCATTGTGATGGTCTGTCTGCTCATGCTGAGCCTTGCCGCTTGCGGCAAAAGCGGCTCAAATTCGGCCGATAGTGCAAGCGCTAACAAAACCGCAAATACCGATGGTACCAGTGCCGGTGCGGGCGGCGAAAGCGCGAAGCCGGTGACACTCTCCATTTCCATGCATGTGGCAAACGTCAAGGATCAAGAGCCTTATATGTACGGGATCGTCCAGAAGTTTCAGGAAAAATACCCCAATATCAAAGTCGATCTTTCCGGTTCCGACACGGATGATCATGTCAAAAAAATGAAAATGATGGCCCAGTCGGGTACGCTGCCGGATATTTTCTGGATGCTCCCGGCACCGGCCAAAGAAATGAACAAAGCGGGCTTGCTCCTGGACCTGACGGAATTTCTGAACAGCAATCCGGAGGTTGCCTCCGGCATCGACGCCAAAATGCTGAGCGGTTACCAGGAAGACGGCAAGCAATTCGGATTGCCTTATCAGGCGCTTGTCACAGGGCTGTGGTACAACAAAGCATTATTTGATAAGTACGGCGTCAAGGTTCCGGAGACGTATGACGAACTGCTCGCAGCGGCAAAGGTTTTTAAGCAAAACAATGTCGTCACGATTGCCAAAGGCGCGAAGGATACGTTCAGTACGTGGGCGTTCCTCGGCATGCTGACGCGCTACGGCTTCTTTGACAAGCTCGACAAGATTCAAGCGGGAGATGAGAAGTTTGACAATCCGGATTTTCTGAACTTTTTTAACAAAATTGATGAGCTGCGTGTAAGCGGCGCGTTTCCGGACAACGTGTCCAGCCTCTCTTATTTCCAGGCAGTGGAAATGTTCACGTCCGGTAAAGCGGCAATGCTGGATGCCGGAGTATGGGAGACCAAAAAAATCGAAGGAAGTCCGGTAGCGAAAACAACCGGCTTCTCCTGGGGCCCGACGTTCTCGGACGGCGTGGGCAACCAGAAGATCGCGATGGCCGTTGCGGCCGCGCCGCTTGTCGCCAGCTCCAAAGTGCAAAAAGACGCCGCCAAGTATGATGCCGTCCAGAAATTTTTCGCCTTCTTCTACAGTCAGGAAGGGGCCGCCGTCATGGCTGAGAATGAAGCGCCCCCGGTCGTCAAATATACGGGCAGCGTAGACAAGGAAAAATATCCCGTCTATGCGGATGTCATCAGTAAGCTGAACGAAGCGGGCTGGGAACGTCCTGCCGCCCAGCCGGACCTTGTCCTGTCGGAAGCGGCAGCAAACCAGCTGAATGACAGCATTTACGGCGTGATCAACGGTATTTACACGCCGCAAGAAGCATTGAAGCTGATCGACAGCAAGTCGACAAAATAAAGGATGCGCGCCTGCCGGCACCGTTTGAAGTGCCGGCAGGTCATCCGCCGCATCCTGAGATAAGGAGTGAATGCCATGGTCTGGCTGAGCAAACGCAGATATATACTGGCGCTGCTGCTGCCTGTCCTGCTCGTATACGGTTTATACATCATCCTTCCGGTGCTCGTGTCCTTTTATTACAGTCTGACGACCTATACCGGCATTGGCGCGGCCGTATTCGTCGGTCTGGACAACTACAAGCAGCTGATCGATGACTCGCTGTTCTGGATCTCGCTTAAAAACACCTTCATTGTGCTGGTCGTGTCGGTGGTGCTGCTCCTTCCGGGCGCATTCCTTCTCGCCCTTCTCCTTAATGCGAAAATTAAAGGCGGAAATGCGGTAAAAGCGTTGAACTTTGCGCCCAGTATTATCGCGCCCATTCTGGTGGGGCTGATCTGGGTATTCATTCTGGACCCGCAAATGGGCCTCATCAACGTGCTGCTGAGGCGAATCGGTCTTGATCCTCTTGCCCTTTCCTGGATCGGCGGCAGGTCATTAACACCGTATTCGGTCGGATTTGTCTATTCGTGGCAGACGATCGGGTTTCTGGCGACCATTTTTCTGGCGGGACTCAAAATGATTCCGAAAGACGTGTACGAATCAAGCTCCATCGATGGCGCGAGCAAGCTGCAGCAATTATTTTTCATCACCATCCCCATGCTGAACGAGGCGGTCAAAATTAATGTCGTGCTTATCATAACAGGCGTCTTCAAAGTATTCGAAACCGTTTTTCTGCTTACGAACGGCGGACCGAATCACCTTTCCGAAGTGATGGTTACGTACATGTACAATATCACCTTTACGTCTGGCGAATATGGTTACGGCATGTCGATTGCAACCGTTACGTTCCTGTTAACGATGGTATTCTCCCTGATCTATCTGGGAGCAAGCCGCAGAAACGTCGAGGACTAGAGAGGGGGTTCCGAGGTGAATCAATTGGCAAAGGCAAAGGTGAGTGCAACGATTGCGGTAAGCGGCAAACGGGTACGCAAAGAGGCGATACATCCAAGAAGCAGCGTGCCGCTCACGATTTTGGCCTATGGAGTCACATTTCTTGTCATGCTTCCTTTACTGTGGATGGTCCTTCTTTCTTTCAAATCGAATGAAGACATATTGAATAATCCGTTCAGCCTCCCGCGGGTCATCAGCTTTGAGAACTACGCGAGAGCTTTGGAGACGCTTAATCTCGGGTTGCTGTATCGAAATACGCTCGTCATCGCAATCGTTACAATCGTGTTTGAAATTTTAATTACGTTCATGAGCTCCTATGCGCTTGCGAGAATGGTTTTCCGTTCCGAGAGGTTAAGGCGTTCGGTCACCGCTTTCCTGCTGATGGGGCTTGCGATACCGGCCTTCATTCTGTTGTTTCCGGTTTATCGGATTACGATTATGCTCGGGCTTAACAACAGCTATACATCGCTGGTGCTTCCTTATATCGCAACCTCCATCTCGTTCAATACGCTCTTGTTCACGGGGTTTCTGAGAGGATTCCCGAGGGAAGTCGAGGAGGCGGCCGTCATTGACGGCTGCGGGTTAATTTCACTGGGGAGGTCGGTAGTGTTCCCGATTGTCATGCCCGTCGTCGCCACCGTGTTTATCTTTAACGTGCTGTACATCTGGAATGAGTTTCCCTTCGCCGTCACGCTGATCAGCGATGATTCGCTGACCACGATCTCACTTGGCATTTCGCAATTCAAGGGACGGTTCAATATCGACTATGGCGGCATCATTGCCGCGAGCATGCTCATCATTATTCCGCAGCTCGTCTTCTTCGGCTTCTTCCAGCGCTTCATTATGGAAGGCATGACAGCAGGCGCGGTGAAAGGCTAGGCCGTGCTATTAACTTAAGCAACACCAACTTCACATATAAAAGAAAAGGAGAAATCATGCATGCAAAGCCAATCTCTCAATCTGCTTGATCAGCTTACCAAGGTCAAAGAAGTCCGTTCCGCGCGCTTTTCCAGCTGGGATCAGGATGGCCGCAATCAGGACTACTGGATGATTCCCGCGGGCGAGTCCGTCGTACTCGGCGAAGTGGAAGGGCCGGGCAGCATTAGTCATATTTGGATGACCTCGTTCTGCCGCAGGATACATGGCCCAAGCGTTCTCGACCCGTCAGGCGGCGGCAATATCGCTCCGGTTAATGAAATTCATAATGCACTGGGCGTGACGTGGGAATCCGCCGATACGGCTTGGTACCGGAAAGTGCTGATCAAGATGACGTGGGACGACCAGTCTCATCCGAGTGTGCTCGTTCCTTACGGCGATTTCTTCTGCATTGGTCATTCGATGCCCGGCAATTTTGCCTCCATGCCGATTACCGTATCGGTCAAGCCGGAGGAGCAGTTCAAGTTCGGAGGCGTTGCTTCCGTCAACTGCTACTTCCCGATGCCGTTTAACAAAAAAGCGAAAATTGAAATCATCAATGAGAACGATGTGCCGTTCGGCCTCTACTTCCATATCGATTACGAGCTGTACAAGCAGCCGCTTCCTGACGATACGGCATACTTCCATGCCCAGTGGCGCCGTGAGAATCCGTGCGACGGCTGGGCTCCGGATCTGCAGGTGAATACGCCCGAAGTGAACCGGGTGGCGAACCTTGACGGCGCAGGGAACTATGTCATTCTGGAGGCCGAGGGCAATGGGCACTACGTCGGCTGCAACCTGTCGGTTACCCATTTTCAAGGCAGCTGGTGGGGCGAAGGCGACGATATGATCTTCATTGACGGCGAGGAGCTGCCGAGCATCGTGGGCACCGGCGCGGAGGATTATTTCAATCATGCATGGGGGATGCAGAAGAACGCTTTTCCTTTCCATGGCTCCATTGTTCACGAGAGCGACGTGCCCGGCTATCAGGTTTCGTACCGCTTCCACATTACCGACCCGATTCATTTCTCGGAAAGCATTAAAGTGACGATCGAGCACGGCCACGCCAACCATCTGTCCGACGACTGGTCTTCCACAGCTTACTGGTATCAGACGCTTCCTTCGAAGCCGTTCGGCATTTTGCCGGTGGAAGAGCGCATCCAGCTGATGCCTCAGTTCCCGAGCCCGGGCCCTCTGAAGCAAGTTGCATTGAACGCCGAGATGAAAGAGTCGTACGAACTCGCCCGGAAGCGGATGGACAGCTATTCGGAAGGGCGGACGGCTCAGGTGGAAAAGAAAGAAGGCCGTGTGGCCGGACATTCCAAAGGGAACATTGAACAAGGCAAAAACATTCGGCAATCGTTTCGATAATACGGAAAGGGCGCTGGGACGGACGTTTCCTGCAGCTGAAGCCGATAGGAGGATAACCATGAGCTTTACGGCCAAGAACCGGACCCCGCATCGCGAGGCTTTGCTGAAAGCGGAGCAGTCCATAGCTAAAATCAAAGATGCGGTAAGCAGAGACTTGACGCGACTGAAGTATCATTTTATGGCACCTGCCTATTGGATTAACGATCCGAACGGCCTGATCTTTTACAAAGGCGAGTACCATCTCTTCTATCAGCATTATCCGTACGGCGCTGAGTGGGGCTCCATGCATTGGGGACATGCAAAAAGCAAGGATTTGGTCCACTGGGAGCACCTGCCGATCGCCCTTGCGCCCAGCGAGCCCTACGATCTGCATGAGCGGGGAGGCTGTTTCTCGGGCAGCGCGGTTGACGATAACGGTGTGCTTTCCGTCCTGTACACGGGCACGATCATTCAGGAGGATGGCACGGTCATTCAAAGCCAATGCCTGGCCACCAGCGAAGACGGCATCACTTTCCAAAAGTATGATGGAAATCCGGTTATTTCCGTCCCGCCGGAAGACGGCTCGGCCGCTTTCCGCGACCCCAAGGTGTGGAAGCATGACGATACCTGGTACATGGTGGTCGGTTCCCAGAAGGGCGATATCGGAAAAGCCCTCCTTTACCGGTCGCCGGATCTCCGCAAATGGGACTATGCCGGTGTGCTCGCCGAGAGCGACGGGACGATGGGATACATGTGGGAGTGCCCGGATTTCTTCCCCCTCGGTGACCGGCATGTCCTCATGTTCTCGCCGATGGGGATGGGGCAGCACAAAACGATCTACCTGGTAGGAGATATGGATTACACCACCGGCCGCTTCGATTGGGATACAATGGGCGATGTGGACCTTGGTTTCGAATACTATGCGCCGCAGTCCTTCCTTGACGGGCAAGGACGGCGCATCATCATCGCATGGCTGAATGCGTGGGACTGGATGCCCTGGTTCAAAAATTTCGGTCCGACCGGGAAAAACGACTGGTGCGGCGCCATGTCGCTTCCGCGGGTGGTGGAACTTGACAAGGATGGAAGATTGAAGTTTACGCCGGTCGAAGAGCTTGAGGTCCTTCGCAGGGACAGCTACCACCAGGAGGCTCTTGTCGTCCGGCCGGGCGTACGGACACTGCCCGACTATGTGGGCAGCGACTGTCTTGAAATTAAGGTTGAATTTAATCTGGACGGCAGCTCAGCAGAAGAGGTGGGCTTTGTTCTAAGAGCCGCCCGGGACCGGAGCGAGCAGACGCTGCTCGTGTACAACCGCGCAGCCAATGAGCTCCGTTTCGACCGTACTAAGGCCGACGGATGGAGTGAGGGCATCCAAACCGCCCGATTGGAAAGGTCCGGAAGCGATCCGCTGCGCCTTCACATTTTTGTGGACACCAGCGTCATCGAAGTGTATGCGGACGACTACCGTACCGTAATGACCAACAACATCTATCCTGATCCGGCAAACGTGGACCTGGACATTTTTGCAGCGGGGGGTTCCGTTACTGTAAACGCAGTCGATATCTGGAAGCTGCTGTCTGCATGGTAATCGATCTTGGACGCCCGGTTGGCATCGCGTATGCCGGCCGGGTGTTTTTTTTGTTTAGGAATTGTGGATATAGAGCATCGCTGGCAGCGATGGGATCGTAGGTTCAGCCCGCGCGGACGGAATGGACGACCTTCGAGCGCTAACGGCTTGGAAAGACGTTAATGTGCTCAAAATGCCCTTTTGCAAAATTTAACGGTTGTCAGAGACCTTATTTGAAGGTTTCCGTTGAAATATGACCATTCGTGCATACAATAAAGGCGCTCAGCTCCGTTAAAATTTCAAATGGGTCATTTTCATTCAATTAGCGGCTATGGCAGCCGTTAGGAAATAACCTGGCATCCATCGCCCCCCTCATCCGGAACGAATCGAACCGGACGGAGTCGAACTGAGCCTAAAGGTGCGGCACCGCTGATTTCCGCTTTACGTCAAAAAAAATGGGGAGGGATAGCAGTAATGAAGGCAATTCGATGCGGCAACAAGATATGGAGCTTGCCCGGGCGGTATTAGTGACAAGGCAATGGCGTCAGCATCGTAAGCGCCAGTGTTGCATGAGGTATAAAATAAAGGTATATTTATCTTTATGTTAAGATTATGAATTTTGGTAGTGCGGTTTGAGGAGGTACGATCATGGATAATCGTGAACTATCGTTAAAGCTTTTTGTGGTTCTTTCCAAAGCCTATAAAGTCGCTATGGATCATGCCGTTAAAGATATGAAAAAAAGAGGATTGTCCGCATCCGAATTTACCGTATTGGAACTGCTCTATCATAAGGGTAAAATTCCTTTACAACGTTTAGGTGAGAAGCTTCTTGTAACTAGCGGAAGCATTACGTACACCATCGATAAGCTGGAACAGAAAGGTTACTTGAAACGAGTTGCAAGCCCGGAAGACAGACGTGTGACGTACGCGGAAATAACAGCGGCCGGTACAGAGCTGTTCGATCAATTATTCCCACCGCACTCGGAAGTGATTGAATCCATCATGCAGGGACTTACGGTAGAGGAAAAACAGATCGCCATTACGTTAATAAAGAAAATAGGATTTTCAGCACAGGAATATAAACCGTAAATAATACCATCTCCCGTTGCGGCGAGATGGTATTATTAGTTTATAGCGATCAAGCCTAATCAAATCACTACACCCAATAGAAAAGCTGGTGTCATGATGTTTACTTTTAGAGATGCACACAGAGAAGATTTCCAATTGATCTCGACCTTTCCGCAAAATCAAATGGAAGCCTATTTTATGTTTCCGCGTGGAGGTTATCCCCTTCATCCTGAGCAACTATTTGAAATCGCGCAGAATCGCTTATTACCTACAGTTATCGAAAGAAATAATAAGATCGTTGGATACTGCAATATTTATGATCGAACAGAGGGCGAGAGCTGCTGGCTGGGAAATGTCATTATTAATCCCGAGTTTAGAGGTATTGGGGCAGGAAAGCATTTAATCCGTGTCATAAAAGCCCGGGCAAAAGAGGAAATAAAAGTGAACGAAATCAACTTGGTCTGCCACAACATCAATACGAAAGCGCTGCTCTTTTATTATAAGCTAGGTTTTAAACCCTTTGATCTAAAGATCATGAAAGACTTTAATGACAATGAAATAGCAGGGATCATGATGAAAAGCAAGTTATAGAATCAGGAGGGCCAATTGGAGATAATTGAGCAACTCGAATTAGAAAGCAGGAGGCGGAATAATTGATTACGATTAATGGAATGGATCCCGTAGAATGAAAAATCATTGGAGGGTCAATGAAAATAAAGCTCAAACATTTTTTTACGGCGGTAGTCTTAAGCATCATTCTCAACCCATTTTTTGTTAGCTACTATCATTATCATAAATATAATATCAGCGATCGACATCTTACGGAATTCGAGAGCAATTTATATGCGATAACGAATCAAAGAAACGAATTTATGATGACCGATGTTAATTAGACGATGATATTTATCATAATTTGGTATTTTTAAAAGGGGAAAAGATTGTCCTTGATATCACACTGGATCGAGCACAAATTGATTTTACACCAATCAAAGAATTAGTAAAAAGCAATCCATCAAAGCTTTCGGTTCATAAGAAAGAAAATAGGGTTATTATTGAACATGATTAAGATCGACATTTCTGATGAACATATGATGATCGGGACACAAAGTCAAGAAGATCGCCTGTTGCTGGCCAAGCTGGCCGGATATAGGCGATCTTTTTCATGGCAAGACAGCCCTGAGCATAGCAGCTGCGACGTGTACATATAATGCATTGACTGGATTGCAGCACAGAATGAAGGATGACGGCGGATTAATTATTGCGGCTCCTCAGGCGGATCTTCCAATTTAATAAAATTTACGTGCTATTAACGGTCAGATAATAATTAAAGACTAAAATAGTCCATAGTGCATGCATGACAGCTATAATATGATGTTCGGGATTGATCTGGGAGTTCGGCCGAATCTATTGACCGATGGTGTGCTTCGCGGAATTCTGGCAACCGCACTGCAGCACAAGGACCGGGTTATTATGGGGAATGTGGATCTCAAAGTGACTTGGAAATAACAGATGGAGCGTGCAGCTTATGAAAATCGCGATCGTAACGGAAACGTTTTTGCCCTCGACTGACGGCATAGTGACGCGCCTTTGCGCCACAATCCGGTGGCTGCGGCTAAACGGTCATCATGTTTGTATTATTGCACCGGATCTGGGTGTAACGGAATTTGAGGGTGCCAAAGTGGTAGGAATACCGGCGCGCTCTTTTTTTCTGTACCGGGACAAGAAGCTGGCTTATCCGAGCCGCAAATTGAAGCTGGCCTTGAAGCAGTTCGGACCGGATCTGATTCATGTCGTGAATCCGGCTCTGCTCGGAGTCGCCGGCATCTTCTATGGACGCCGGTTAAAGCTTCCGATGATCGCCTCCTATCATACGCAAATTCCACATTACGCGGACTACTACGGTCTTCCTTTTTTGAAGCCGGTTCTATGGTGGTTTTTCCGGACGCTGCACAATCGGGCCGATCTCAATCTTTGTCCATCCCAAGCGATTCAAACCGAGCTGGTGGCGAAACGCTTCCGCGACGTTCATGTTTGGAAGCACGGCGTAAATACGGAGCTCTTCGGTCCTGACAATTATTCCGAATCAATGAGGGATTATTTGACGGGCGGGCAGACCGGCAAAATAATGCTGCTTTATGTAGGAAGGCTTGCTGCCGAGAAAAATATCGAAAAGCTGCGGGACATTTTGGATTCCTCCCCTGACTATTGTCTGGCGCTGGTCGGGGATGGACCGCACCGCTCTTTTTTGGAAAAGCATTTCCACGGTACGAATACGGTCTTCGCCGGATTTATTCATGGTTCTTCGTTGGCGCAGGCTTATGCTTCTTCCGATATATTCGTGTTTCCGTCAACGTCGGAAACGTTAGGTCTGGTCTTGCTTGAAGCGATGGTGTCGGGACTGCCCGTCGTGGCTGCAAAAAGCGGACCGACAAACGAGCAGATAGAGGATGGCGTTACAGGTTTTCTGTTCGAGGCCGAGAATACGGACAGTATGAAGCGTGCTGTAGAGAAGCTGGCCGATCCGCATGTAAGAGCGGCCATGTCGAGCAATTCGCATGCGACGGGCAGCAGGTTTGGCTGGTCCATGCCTTCGGAGCAGCTGCTCGGCTTTTATTCAAACGTATTAAAGGCAAAGCAGCGTATCCCTTCGGGTCACAAAAGACAGTTTGCCACATTCAGCTCAATCGGCCTGTTGAACGGGCTTATCGATTTATTGTCGTTGAACCTGCTGCTTCAGCTATGGAAGTCGCCAAGCGCCGTCGGATTAATTATGATTAATACAATCGCCTATGCGCTCGCGGTATTGAACAGTTATTATTGGAACGCGAATTTCACGTTTCAGCAGGATGCATCTTTTACGTCTATCGAAAAAATCACCTTTTCTTTTCAAGCGCTACTCAGTCTGCTTATCAGCAACGCCGTCTTTTTGCTCAGTGTGTATATGTTCGGGCTTCTAACGCTTCCTTTATGGCTCATCCACAATGCGGCTAAAGGGCTGTCGATGGCAGTATCCTCCGTTTCCAGCTTTTTTATGATGAAATATGCGGTGTTCAGGTTGAAGAGGTAACCGAAGATTGCGGCTGAGTTTAAGAAAAAGAAAGAGCTCAAAGCGAGCAGGACACAGCGCATCCTGCTCGCTTTGAGCTCTTCAGCATTATAATTCTCCGGCCATTTGTGCCGCTGCATCTGCCTGGACGAGTCCATATCCGTAAAGGTTATCTAGTCCAGCCGTTCCTAAGTCTTGAGCTGTGGTCTGAAGCACTTGGCGGATTTGCTCGTTCGTAAGCTGCGGGTTAACGGACCATGCGAGTGCGGCTACTGCGGAAACGTGAGGCGTAGCCATCGAAGTGCCTTCGAAATAGTTGTAGTCCCATGGGGAAACGTTAACGATCCCTATACCGAGTGCGCCGCTTCGAATCGAATTCCCGCTGTTGTAAGAGACGGAAACGGCAGGAATCCAGCTTCCGGCGCTGCCGAGTGTAAAGCTGCCGGGGTCATCGGGATTGGCGGTGTCATTGTTGGCGATGATAGCTGCCGCTGCACCTTGCGCTATTGCATTTTGAACCTTTTCAGCAAAGGTATTACTACCCCGATTGATGAATGCAATCCAAGAGCCGCTTTCCGGCTTGCTGCTGCATGAGGTAATCGAATCGGCCAAGCCGCAGTCGATAAGAGGGCCCGTTGCGTCACCGAGTGCAGAGAATTCGATCCCGCCGCTGCGATAGCTCGTTTCGACCCCGTTTTCGATCTCCTTGGTTGAGGTTAGCATGCCGGAACCTTCTGGAACACTGGATAACGTACCTACTCCCGGCGCCACAAGCTCTTGATTTTTACCGTAGTTGGAGAACCCGGCAAGTGACAGGCTGCTGTCGACGGCACCTACCGCAACGACGGAACTATAGTTGGCAGGATAACCGATTCTTCCGCCATCGTTTCCGCTTGCCGCAATGCTCAGCATTCCGTTCTGGTAGGCCAGATCAAACGCCTTTTGTTCCGTTCGGGAAGGCTTGTCGCTTCCAAGCGAAAGATTGGCAACATTGGCTTTATTCTCTTGACACCAATTAAGACCATTGATGACTCCGCTGGTTGTTCCGCTTCCATCGTCACCCAGCACTCTGGCAACGTACAAATCGACGCCCGGCGCCGCTCCAATTTTGCTTCCGCTATTGCTGGTCTGACCCGCGATTGTGCCGGCCACGTGGGTACCATGGCTATCGCCGTCGGCAGCATCTGGATGTCCGTCGCTAACGAAGTTTTTGCTGCCTTTTATGATCGTTTCGCCATTTCTTGTAAACTCCGGATGACCGTAATCGATACCGGTATCCAGTACACAAACCTTGATATTGACTCCGGTTGCATTCCGGGTCCATGCTTGCTCGGCGTTAACAGCCTGTAAACCCCAAGTGAGTGCACCGTCCGAGTAGGACGTACCGGTGCTGCTCGCAAAGACGGGACGGTCCTCCTCAATGTAGCTTACATTAGGGTTATTTTCCAGACCTTTAATAGCCGCAGCCGTTGCAGAAATATGTACCGCGCCCAAATTGTCCCACTTGTCTTTCAACTGAATACCGGGGGCCTCCAAAGCTTTGGACGAAGCGCCCGGAGTAAGCCCTACAAGGTATGAATGCTTTTCTGATTCGGTTGGAGCTCCCGCTGCAAGATTTGCGGCCAGAAGGAGCAGCAGCATGATAGAGACTGTTATTTTAGACAAAAAGGCAGCTTTTTTCATCACTCATTCTCCTTTCGGTTTGGGGTAAACATAAAAGAAGAGGGCTGGGGGATATGACAACTGGAGTCTATTTTTGCGGGATCTACTAGTAATTAAAATTTTAAATCACATCTCATAAAAAATTCCATAGATATAAGTATCTAAATAGTAGAAAGGTTCATTTGTACCAGTTTATAGCAGGAACAGATAGCAATCGTTTTCTCAAATGCTAGCAATAAGTCGAAAATTGTCGGATAAATATAGTGAGCTGATAAAAATTCCTTATTATTGCGATATTGAATGAATCGATGGTCGGACCGTCGCTAGTCATCGTACGAAAACGTTCTCATTCCGCTGTTCGGCCAAATTAATTTGCTATGGAGCGTATCGGAATTGGTGATTAGGACATGAAAATAAAAAGTCCGGAGCGTGCGCGATCGCAGGCTCCGGTTTGAGTTTGGTTATGGCTGCAACACCGGTTTGGAGTTTTTCTAAAAAATGATTGCTCTTTGCTGTTGCTAGTTATTCATCTTGTGCGGAGGGAAATGCGGCAGCACGTATTCGCCGAGTTCATGTATGACTTCACCTGCCGGACGTGGGCTGTCAAAGAGGGCAAAGAAGAGATGGTTAACGCCGATCGAGCGGTAAATTTCCAGCAATTCGATCAGTTTATTGCGGCCGATTCGAAATCCGAGCCGGATCGGCGAGGCATCTTCATTAGGGTCTTTCGCTAAATCGAGATGCATCGGCATTGAGAATGGACGAAACGCAGTGTTGTTCTGCGCTGCAGACGCATTCCGCCACGCCGAAATCACTTCCCGCTGCTGCAATGGCGCTTGAGGGTAGTACATCCATCCATCGCCGTTCTGTCCGAGCCAGTCAAGGCCTTGCTGCGCAAATCCGGTTACCATCGTCGGAATTTTATGTTCGAGTTTCGGAACAAGCGTCGTTCGTTCCATCCGGCCGTAGCTGGAGTCGATTGAAGGATATTCCTCGTACAGCGCTTTTTGCAAATAGGAATATGCTTCGCGGAACTGAGCGCCCCTGGTGGGGTGATCGATACCGAGTCCGCGGAAGTCAGCTTGCCGGTCTCCGGATGATACGCCCATAATGAGCCTTTGAGGAAACAGCGCTTCAATCGTGGCGACCTCTTTCGCCATCCGAAGCGGATGACGAAGAGGCAGCACAAGTGCAGAAGTTCCGAGCGCAATTTGATTTGTCCGGCTGAGAAGATGCGTGCCGTAAATCAAAATATCATAAATTTGTCCGACAGCCGGATCAAGAAAATACGGATCCTTCAAGATAACGTCCCGCAGCCAAAGCGCCGTAAAACCGTAATTTTCAGCCGTCTGAGCCAATTCAATCTGATGCGCCATCGTCGGCGTGCTCATTTGATAATTCTCTAACGGGATATGCAGACCAAGCGTCAGCTCATCTTCCCGGTACATTCTTTGGTAAGATGCATGTTGTTCAAACATATGTTATTCCCCCTAATTAATTCCGCTCGAGCTTGGCCGAAACACCGGTGAGTACGATCGCAACGACAACCATCAAGCCGCCGATCCATGGCGTGTGTACAAGACCCATGTTTTCCACGACAACTCCGCCCAAAGAGGCGCCGATCGCAATGCCGATGTTGAAAGCCGCAATATTTAATGCCGAAGCGACGTCTACTGCAGACGGGACATATTTTTCCGCGAGCTGCACAACATATAACTGAAGACCAGGTACATTCATAAAGGCAAACAGCCCCATCAAAAATACGGCAATCAATCCGGCTACTTTAAATGGAATCATAAACGACATCGCAATCAGGACGGCCGCTTGAATAATAAACATCATAAATAGAGCGCGTACCGGGTTGCGGTTTGCCCATCTTCCCCCGACCTCGTTGCCGACGGCCACTGCAACGCCGTAGACGAGCAGGATGATCCCGACAACTTTAGGGCTTAGTTTGACGACATCCTCAAGGATTGGAGTCAAATAGGTAAAGGCGACAAATGTTCCGCCATAGCCAAGAGCCGTGATGGCAAATCCGAGCAGCAGCCGGCGATTTGTAATCAAACGAAGCATATCCGAAAATTTAGCCGGTGGAGATTGTTTTAAATCCTTAGGAATGAGTATTGCGCTGGCAATGATTGCAATGACGCCCAGCAAGGCCACGCCCAAGAAGGTTGCTCTCCAGCCAAACGTTTGTCCAATGAATGTTCCGAGCGGAACGCCGGTTACGATAGCTATCGTTAAACCCGTGAACATCAATGCGATTGCGCTCGCTTTTTTCTCGGGGGCTACAAGCTGCACTGCGATCGTCGAGCCGATTGAGAAAAAGACGCCATGTGAAAATGCGGTAATAAAACGTGCAACGAGAAGCAATCCGAATGACGATGAAAGTCCGGCGACGACGTTGCCTACGATGAAAATAACCATCAGCCACATAAGCAAAGACTTGCGGCTCATTCGATTGGTGAGTGCTGTTATAATGGGAGCACCGACCGCCACCCCGATCGCATAACCGGAAATAAGAAGGCCGGCAACCGTGATGCTAATGTTCAAGCTGTCTGAAATGGATGCAAGCAGACCTACGGGTACAAACTCGGTCGTTCCGATCCCGAAGGCGCTGATCGCCAGGGCAAGAAGCGGCCAAATTCCTCTTTTGGTCGTCTCTTTTGTATGAGACGATGACTGTACTAATGTGTCGCTCATTTTGAATTCCTCCTGCTTTTTATTTTGATTTGTGTTTAACTGCAGCACCTTGCAGTATTTGTTTCATGGGGTTATTATAAACACATACGACATGCATAGTAAGTACGTACTTTGAAGTATCATAGGTACTAAAAAGTAACCTACAATAATTAAGGAGGTATACGGCAATGTATAACATTCCAGTGGAAGCGACTCTCGAAGTCGTCGGCGGCAAATGGAAGGTCGTCATTTTGTGTCATTTGGATAAAGGAGAGAAACGGACTAGCGAATTGAAAAGGTTAATGCCTGAAATCACCCAAAAAATGCTGACGCAGCAATTACGCGAGCTTGAAGAGGACGGGGTAGTGAAACGGGTTATATACGAGCAAATCCCGCCGAAAGTCGTTTACTCGCTCACCGATTACGGCTGGTCTTTAAAGCCGATTCTGGATGCGATGTGCTCATGGGGAGAACAGCATATCGGCAAAACGGTTGAAGAATCCAAACAAGCGAATGCGTAAATTGTGTGGAGATAGGATTGATCGAAACGAGAAATATCGAGTATGAACAGAAAAAGCTGCAGACCACACGGGTTTGCAGCTTTTTCTTGTTGGGGCATATCCCCGGTTAAAGCGGATCAATCAATCGGTGAAATTTTTTCAAAATAACCTATTGCAAAACGCGAAGAAACGGTGTATATTTATCTTAAATTTAAAACATTTAAATTAAAACAAATTGAGGGGAGGGAACATGCAGCATCACAATCGTTGCCGACAGCTAGGATGCCGTACACAACTTGCGAAGACTCCAATAAACAAATGGTTGTTCAACTTCAGCTCTTATATCTTAAATTTAAACTAATTAAATTTAAATTAATGAAAATAATTATGAGGAGGAATACGAAATGACACATCAAACCGCAGGCATTCATCATATTACCGCTTTTGTCCGCAATGCGCAGGATAATGTCGATTTTTACGCAGGCGTACTCGGATTGCGGCTTGTGAAAAAAACGATCAACTTCGACGCGCCGGAGGTATACCATCTTTACTTCGGTAACGAGAACGGAAGCCCGGGAACGGCGATCACGTTCTTCCCTTTTGAGGCGGGACGCAAGGGCCAAATCGGCGGCGGGCAAGTCGGGTGGACAACGTTCGTTGTCCCGGTAGGAGCCATTGATTTTTGGAGAGAAAGACTGGCCAAATTACAAGTTTCATTTTCCGAGGCGGTCCGGTTCGGAGAAACGTTTCTGCAATTCCGCGATAAAGACGGTTTGCAGCTGGAAATCGTGGAGCGTGAACAAGGGCCGCAAAGCAATTGGTCCTTTGGCGGTGTGCCGGCCGACAAGGCGATAAAAGGGTTCGGCGGCGCCGTGCTCTACAGTGTCGCTCCTCACAAAACGATGGAAGTGCTGCAGCAGGTAATGGGTCTTGAGCAAGTTGGAGCCGAAGGCGGCCTGGTCCGTTTCCGCGCTTCCGGAGATTTGGGGAATATGATCGATATCAACGCGGAAGCGATGGAGTGGGGACACGGCGGCGCGGGGACGGTTCATCATATCGCTTGGCGTGCGCAGGACGATGAAGATCATCTGCGCTGGAGAGCCAAAGTGCAGGAGAGCGGGCTGAAGCCGACGCCGGTCGTGGATCGTCAATATTTCAATGCGATCTATTTCCGCGAAGAAGGCGGAATATTGTTTGAAATTGCAACCGATCCGCCGGGGTTCACAAGGGATGAGCCGTTCGAAGCGCTTGGCGAAAAGCTGATGCTGCCGGAATGGTACGAGCCGAATCGTGTGCAGATTGAACAAGGGCTTTCGCCGATCAAAGTTCGTGTACTGAAGGAGGATCAAGCATGAAACATATATTCAAGCAAGGGACCGATCTTACAGCTCCTACATTCGTTCTATTTCATGGCACGGGGGGCACGGAGCGTGATTTGCTCCCGCTGGCGCAAATGATCAATCCTGCTGCCTCCGTCCTTAGTGTGCGCGGCAACGTTCTCGAAAACGGCATGCCCCGCTTTTTTAGACGGCTTGCCGAGGGCGTATTTGATGAAGAGGATCTCGTTTTCCGCACAAAGGAATTGCATGACTTTCTCGACCAGGCATCGGCTGAACACGGTTTCGACCGGAACAATCTGGTAGCGGTCGGATATTCGAACGGGGCGAACATCGCCGGCAGCTTGCTGTTTCACTACGGTGCTGTTTTCAAAGGCGCAATCCTTCATCACCCGATGGTGCCGCGCCGCGGCGTCAAGCTTCCGGATCTGAACGGAGTTCCGGTCTTTATCGGCGCCGGCAACAATGACCCGATCTGCGCTCCTAAGGAAACGGAAGAATTGCAAACATTGCTGCAAGATGCGGGAGCTGACGTAACGGTTCACTGGGAGTCGTTCGGTCACCAATTGACACGCTCGGAAGTCGAGGCAGCCGCCAGCTGGTACAGGGAGCAATTCGTACGCTAATTTTTTTGGGGAGGGATTGGACTTGATCACGATCGATCCGTTAAGCCAGAGTGAGCGTGACAACTATAAGCTGATGATCGGAAGCATTGTGCCGCGGCCCATTGCACTGGTGACAACCCTTTCCGGGGACGGGGTCGTCAATGCGGCGCCATTCAGCTACTTTAATATCGTAACGGCCAATCCGCCGATGGTTTCGGTCTCGGTGCAGCGCAAACAAGGGATCCGCAAAGATACGGCGCGCAATGCGCTGACGGCCGGCAGCTTCGTCGTTCATATTACCGATGCGGCGAACGTGGAAGCGGTCAATCGGACGGCTGCGAATTTGCCCGCGGCTGAAAGCGAAATTGATTTTGCCCGTTTAACGACGGTCCCCAGCGAAAAAATAACCGTCCCTGGTATTGTCGAAGCGAAAGTCCGGATGGAGTGCGTGCTGGAGCAAGCGTATCCGCTTGGCGGAACGGCGGACGAGCCGGCTTGCGATCTGTTGATCGGCCGGGTCGTTTGTTTTCATATCGCAGATGAACTATTGCATAACGGACGCATTGATGTGGACCGGCTTCAGCCCGTCAGCCGGCTTGCGGGCAGCAATTACGGGAAAATCGGCGAAATGTTTTCACTTGAGCGGCCGCTTTGAATAAACGATAATAGTGATATACAAGATAAGGCGGTGATAGGGCGTGTCGACTTCGACAGAACCGGATCAGTCCATTTCGCTGAAGCTGTTTGTGGTGCTGTCAAAAGCATACAAGACGGTTATGGACCGTGCAGTGAAGGATATGAAAAGGCATGGCTTCTCGTCCTCCGAATTTACGATTCTCGAGGTTTTGTATCATAAGGGACGAATTCCGCTGCAGCAAATCGGTGAAAAGATATTGGTGACGAGCGGCAGTATCACGTATAATATCGATAAGCTGGAAAACCGCGGTCTGATGAAAAGAGTGCCGTGCGCAGAAGATCGAAGGGTCACTTTCGCGGAAATTACGAAAGCCGGTACCGAATTGCTGGACGGCATTTTTCCGAAACATATGGCATACGTGGATTCGATTATGAGCGGACTCTCTGCAGAGGAGAAGAAGCAGGCGATAGATCTGTTGAAAAAGCTTGGAAAAAAGGCGGAGCTTGTGTAGCATTCCGGCATATACCCTCAACACTATGATGCAAAGTGGTTGAGGGTATTTTTTTTGTGAGCTACGCTAGTGAAAATATGTAAGCAGGGCGATTCCAATCGTACATACGACCAGCAGGTATACTCCGTTATCCCGAATGCCGATCTGGAGGCTCGATCGTTTCACCAATGTGCTTACAAGCAGATTGATCGGATTTATGGGGCTGAGAACGGACGCAGCCGACCAGGCCAGCATGATAACCATCGCCAAAATTTCTTTCGTTGTGCCTAGTGCGGCCGGATCCATTTGCGTTGCCAGGATCGTCACGATGACGACTTGATGGATGCCGATAAACGTAACAACAACCATCGTGACAAGAACGAATAACGCAAACAAAAGGAATGAAATATCGGACAAGCGGATCATGAACGTGTTGATGCCGTCACCGAGGCTTGTCCCTCTAAACGACTGGCCGAAAAATCCGGCGCTGATATACATAATAATTTCATTGTTCATCATGGGAACGGCTTTGTCCCGGTAATCGGTGATTTGCCGCTTTAGCGGCTGCCACTGCCGGGTTGCGAATCCCCATACAACCGGAAACAGGATCGCGGCGAGACTTACGAGCACGAGCATGGACCAGTGGGTGACGGATTCGGCCGAGATGGTGATCAGCATAAGCGCCGCAATAATGAACGGCAGCTGCCGCAGCCGTTTCCGGTCGATAGGCTTAACCGGCACGAACTGCTCTTCGGTCAATTCCTGCTTTTGCTTCTTCGACCGGATGGCGAACAGCACGTTGCCCGAAACGAGGAACAGCAGCGCAAGCCCGATACCGTAAGACATATAGCTGCCGACGGAAACATGCAGATACAACAGCGTGACGCCGACAGCCGCGTAATAAGGCGACCATAGAATCGTCGTTGAAAAACCGACCAGATACGCTTTGGCGAGAAAAGAAGCGTTCAGCTTCAGATCTTTCAGCAGCTCGTGCACGATTCGGATCGATCCGATGTTCAGAATGGGTCCGAGGAAGAACAGTACCGCCGTTATGCCCATGAACATTTTGCGGGGACTGTTATTCAGCCGCTGCAGATAGACGAGGATGGAATCGAAATAACCGCCGAGCTTGAACGGAATCGACAGCAAAGGGACGAGAACGAGCAGCGTAAGCAGCGGCAGATTGGAGTTAATAGCAGTTGCAGCCGCGTTCAGATCTTGTCCTTTCAAAACGGTAAACACGATTCCGGCGGCGAACATCAGGGCGCTGAAAATCCGGGGAACCGTTCTGGCCAGTGTGATGCTTCCGATGAAGGCGATGATGGCGGCTGCCGCAAGCAGCAGCTGCAGCCACGGGGCTTGGACAAAATATTGAACCAGGAACAAGAAACAAATGCTTAATATAAAATAGCTTCTCATTGCAGCCCTCCTAAAGCTTTTGCGTAAGCAAAAGCACTTCGTAAGCATAAGCTTAACCGAAGTATAGCAAGTTTTTGGAATACTGTATACCAAAATGATCGATTAACCGATTCTCATTTTTTTTTAACAAAAGCCATTGAAACCAGGCGGCGCCTCAATTCCTTTTCTCCGTGGAAAATTTTAGATATGCAGAATTCTGCTATAGTTGTCCTTATCTTTCAACAAGGAGGCAACATCAATGCAGACTAAAATGCTCATCCACAAAGTAATCGGCGCAAGCCTTTGCGCAGCAATCGGCTTCTCAGCTCTTGCGGTCGGTCAGACTGTTGCTGTATCGACGGTGTCGGCGGCTTCAGTTTATGAAACGAAAGTGGTCAGCGGCGTAAATTATAGAACGAGTCCGAGCACAAGCGCAAGCAAGATCAGGCTGATTCCGAAGGGCGAGGACATTCACGTCATTTCGCAGGCAAATAAATATTGGCTGCAAATCAGTACACAGGATGGCCAAACGGGATATATATCTTCTAATTCCAAATATACGAATTATTCGGGCGGGAACAGTCCTCAACCTAGCGGAAACATTGATCAACCGGGAGGAAATGCAAGGGCCGACCAAGTGATTGCATTTGCACAAAGCTATATGGGGCGCGTTCATTACGATTTTGGCACAAGGAATCCGGACAAGCTGTTGTTCGACTGTTCTTCGTTCACCCAGTTTATTTACCGTCAGGTAGGTGTTGAGCTGGCGTGGGGGACACGCGTACAAAAAAATCAAGGTACTTTTGCCGGCAAAGAAAGTTTGCAAAAAGGCGACCTGGTATTTTTCGATACGATCGGTGGCAATGACGGCGTGATCAACCATGTCGGAATTTACATGGGAGACGGCCAATTTATTCACAATACGCCTTCCAAAGACGGTCTTTCCATTAATAGCCTGAACACCGGCTGGTGGGCGGGCCACTACGTTACCGCACGGAGAGTGCTGTAACCGATCGTGCAGACCGTTAAAGCCGTTGAATGAACCGTATACAAACCGTTGGTCCGTACCTGACACTGCTATTCGTTGGCAGTGTCTCTTTTTTTCTCTCAATTCATTTCTCCGCTTGCAATCCGGAAACAAAGATAATTTATAACCGACGGTTACTAATCAATGGTAACTAACGACGGTGATCAGCTTATAGTTTAACAGTTAAGGTGCTTAAGCAAGCGTTGCCAATTGCCATTTGCCAAGGGAATAAAAAGATCGCGGGCCACCTTGCCAAGCAGACGGGGAGGCGCGATCTTCTTATACGCTCGATATGAAAAGTATAAGTTCCTATATTCAGACAGTGCGCAAACAAAGGGGGGGCGGCAGTCGTTTTGTCCGATTGTCAAACCGGTTGTTTGGCATTTCGATAAGCAGCGACATATTCCGCGGACTTCCGGCGGATAAGGCTGTAGTCGCCGGTTTTCACCGCTTCGTTCGTCAGGTCCGATCCGATGCCCACCGCAACGGCTCCTGCGCGGATCCAGTCGCCCAGGTTGGCGAGATTGACGCCTCCCGTCGGCATTAAATTCGCTTGGGGAAGCGGCCCTTTGACAGCGGAAATGGTGGAAGGCGAGTACAGGCTGCCGGGAAACAGCTTGCATATATCGACCCCCAGCTCAAGCGCCTCCTGAATTTCCTTGATCGTCATGACGCCCGGCATGACCGGCACCCGGTAACGGTTGCAAAGCTTGACGGTGTCCGGATTAAGCGAGGGGCCGACAACAAACTCAGCCCCGGCCAGTATGGCGGCGCGGGCGGACTCCGGATCGAGCGCGGTGCCGGCCCCGATGACAGCATAGCGGTCCGAATCGGGCGCGGCTTGCGAGCTATATTTTTTGGCGAGCGATTCGATCGCCTGCAAGGCGAAAGGGACGGTCATCGTAATTTCAATGATCTTGATGCCGCCGGCTATCGCCTGCTCGGCCATCGCGACGGCATCGTCCGGCGAGCTGCCGCGCAGCACCGCCACAACGCCTTCCGCAGCGATCTGTTGGACGATTTTCATCTTTTTCATGGCATATGTCAGCTCCTAACGTTCTACATGTTCTTTGCCGCCAAGCATGGACTCGGCTTCCGCCAGCGTCGGAAGACCTTCCCAATCGCCGTGAACCTGTACGGCAAGCGAGCCGAGCAGATTGCCGAAGCGGACGGCCTCCCCGAGCGGTTTACCGCGCAGCACGCCGGACAGAAATCCCGCGCAAAAAGCGTCGCCCGCGCCGACGGTATCGACAACCTGCTTGACAGGGAAATGAGGAACAGCACTTATAACACCGTCTTCAAGCAAGTGCGTGACGCCGTTTCCGCCCTTGATGACGGATACTCCCGGCAGCTTGCCTAGCTTATCCGTCAGCGCGGAAAGATCGTCCGTTCCGTACAGCAGCTTCAATTCATCCAGTCCCGGCAGAAAATAATCCGCTTGTTCCGCAATCGGCACCAGCACTGCTTTCGCTTCATCCGCGTTCCAGAGCTTCAGGCGGATATTCGGATCGAAGCATACGCACACGCCGCTTGCGCGGGCGATACGCACCGCTTCCAGCAGCGTCTGTCGGCAGCTGTCGCTGAGCGCCGGCGTAATGCCGGTTACGTGCAAAATTCGCGCCGATCCGATATAGGCCGCGTCGAGTTCTTCCGGCCGCATCTCGCTCATTGCCGTCCGTTTGCGGTAGTAATAGACGGACGATTTACCGGCTACCGTTTCCCGGATCATCAGCCCCGTTGGGCCGGCGGATGAGAGTGCGGCACGGGAGACGTCGACGCCCTCGCCGCGCATTTTTTTCAGGATAAACCGTCCGAGCGGATCGTCTCCCAGCCTTCCGAACCAGCCGACCCGGTGCCCGAGCCGCGCAAGTCCGATCGCGAGGTTGCTTTCCGCGCCGCCGAACAGCTTCTCGAGCGCTGCGGCATGCTCGATGCCTTTGTTCGATGAAGGCATGAACAGCGCCATCGACTCCCCGAACGTGACGACTTCGGGGACTTGCTGTTGAAACGTTTCGCTCACGGCATTGACCTCCCGTCCTTTGTCAGCGTACCATCCAGCCGCCGTCGACACAGAGCACGTGACCGCTCATGTAATCGGACGCTTTCGATGCGAGGAAGACGGCAGGTCCAACCAGATCCAAATCCGATCCCCAGCGGCCTGCGGGGATGCGATCGAGAATTTGGCGGCTGCGGACCGGATCGTTCCGCAGCGCTTCCGTATTGTCGCTTATCATGTAGCCCGGCGCAATGGCGTTCACCTGGACGCCGCTGCCCGCCCATTCGTTCGCAAGAGCTTTCGTGAGGCCCGTAACCGCATGCTTGCTTGCCGTGTAGCCCGGAACGTTGATGCCGCCCTGAAACGAAAGCATGGAGGCGATGTTGATGATTTTGCCCGAGCGCTGCCGGGTCATGATCCGGCCGGCGATTTGGGATAAAACGAATACGGAGTTCACGTTGACGTCAAGCACGTCCTGCCAATCCGAGTACAAGTGGTCAACCGCCGGCGTGCGGCGGATAATGCCCGCATTGTTGACGAGAATATCGAGTCTGCCAAGCTGTCCGATTGTCTCGTCCACGATACCTTCAAGCTTGCCGCGATCGGCGACATCGGCCTGCAGCACGATCGCTTTGCGGCCGATCGCTTCGATTTCGCGTTTCGTATCCTCTGCGGGTGTGCGGTTCGTCACCAGCGCGACGTCGGCGCCCGCTTCCGCAAGTCCCGCCGCGATCGCGCGACCGAGCCCCCGGCCCGCTCCCGTCACGATCGCAGTGCGCCCCGTTAAATCAAACAGCTTGTTCAATTCGCACCGAACTCCTTTCATACCGCCGCAACGTGTCCTCGTCCAGTCCGGCGTCCGTAATGATAACATCCACATCCTCCAGCGAAGCGAATGTCAGCAGCGTCGCCCGGTCGAACTTGCTGTGGTCGGCGACTGCGAATATTTCCTTGGCCCCGGCGATGAACGCTTTTTTCAGCTTGATCAGCTCGCCGGTGAACACGGATAACCCGTACTTCTCATGAATGCCCGCCGCCGATAAAAACACTTTCTGTATGTTCAGCCGATTCACCCACTCGAGCGAATCGTTGCCGATCAGCACGTTGTTGTGACGGTAGCCGCCGGGCACGACGAGCTGGATCCGCTCTTTGCCGACCAGCTCGCGCATAATCATCAGATCGTTGGTCACCACCGTCATCGGCTCGTTCGGAAGCAGCCGCGCGATTTCGAGTGTCGTGCTGCCCGCATCAAGCGCAATGACCTCTTCAGGCCGAATATAGCGGAGCGCATAGGCGGCAATCGCTTCCTTTTCCAGCGGAAACTTTGTGTTCGGAATTTGCAGCAGCGGGAGAATGGAATCGCTGTCCGGAATGGCAACCGCACCGCCGTGCGTGCGGCGCAGCAGGCCGTTTTCCTCGAGCTTCTCCAAATCTTCCCGCACCGTCTTTGGCGTCACGCCGAGATGTTCGCTCAAATCCGCAACCTTTACGGAGCCGTTCTGCTGCAGCTGTTCTAAAATGTATTGATGTCGTGCGACGGCTAGCATTGGGTCAATCTCCTCCTGTAATCTCTCTATTTCAACGTATCCATCGTGACAAGATCCATATCCTTGAACGTGTAGTTCTCGCCGGCCATCGCCCAGATGAACGCATAATTGCTCGTTCCGGCCCCGGAATGAATCGACCAGGCGGGGGAAATGACGGCCTGCTCGTTCGCCACGACAAGATGGCGCGTTTCCTCCGGACTGCCCATCAGGTGAAAAACGCGTGCATCCGGGCCCAGATTAAAGTACAAATACGCTTCCATACGGCGGTCGTGCAAATGGGCGGGCATCGTGTTCCAGACGCTTCCCGGCTTCAGCAGAGTTACGCCGAGCATCAGCTGGCAGCTTTGAACGCCGCCTTCATGAATGATCTGGTGCAGCGTCCGCTCGTTCGACGTCTCGAGCGCGCCGAGATGAAGCGTGTTCGCTTCCTGAACGGATACTTTGCGCGTCGGCTTCGCCGTGTGGGCAAGGGCGGAGCAGAAGTAGATTTTGGCCGGTTCGTTCGCGCTCCGGCTTGCCAAACGGAGATCGCGCGCTCCCATGCCGACATACAGCGTATCGAGCAGGCCGAGCTCGTACGATTCTCCGTCCACCGTAATGACGGCGTCGCCGCCAATGTTGATGAAACCGATTTCACGTCGCTCCAGGAAATAATCGGTTTTCAGCGTATCGGCGGCTTCGAGAAGAAGAGCCTCACCTGCCGGTTTGGCGCCGCCGATGACCATGCGGTCTTCATGGGTGTATACCATCGTGATGCGGCCGCCCGCAAACAGCTCTTCAATCAAAAAATGTTGGCGCAGACGGTCGGTATCGTAATGTTTGAAGTCGGACGGATGAACGGAATGACGGATTTTCATCTTAATGGTCAGCCTCCAAGTTCGAAAATGTTTATTTGCACTATATCAAACATTATAGAACAATAAGGAACAAAGCGGCAACCTATATTTTGGATGCGAGGAAGCTGGATATAAAGCAAACGAACCGGCCAAGGATAGTTCCTTGACCGGCTCGTTAAAGTTTTCGAAGCTTATGAGCTGGATGAAATCCGCGAATAACCTGCTTTGGGACAGTCCCAAGCGTAGCAAGAATCGTGGCGGAATTGCCGTTTTAGTCTAGACTCACTGAACCGTTTGCACAGTAGCTGCCGGACTATAATCGGCATCGATAATTTTATCCATCGGGTGTCCGCTTTCGGTCAACGTTTCAATGACAGGGCCTAAATAAAGGTCTGTCTGCCAATATTGATTCGGCGGCAATTGAACGTGCACGGTGTGGGTACCCGGACCATAGGTTGCGGTTACGTTATCGTAGACCGTTTGATTTTCATAAGGCGCGCCGTCCTGCTGCGGAACGACACCTTCCGGATAAACGTAGCTCGAGAAACTGATCTCAACCGGTTTCATCCCTTCCGGCACCGTAAACGTTGCGGTTCCTTCTTCAACAGTGGAATTGAAAAACTGATCGAGCGGACGCTCCGGCTCAAGCTGATCCTTCGCAACTTCCTGCTCTTTCACAGTGATCGAAGAGCTCCACAGCTCTCCTGTTCCCGGATGGCCCGGACGTTGATAAGCTTTAAAAATATATTTTCCCGGTTTAAGCAGATTGGGAACATAAGTCAACTGCTGAGTTTCGCCGGGGCCTAACGGCTTAATAATGCCGAGGGCGACAATTTCGCCATTTTTCGGATTGCCCTTTTCCACCCGATACAGCTCGTAAACCGTTTCGCCGTCCATTTGCGACCCTTTATTTTGAACTGTCGCAGAAATCCCGCCGGAATAGGAGGTTTGCCCGGTGAAAGACAGCGAGCTTTTATCCCACGATGATTTCTTTGCCGTTTCGGCAGTTAATTGTCCATGCTTGGTTGGACCAGCCGGTGCGGCTTGGATCGGTTGTGCAAATTGAACAGCCAACAGGGAGAGGCTTAGGATGCCGGCAGAAATTTTTACGATGTTGTTCATGATGCGACCTCAATTCTCGGATTGTTTTAGGGGACGTTAAGTAATGAAAAGAACTCACTGACCTGACATGCATCAATTTGAATTCGGATTTCCCTCTCAACATTAGCAATTGGAGCCGTTATGAACAATGGGGAATAACGCCTATTGAAAGCTTGAAGGCGCCTTCAATAGTAGAGGTAAAAAGTTTCCAACGTATCGGAAAAAGGCGCAAAACAGCGCGGGAGCTAGGATTAGTGCGTTTTTTTGTCCACACTTTTTGGCGATAATCATCAAACTTTATAAACAAAAGTGAGGAATAAAATGGAAAAGTCTAGTATGGGAGACCTAAAGGACTATCGTCTTTATTCACATTTGCGTGAATTGGCAACCTCTTATTTTTCATTTCGATCTTAAAAGATGACACTTCAGTATGTTTTATTGCCTTTTAATGTAAATTATTAATTAAAAAAATCAATTTTATGTTGAAGTACGTTGAAATAATAGGAGGATTATCTTTTGCTTTTTCAAAGAAATAAGACACTTCCTTAAATGATGACGGTTACAAATGAAAATAGTACGAACGGACACTAAAAATTTCTCGTTCGGACGGCTATTGTAGATAAGGGCATATCTCGCCTTTCCAGATCCTACAAAGGGTTTCCGCACGCCATTACATGTATAATAGTGATCAGCAAAGCAGAATCGAAATAAGGTGGGCGTTATGGTTCGTAAACTTCAGATATCGGGCAGCTTTTCATCCAAAATCATACTGGCGTTTCTGTTTGTGATTTTGCTGCCGACTCTTTTTACAAGTGTGTCCTTCTACTGGGAATCCAACTCGGTTTTGAAAAAAAACGTGCGGGAATCCACGGTGCAAATTACGAAACAGACGGCGGAGTCGCTTTCTTTCATCTTGAACGTCGGGGTCGATACCTCCGATTTTATCAGCAACAATCTGCAGATCCAGCAGGCGGTTTTGCACCCGAAAAACGTACCGGCTTACGAGGAGAACAGCGATGACCAATATATCGACACTTTGCTGAACAACTTTGTGTTTTCCAACTCCTTCGTCAAAATTGTTTACGTGCTGAAGGAGAATGGCAGCGGCTGGAGCAGCGGCGCTTTCTCCAACAACAAAATGAAGAAAATACGGCTGTCCGATCAAGAGTGGGTGAAAGAGACGAAACGCCGGGACGGGGAGTTGGTTTGGCAGCCGATTCAATATGACCATTTCAGCGGCTTGGTGCTTCCTGTCGGCAGGGTTCTGAAAGATTTCGACACGATGCGCAATATCGGGCTTGTACAGGTCGATTTGGACGGCAGGTCCGTTTTCAAAACGATCGGGCAGTTGAAGCTGGGAAAGACGGGGAAATTTTTCGTCGTTGATTCCGAAGGGAAAATAATGATCGATTCCAATCTTGAAATGGTCAACAAAAGAGTGGACAATTCCGAATTATATAAACATATTGTGGGCAATGACGCAATGGAATTCGAGTACGAGGTAAACGGGGTGCCGTATTATGGGGTCAAGGAGCCGCTGAGCAACGGCTGGATGATTGTCGGCACCGTTCCGGTTCATGAAATCAGCGGGCAGCTCAACAGCCTCAAATCGTGGATTTTGTTTTCATGTGCCGTTTTCTCCATGCTTGCGATTTGCATCGGACTGTTCATTGCGGGGTGGGTGACCAAGCCTGTAAAACAGCTTACCCGAAGCATGATGCTCGTTCAAAAGGGAGACCTTAAAGTAAGGACGACCGTCCAATCTTCCGATGAAATCGGCTTTTTGAGCAAGCAGTTTAACAAAATGGTTCACGAAATCGGTCATTTGATGCGGCAGGTCAAAAATGAACAAAGCGAGAAGCATCACGCGGAGCTGAGGGCGGTCATTCACCGGGTACATCCGCACTTCCTTTATAACACGCTCAGCACGCTGCGGTGGCTGATCGATTCGAACCAGAACGATCGCGCTTCCAGCGTATTGACGGCACTGAACCATCTGCTTGAGGCGAATATGGCCAAAAACGGGAACATGATCACGGTAAGTGAGGAACTGGACATTATTAAGAAATACTTGGTCATATTGGAGCTTCGTTATGAGAAAACATTTGATCTCAAACTAGACGTTGAACCCGGTCTAGAGAAGATCGTCATCCCCCGCATGCTGCTGCAGCCTGTAGTGGAAAACGCGATTTTCCATGGAATCGTTCCGACAAATCAGGACGGCCGCATCTCGATCCGGGTTCATTCCTGCAATGGGGATTTGGAGTTTCATGTATATGATAACGGAATGGGCATTGATGAAGAGAGGTTGAAGCAACTGAACGAGCCGGAGGCGGCGATTGCGGCAGGAGAAATCGGTATCGGTCTGCGTCATATCTACGACACGCTGCGGCTGTATTACGCTGGTAATTGGGAGTGGTCCGTCGAGAGCAAGCCGGGGCAAGGAACCGCCATACACATCGTATTGAAACAACTTGCGAAATCCGTCTCTTAGAACGGGCAAAACCTAAGCGTATGCTAACGAAGTGGTTTTGCCTCCGGCAAAACCTAAGCCTACGCTAACGAAGTGGTTTTGCCTCCGGCAAAACCTGAAGGAGAGTGTGATATGAAGTATTCGGTTCTTATCGTGGATGACGAGCCTGTCATCCGCAACGGAATTAGCGCTTTTATCGATTGGGAAAAGGTAGGGCTGACGGTTGAAGATCATTATGCCAATGGCATGGAAGCACTGGAAGCGTTAAAAAACCGTTCCTTCGATATTTTGATTACGGATATCAAAATGCCGCGCTTAAACGGTATCGAGCTGATGAAACAAGCGCTGGAGCTGTGCCCTTGGCTCAAAGTCATTCTGATCAGCAGCTACAGCGACTTTGAGTATGTAAAAGAAGGGCTTAAGCTGGGTGCTGTCGATTATTTATTGAAGCTGACGCTCCAAAAGGAGGATCTTCTGGCCGTCCTGAGAAGATGCATCACGTTGCTGGAGGATGAAAGAAGAGAGGATTCCGAACGGACGATCTCCCGGCAGGGATTGCTTTACAAGGAACGAAAGCAAGTCGAACAGCAGATCAAACGATTGATCGTGCAGGAACAAACCCCGCTCGCGTCAACCGATTGGGCTCCAGCCTGGCTGGCAAAATGTTATGCTTGCGTCTACCTTATGCTGGACGGGGCCGAGGAATGGATTGAAAATCACGGTTATTTGCATGTGCAGCTGCTGCTTGAGGAAATACAAGAACAGTTTTATGTGCAAATGCAAGAAGGAACGGCGCTTCAGGTGTCTGAAAGCAGCTTGTTTCTGCTCATCCCGGGTGCTTGCGATGAAGCGGAAGCGCGGATCAATGAGTGGAAGCGGATGCTGGAGACGGAATGGGAAGTTTCAACGTCCGTCGGTTTCGTCGTAAAACAAGGGACGGGCAGTATTCTTAAAGGATATGAAGACAGTCTCTCGGCTTGCAATAGACGATTTTTCGAAGGGCTCGGCGGTTTGTATCGGATCGACGAATCGGGATCGGATCGGGAAAAAACGTCGGCCGACAAGGAAGCGCAGCATGACTGGGCTCCTTTCTTCGATATGATCCGCAATGGCGATCCGGTTTCTTCCGCCGTCGAATTTGCGCTTGAACGCTGGAAGAGCAGGTTCTTGAATACGGAAGAAGTGCAGCAGGAAGCGCTCAGTTTGCTGACAACCGTTTATCAGCTGCATGAGGAGTCTGAGCCGCTGCCCCCTGAGCTGCGTGATCAGCTTCTCAAAGTGGAGACATTGGAACAATTGGCAGCCACTATGATTGAACAGCTGGAAGAGATGATGGAAAAGTCCTTTACACTGAAGCTGTCCGATCAAGGATATGACGGGCAGCTGATTACGAAGGCGCTCGATTATATCGCGGCTCATTATACCGAGAACTTATCCCTTCAGAGCGTAGCGGATATCGTTCATCTCAGCAAAAGCTACTTCAGTCTTTATTTCAAAAAACTGACCGGCCGGAACTTTATCGATTATTTGATCGAGCTGCGGATCCGGGAAGCGAAGCGGCTGCTCGCACAAAACGAAAGCCGGATTTACGATATCGCCAAAGCCGCCGGGTTTAAAGACGTGAAATATTTCAGCAAAGTATTCAAGAAGATGACCGGGTTAACTCCTTTGGAATACAGGGAAAAGCACCAGGCGGCACCAAGGCATGCCGTTTAGGAAAGGAGGATTTCGTTAATGTGCTGCCGATGGCTGACCCTATTACTCATTCTCGTATTGACAGCAGGTTGTGGAAGCCCATCGGTCATTACCGATCCGAACAACGTTCAAAAGCTTCATGAACAGGAAGAAACCGTCGTGACGTTTTGGAACACCTACAGCGATAAAGAAGCCTGGCTGCTGGAGCGGGAGCTGATTCCTGCGTTCGAGCGGGAAAATCCGGGCATCCGGGTCGAATCGAAAAATCTCGTTTTCAATAACGAATTAAAAAACACCTTGATTGCGCGAGCCTCCTCGAGCCGCGGTCCCGATGTCGTCCGGATGAGTATCGACTGGGTGCCCGAATTTTCACATAAAGGCCTGCTTGTTCCGTTAAACGGATTCCCGGGTTTCGATCAGATCCGCAGCCGATTCGATCCTAAAATTATGGATGTCGGTCTCTATAAAAACGATTATTATTCGCTGCCTCTGAACCTTTACACGAAGGTGGCCATTTTTAACCGCAATCTCCTTAAGAAAGCGGGATATACCAACCCTCCGCGTACGATGGAAGAAGTGCTCCGGATTGCGCGCCAGCATCGATATACGATCGGAATCGACGGATTCTGGTCATGGGAAACTCTCCTGTATATTTACAGTCTCGGAGGCTCCTTAACCGACGAGAAGATCAGCAGATCATCGGGATATTTAAACAGTGAAGAAACCGTTCATGCCGTGGAGTTGCTTAAGGCCCTTTATAAGGAAAAGCTGCTTGTTGTTTCTTCCAAGTCCAACAACGGGGAACGGTGGTCACGGATACAGGCCGGAAATATGCTGATGATTGATGAGGGGCCTTGGTTCTACAGCTTATTGAATAAAGCGGAATTGGAACGGGCCGAGAAGTTGACCGTTTCCGCGCTTTTTCCGCATCGAGACGGATTTTCTTCGATCATTGGCGGCGAAAACATGGTTATTATGAAGGGCAGCAAACGGCAAGCCGAGGCTTGGACCTTTATGAAATGGTTGACGAGCAAGGAAGCGCAGCTTTTCATGGCTCAAACCGGATTGATTCCATCCAACCGGGAAGCGGCCAAAGCTTGGTCCGTAAGCCGGAATTCTTACTTGCATCCATTTGCCGAAGCTGTAAATAATTCATTTCTGCGGCCGCCGGTCAACAACTGGGGCAAAATCGACGAAGTATACTTCATGTACTTGAAGAAAATTTTTCAAGGCGAACTGTCCGTTAAAACGGGATTGGATATTGCCGCGGCCAAAATAGACAAGCTGTTAGCCGAAGCCAATTCGGGGCATTGATGCATGGACTTTTTGTGCTAAAATTCACGAGCAGCTTGCTCTTTTTTAAAATAGTTAACGAAAATGGCCATCACCGTAGCTACAGATAACCGTCGAACGCTACAATCGCTCTGCATGATGGGGTATTTTTGAAAAAGATGCGTCCGTGCATCTTTTTTCATCTTACGTTTAGGCCAGAATAGCCCGGAATTCCTGCACTATCGCAGGCTTTCCCTCCAGACATGCGATTACGAGCGATAATACCTGCACATTCGCAGGTTTAGCGAGGAAGGGACCTCCAACTCCGCTTTGCCAGCGGAACGGGAGGTCCTTTCTGCATCTATTTGGGCTTGTTCGTTTATGTGATCAATTATGAGACAGCTTTATTTATTTTTTTATCGTCTTAAACAGCTCGTCCGGAGTAACCATGTTTTTGTAACCATAAGTAGCTTCGTCGCCAGCTGCGCCGTCATAGAGCACCCGAATCGCCACAACGCTCTTTACGTTTAAGCATTCGCTGCTTCCGTCCGGGACGTAGAGCCGGATCGGGAATCCTTTCTTAAGCGGCTCTCCGTTTTCTTGCGCATACAAAAACAACGCCTTGTCCAATTGATTCCACGGAACCGTCGCCTGGAACTCATCGGCCGCCTCGACTTGCAAATGGGTAGGAATCCGTGCGGGAGCACCCTGCTGGCGCTCGCACCAAGCTTTATACCAGGATAACCAGTCGAATGCCTTGCCGCTTACTCCTTCCACCCGTTCAGTTATCGGAAAATGACCCGGCGCCAGAGCCGCTATTTCCTGTACGCTGAACGTTGCCGCGCCGTTTAATTCATCATGAACATGTATTTCCATCATCTAGTCCCCCTCATCGATCGATCATCTTAAACATTATATCATGATCCAACCGAATATTTGTCTTGAAATTGGCAACCCTACTTTCGTCGAAAGGAGGACCTCCATGCCCAAACAGAATGCATCCATGAAAAATGATGAGCTGGTAGATGAAACAATGAATGTGAACAACAGCTGCAGAGATATGACTTTAGTGACGGATGAACAGCCACTGAAAGAAAATGACGCCGGTGCTGTTAATGAAGAAGAGTATATTGATGAACCTTAGCTTTCGCTTGCCGCCCCTGAAAAACAAAAGAGCTAACCTCCGCAGGCCGGGGGTTGGCTCATTATTTGCAAATCCGTTTCACAGCAGCGGCAAACTGTCCGATGCCTTCTTCGATTTGGTGCGTATCTGTACGGCTGTATGTGAACCGCAAATAGTTTGGCTTGGAGCCGAGCGTGCTGCCCGGAGCATAGATCATGCCGTTTTGAATCGCTTCTTTGAATAAAGCCTTCTCGTCCCATTCCTCGTTCATTTTGCACCAGAGGTGGATGCCTCCAGCGGGGACTTGAAATTCAATCCATCCGTCCAATTCTTTTTTGAAAGCTCCGATCGTTAAATCGCGCTTTGTTTGCAGTCCGATTCTCAATTGTTTCAGATGATCGTCGAATTGATCGGAAGAGAGAAGCTGCGCGGCAATCCATTGCGGGTAGTTCGGATGACCGAAGTCGATCTGCTGTTTGGCGTCGGTTAAACGATTAATAACGGATTGAGGACCTACGATCCACCCGATGCGAAGGCCGGAAGCTACGATTTTGGAAAGCGAGCTAATGTATAGGACAGCGCCGTCCCGGTCCATCGATTTGAGTGTCGCAACCGGCTGGTGGTCGTAACCGGTAATGCTGTAAGGGTCATCCTCGACAATCGGAATTCCGTATTTCGTCGAGATTTCAATGATTTTCTGCTTTCTCTCCATCGTCATCGTTGTCCCTGTAGGATTTTGAAACGTAGGGTTTAGAAACACCATTTTGATCCGGTTCCGCTTGTATAACGAAATGATGTGCTCGGGGTCGATCCCTTCCGGTTCAGTCGGTAGAAAGTACGTTTTCAGGCCGGCCGAATGAAAGATTGGCAGCGAATAAGCATAGGACGGATCTTCGATCGCGACCGCATCGCCCGGCTTCAATAAGCATTGAATAATAAGGTGAAGGGCCTGTTGGGCGCCCGATGTTATGATGATGGAAGAAGGAGTCGTTTCGATTTCACGGTACTTCTGAAGATGGGCTGAAATGGATTCGCGTAATTTGATATTGCCCTGCAAATGTTCATATCCCAAATACTGGCTAATTTCCATCGAGCGATGAATGCTTTGCAGCAGCGAAATCGGCTGCAAATCCATCGATAAGTCGCCGATCGCAAAATTGATCATCTCATCTTTGCTCTGTATAATGCGGTAAATTTGCTGATTAATCGGATTGTTGATCTGAAAAAAACCGCTCCGCACATACTGCTCCCAATTCGGCACGCGCTTCTGCGGCCCTTCCTCGTACACATCGGGACTCACGATTGTGCCGATCCCTTTAACCCGTTTCACAAGCCCGACCGCATGCAGCTCGTCATAAGCGGAAATAATCGTGCTTCTGTTGACGCCCATTTCGGACGCCAAAAATCGTTCCGAGGGCAGAGATCCGCCCGGCGGATATTCGCCGTTAAAGATTCGGGTTTCCATATAATAGGCAATTTGCTTATAAATGGGCACACCTTCCGCTTTGCTCGGTCTCCATTCCATAGCAGCCTCCAACGATTAAGTTTGATCATTCGCACCGCGATTACGTTCATTATAGCTAAATGTAAGAGAATATTCCACCGATTATAAGCAGCCGGATCCGGTCTGTCTCGATGCAGCGTATGATTCTATGCTTTTGTTCCCGCTTGAGGTGGATGGGAAAAAAACTGCTTTAGTGGATGATCACGGATGGCCGGATTTCCGTCATCATATGGAATATAAGATAACACAAAGCAAGCGAGCGTTACATACTTGGGAAGAAAGGTGTGGATTGATATGCTCTCCATGAAGCAAGAGGATGCAAAAGATGAACCGGCAAGCCGATCCTATGCCAGCTGGCTGGTCGATCTGCACAACAAGGGGCTGCGCTCGAACGGGCTTATCGAAGGCAGCAGGCGCGGAGGAGCCGGACCGACCGACGATCGCGCTTTTGTGATGGGAGAGAGGGCTGTCATGCTCCCGACATTGAACGGTCCCGCACAAACTTCCCCTTATTCGCTGGCGGATACGGAAGAAGGGCTCGTACTCCAATATGAAGGAAAAAGCTTGATGTATCTGGATCCGGTAGCGCGTCCGAAGTTTTACGACCGGACGACAAAAGACGGAATCCCGTACAACAAAATTGCCGTCCTTCACAGCGCCGACGTACTCGCTAGCACCGTCATTCAAAGCTGTATCCGCTGGGCGCCAAGCCAGCGCTGCAAATTTTGCGCAATCGGAAATTCATTGGAATCGGGAAGCACCGTTGCGATGAAAACCCCGCAGCAGCTTGCGGAGGTCGTTCAGGCGGCGGAAGAGCTGGACGGCATTAAGCAAATTACGCTGACGACCGGGACGCCGAACGAAACGGACCGGGGCGCGCTGCACTTGGCCGAATGCGTCAAGGCGATCCGTGAGGTGAGCAGCCTCCCGATCCAGGTGCAGTGCGAGCCTCCCGAGGACGACGGTCTCTACCGGGTGCTTAAAGAGGCCGGGGCTACGACGATCGGACTGCATGTCGAGTCGTTCGACGAAGATGTGCGGCGGACGATAATGCCTTCCAAATCGGGCATCACGCTCGAAACGTACTTCAAAGCATTCGAACAGGCGGTAGCCATATTCGGGAGAAACCAGGTCAGCACGTACGTCATTTTAGGAATGGGAGAAAATGTGGACCGGACGCTGGAAGGCTGCGCGCGTGCGGCAAGGATGGGCGTATACCCGTTCGTCGTTCCGCTCCGCCCATTGCGCGGAACGCTGCTGGAGGATGCGGTGCCGCCGACGAGCGAATATATGGAAAGCGTTTATCGGCAAGTGGCTGCGATATTGGCTGACGAAGGAATTTCTGCGGAGGCGAGCGGGGCGGGATGCGCCAAATGCGGCGCTTGCTCGGCGCTGTCTTCCTTCGAAAAGCTTGCATCTGGAGGGAGCGGCGGCAAATGAGAAATTATGAGGTCAAGCTGGCGGACACCGATCAGGAAGTCGCAGCCGCTCTTCATCTCCGCCGCCAAGTGTTTGTGGAAGAGCAGCATATGTTTCACGCTTCGGATGCGGATGAGCACGATGAAGATTCGATCTTGATCAACATCTGGAAAAACGGGTCGATTTTGACGGGAACCGTACGATGTTATCCCGATAAAAAGGATGCAACCGTTTGGTGGGGCGGCAGGCTTGCCGTCCGCGCGGAATACCGGCTGAGAGGAATCGGTGTATACCTCATCGAGGCGGCCGTCGCGGAAATGAAGCTTCGTCAAGTACGACGCTTTTTGGCCCAGGTCCAGCAGCAAAATGTAAACCTGTTCATTAAATTAGGGTGGAAGACCGTTGGGGATGAATTTTGGTTCCACGACCATCCTCACCAAATTATGGAGGCGGATCTGCATGTGCATGATGCACCAAACCGCAAGCGTTCAAAACAGCCTGTCCAAAGCTGAGACGCCGGCGCACGAGCAAGAGGAATGTATCCATGAAACACCGCTTACGATCGCTTTCGGGCGCAAGGTGTTCAGCGTGCACAATCATGTCGGGCATCTGGACCCGTGGCCGTTTTACGAATCGGAGGAACCGATATCGCCTGCCGACCCCGGGCCGGCGACAAATGAAGAGCTCGATTATTTCATGAAATGCCGCGGCATCGAAAAAACGTTAATTATTCCGAACTACGGCATTCCCGTTCAAGCGCAGCCTTTTTCCCATAATGAGCTCGTCGTCAAGCTGTGCAGGCAGGGGGGCGGGAACGTGGCCGGAGCGCTATGGGTGTCCGGGCTGCCGCAGAACAGCGAACGAACGCAGGTCGCGCTCGCGTTGATGGATGAACCCGGCATTTCGGCGCTGAAAATGAGCTATTTGCTCGGAGGAACGGCGGATCCGCGCAAGTGGGATGAGGCGACGACAAAGCTGCACGAGACGATTTTTCAGGCGGCTATCGAACGGGACATCCCGATTCATTTCCATACGAGCCCGGGCGGAGGCTCCGATATTACCGGATTTTTCGAACTGATCAAACGTTGGGGCAAAGAAATGAAAATCCACCTCGTCCATATGGGCGGCGGGGTAAGCGGACATATCCGGCTTCTTTCGCAATGGAAGGATCTGATCGAAGGAGGATACCGGATTTACATCGATACAAGCTGGGCGATCGGCTTTGCCGTCCGCAAGCTGCTTCAGGAGGTGGATCGTACGGGCATCGGCGCGGACCGGATTATGTTCGGCTGCGACGAGCCGTGGAGCGATTACGAAAGCGAATTTTGGAAAATTCAAGATGCGCGCATCTCCGACGAGATTAAAGAAAGAATTTTTTGGGGCAATGCGCAGGAGATGTACTTTAACAAGTTGGCATAGGGCAATAAAGCGCCCTTTACCATATAAAAAATAACTTTTGGAAGGAAGATGAGCTATGACGGCCAACTTTACGGAAAATGAACTGAGATCGATGAATGAAATTCCTCACCCGTCGCTGCCTGCAGGTACGAGGCTGTACGGAGAAACGAAAGTGTTTCCCGATTACAAGGCCAACCCGGGGGAAAAGTTTCTGGCGCTGATCCACGGTATCGCTCATGAATCCTCTTTGTCTTATGTGGCCGTGCTGCAGGCGATCCGGGCACAGCGCAAAGGTTATGAAACGGCGATTTATTTCTACGGCACCGGCGCGATGAACGCGCTTGCCACCCGGGGCTTCCCGACGGTTGGGAACGCTGCTTTCGGTGGTCAGCTGAATACGAACGAGGGGCTGGCGACCTTTATTAAAGAAGGCGGTAAAGTGTACGTTTGCCGGTTCGGACTCGGACTGCACGGCCTCAGGGAAGAAGATCTGATCGAAGGAACGATTCCCGTACACCCGCTCGACCTGCAGGATTGCTTAATTGAATATTCGCGTGCCGGAGCTTTCATATTGAGCACGTTCCAAATTTAAACGGTTTGATCGGTCGAACCGGGAAAGTGCAGGTGTAGCTATGACTTTATTATTGGAAAAGAGGCAACAGCAGCAGGACAGCTTCGCGGTAACAGCGGAGCTGATCCCTCCCCGCGACTGGAATCCGCGTCCGCTGATCGAGCAAGCGCTGCGGTATAGAGGATACGTCGATGCGGTCGATTTAAGCGATAACCTGCTCGCAATTGCGAGGCTGTCGCCTGTCGTCGGTGCATTTTTTGTACGGCAGGTCGGGATGGAGCCGATTGTGCAAATCAATTTGCGCGACCGGAACCGGATGGGAATTCAAAGCGATCTGATGGGACTGGCGGCAATCGGCGTCAAAAATATAACGATCTTGGGCGGATATCCGGCCAAAGTCGGCACCGAGCCCAGCGCCAAGGAAGTGTACGATTTGGAAACGATGGAGCTGGTTCGTTACGCCCGCAAATTTGCGGATGAGGGGCTGCTCTTTGACGGTACGCGGATGCAGGAGCCGCCCAAATTTACGATCGGCACCGTCGAAAATATTGCCGGCAAGCCGATCAAGGAGCTGATTGACCGTCTGGAAACGAAGGTTGACAACGGAACCGACTTTGTGCGGACCCAGCTCGTCTTCGATATGGACCTGATCGGCGAATGGATGGAGGAGGCGCGGCGCCGCGGATTGCACGAAAGAGCAACGATCATGGCCAGCATTTTGCCTCTTCGCGATGCGGATCATGTCGGGACGGCGCTTAAAATTCCGGGCATCGTCATACCCGATTCGTTCCGTGGTCGGCTCGCCGCTTCCGAATCGAAAGAAGAGGGTTTGGTTATTGCAGCGGAGCTCATTAAGCAGCTGCGGCAAATCGAAGGCATTAAAGGGATCCATATTCGCCCGATCGGCGGTGCGGAGGACAGCGTCAACAAAGTCGTACAGTATGCCGGCCTGCTTTCAAGCCCAAAGATTCCCGCGAGCGCATGAACAATGCTTAACGTCGCTCTTTTCACTTATAATACGAAGCCAAGAGGCGGGGTTGTACACACGCTCGCATTAGCCGAGGCGCTCTGCGCAAGAGGCTGCTCGGTTACCGTCTTTGCCCTCGGACTAGGCGGCTCGACGCAATTTTACCGACCGGCTGCTGTACCGACCCAAGTATTTTCATTTCCTCCCCGCGAGGATGAAAGTTTGGAATCCCGCATACTCCGCTATATTGACACGTATACAGCAGGTATGGAGCAGGAAGCTTTGGACCGGTTTGATATATTCCATGCTCAGGATTGCATTTCGGCAAACTGCTTGAACCGCCTTCAGCAAAAAGGGCTTATTCCTTTCTTTATTCGCACGGTACATCATTTGGACGATTTTGTCACTCCGTCTCTAGTGAGCTGCCAGCAGCAATCGGTTGTAGTGCCCAAAGCTTTAATAACCGTCAGCCAAACGTGGCGACAAAAATTACAGCAGTTGTATGAACGCTCCTCCGCGGTCATCCACAACGGCGTGGATGACCGTTTCTTTCAACCCGATGCAGCCTCTGCAGCGCTTAAAACCTCTCTGCAATTGGAAAACAACATCGTTTTCCTGACTTTGGGCGGCATTGAGCCCCGTAAAAATACGATCGTTACGCTGCAGGCGTTTGCCGAGGTAAAACGGCAGCTTCCGCAGGCGGCGCTTATCATTGCCGGCGGGTCGACGCTGTTTGATTACCGGCCTTACCGGCTCGAGTTCGACCGGATACTGGAACGATTGCCTTCATCGGTGCGCGGCGATATCCGCATCATAACCGCACCCGACGATGCCACGGTTCAGCAGCTGTATCAGCTGTCCGATGTTTACCTCCAGCCTTCTCTGCAGGAAGGCTGGGGACTGGCCGTCCTGGAGGCGATGGCAAGCGGAACGCCGGTCGTTGCCTCCAGCATCGACGTATTCCGCGAATTTTTAACCGATGGATTTAATGCCTGTTTTGCGGATCCCGGCGACCCGACGAGTGTTGCGGCGCACATGCTTCAAACCGTTCGTGACAAGGAGCTGCAAAAGCGGCTCACGACAAACGGAAAACAAACGGCTGCCGAATATTCGTGGCTAACGGCCGCCGACCGTCATATCCATTTTTACAGGAGGATATTGTCCGATGGATGAACTACGCGATCTCGCGGGCCGAATTGTTAACTCGTCCGGATTCATGCGGAAAAAAGATATTCAAATTCCTTTAAAAGCGTTTCATTGGGACCCGGATAAAATGCTCGATCCGATCGGCGATGATGCCGCCGTTATTCCAAACGGCGATGAATATTTGCTTTTATCGTGCGACGGCATCATGCCCGGGCTGGTGCGGGATGAACCGAAGTGGGCCGGATACTGCGCGGTATTGGTAAGCGTCAGCGATATTTACGCTATGGGAGGGCGTCCGACGGCGGTCGTGAATATGCTCAGCGCTCCGGATGGAGAAACGGCCGCCCTTATTGCCGAAGGAATGGCGGAAGGATGCCGCAAGCTCGGTGTCCCGATGGTAGGGGGACATTACTTGCCGCAGGAAGCCGAAGGGGTGGCGACGGCGATTATCGGCAGAGCGGCGCACCTTCTTCGCGGCCCGATGGGAAGAGCGGGACAGTCGCTTGTTATGGCGGTCGATTTGGACGGCAAGCCGTTTAAGCATTACTTGCAGTGGGACTGCACAAGCGCGCAAGAGCCGGAGCAGCTGCAACGTAAACTCGAGCTGCTGCCCAAGCTGGCGCAAAGCGGATGGGCAACGGCAGCGCGGGACATCAGCAATGCGGGGATTGTCGGCACGATTGCGATGCTGGCGGAGAACGCCGGCTGCGGAGCGGTCGTTCATCTGGACCGGATTCCGCAGCCGGCCGCGGTTGAAATGGAGCGATGGCTGCAGATGTTCCCGGGCTACGGATTTATTCTGGCTGTGGATCCGGAGCATACGGATAATGTGACGGCGCTTTTTGCGCAAGAGGGCATTACGGCAGCCGTTGTCGGGGAGCTGACACCGGATACGTCTGTTCGAATCCGCAGCGGAGTGGATGAGGCGGTACTGATCGACTGGGCGGAACAATCGATGGTGGGTGTAATCGTATGAATACAAGTTCGGAACAACGGCCGTTAATGTACAAGGTTGCGGCCGTACAATTCAATCCGGTTCAGGGAGATGCGGCCGGCAACCGGCGCCGTATGGCTAAGCTGCTGCAGGAAGCGGCGGAGAACGGAGCGATGCTGACCGTTTTTCCCGAGATGGCTTCAAGCGGCTACGTCTGGAACGACAGGGAGGAGATTTCCCCCTTTGTCGAAACAATCCCGGGATCGACGACGGAAGCGCTGCAAGCTGTGGCGCAAAAGTACCGCTGCTATGCCGCCGTCGGATTGCCGGAGGTCGATGCCGTAAGCGGAGCCTATTACAATTCGGCTGTGCTCATCGGGCCTGACGGCGTGGCGGGCAAATACCGCAAAACGCACCTGTTTGCCGCCGACCCTAGGTGGGCGCGCGAAGGCAACGACGGCATTCCGGTATTTGCAACGGAGATCGGCAATATTGCGCTATTAATTTGCATGGATGCGATGTATTTTGAGCCTGCCCGGATTGCGGCGCTGCAGCAGGCGGATATCATCGCTTTTCCGACCAATTGGGTCGGAGCCGGAAATAACGAGCCGAGCAACACGTGGCGTTTGAGAGCGAAAGAAAACGGCGTGTACTGGGTCGCTTCCAACCGTTCGGACACGGAAAGAGGCGCCCGGTTCACAGGGGGAAGCGCCGTTATTGAACCGGATGGCGGCGTGCAGCATTCGCTCGTATCCGGTGAGGGCATCGTTTACGGCACGGTTCGGCTTGACGCAGCGGCAAGACAACAGCTTACGAGCGCGCGGAAGCCGGAAGCTTACCAGGAGCTGCTGCTCAGCCCTTATTTGTGGAAAGAAGGCGAGACGCTGCCGATCGGCGCTCCCGCTCCTTTTGAAATCATCGTTTTTCCTTTGGAGAAACCGGAATTCACCGCCGGCTTGCCGGATCGGCTGCACGCGCTGCTGGAAGAAACGGAGGGCCGTCTCACGACAGGGAACCGGTTGTACGTCCTTCCGGAAATTCAAGTGCGCGATCCAGCGGATTCCGCTCAAGCAGAGCGGCTGCTGGCGGAAGTGCAGCTTTTGGCGATACGTTACCAAGGATATATGGCGTTAAGCATAGCGGAGCATACCGGCGCCGTCCGCGATATTTCGGCATATATGATCGGTCCGGAACAGACGGTTGGCCGCTGCCGCCAGGTTCATCGCACAGTCCGGGAGCGGACGGATGACAAGCCGCGTTTGTGCACCTTCGAGCTTCCTTTTGCAAGAGTCGGCTTGTTGACGGAGCACGATGCGGAATATCCGGAATCGTATCGGGTGCTGGCCAAACAAGGAGCGGATATTATCGCGGTTTCCGGGACTGGCATGGGTAGCGGGGGCAATTGGATGAAGCGGATTTGGGCTTTTGAAAATGATGCCGTTATCGCGTATGCGCTGCCGTCGGAAGCGGCAGGCAGCCTGCTGTTTTTGCACCGGCAGCTCGAGATGGAAGGGGGCCCGGGCTCGGGTGATGAACCGCTGATCGGACGGTTTGATCCGGATATGACCGCTGCGGCAAGAAGCAGGCCTTTTATGCGCCGGACGAAACCGCATTTGTATGACCGGCTCGTTATGAAGCTTATCGATTGAATCGATGAAAGAAAGGGCGGGGAGCATGAAGCTGCTGGGAATATCGGGAACGATTATCGGGGAGAAGACGCACGCCGTTGTAAGCCATGTCGTCAGGCAGGCCGCGCTGCTGGATCATGATCTGGAAACGGAACTGTTGGATTTGCGGGATTACGACGTTCAATTTTGTGACGGCCGGAAGATGGAGGCGTATAACGACGATACGCAGGAGGCGGTGAACAAGGTTTTGGCGGCCGATTGCTTTATTATCGGAACGCCGATTTTTCAAGCCTCGTTAGCCGCTCCGCTAAAAAACTTGTTTGATTTGGTGCCGCCGGACGCTTTTCGCCATAAGGTGATCGGGTTTATCGGAACGGGCGGTACATACCAGCATTATCTTGTCATCGAAAATCAATTGAAGCCGATTGCCGGCTATTTTCGAGCGTACACCGCTCCGGATTACGTCTATGCGCACCGGGATCATTTTAACGGAAACAATGAAATTGCGGATCCTTCCGTGCTGGAGAGGATCGAAGCGTTGGCTTCGCAGGTGCTTCATATGTCCCGCGCATTGCGGAAACCGAAACAGTGACGGGGGGAGCGAATCATGTATAAGGCCGTCATAAGCGGAGTCGGCTCCTACTTGCCGGCCAAAAGGATCACGAATGCGGACTTGGAGCAGCTTGTATCGCTTACGGACGATTGGATTGTGAGCCGAACCGGAATCAAGGAGCGGCGCGTAAGCGAAGATAGCGAGGCCACCTCCGACCTGGCATATCCGGCGGCGCTGGAGGCGGTACAGAATGCCGGAATCGATCCGGCCGATCTGGATATGATTGTTGTCGCGACAGAGACGCCGGATCATATTCTTCCTCCGGTCGCCTGTCAAATTCAGCATAAGCTGGGGTGTGGGCACATAAGCGCCTTGGATGTTCATTCCACCTGCGTCGGCTTTTTGTCCGCGCTCCAGATCGCCGAGCAGTACATCAAGCTGGGAACGCACAGGCATATTTTGGTCGTTGGCGCAGATACGTTGACGAAAATAACGGATTACAGCGATCCTTATACGAGCATTCTTTTCGGCGATGGAGCGGGAGCGGCCGTCATCTCGAGAGGCGGGGAGGCCGGGGGAGCGGGCATTATTTCAACGCTGCTCCGTTCGGATGGCGAATGCTTTGGCGCCCTGTTCGTTCCCGGCGGCGGCAGCCGTTACCGCGCTTCGGAGGAACATAAAGCAAAGATGGTTATGGACGGAAGCAAAATATTTAAAACGGCGGTCAATACGATGACGTCGGGTTCGGAAGAAGTGCTGCTAAACAGCGGCTATACGAAGAAAGATGTGGACTGGTTCATTCCCCATCAGGCAAATGGACGGATTATCGACGCGGTCGCGCGCAATCTTTCCGTTCCGGAAGAGAAAATGATTAAAACCGTCCGTTATCTTGGAAACAGCTGCTCGGCGACCATTCCTACTGCGCTTTGTATGGCTGTAAAAGACGGACGAATCAAACGCGGGGATACGTTATTAATGACCGCATTCGGCGCGGGCGCCGTTTGGGGCGCGGCGCTGGTGCAATATTGAGGACGTATTATCGAACGGATAAGACGGCTAAAAGTTGACAAAAGGAGCGTAAAGATTTAATTTATTGATAAATAATCAATAAAGGTGTTGGACAAAAGATGCCGCCACGAATGGATGCGACTCCTTCCCGTAAAGAACAAATTATTGACGCAGCAGTGACGTTGTTCGCCTCTCAAGGCTATTACAAAACGACAACCGCGCATGTGGCAGGTGCGGTCGGCGTAACGCAGCCGTATGTGTTTCATTTTTTTAAATCAAAAGAACAACTGTTTATCGCCGTACTGGAACGGGCGGTGAGCCGGCTGCAGGAAGCGTTCCGGGCCGTTGACGCTCCCAAGGAGCTGATCCTGGATACGATGGGGCAGCAGTTTAACCGGTTGATCGAATCGCACCGGGATGAAATGCTGGTGACGATGCAATCGTTTACGACGTCGGAGCCTGCCATTCGCGATGCGGTAAGGACGCAGTTTTCACACATTTATGAAATCGTTAAAGACCGCCTTGAGCGGGCGGGAGTAAACAATTCCGCGGCCAATGCAAGCATGTTTATCGGCTCGGGAATGATGGTGACATTGTCGGAAGTGCTTGATCTGCCCGAACTGCTGCCTAAATCAAAAAAACCGCTGTAAAAGATAAATGCCAGACGCAGCTCGTCCAAGCGCTGGAAGAAGCGGGATTCGTTCCGCAAATCGGGCAAGTGCATATGATGCAAGCTTTATCTTAAACGGAACGGAATATGATTCGATACGAGTCGAATGGAAGCGTTTGGGGCGGATTCCCTGATAGGGAAGGCCCCTTTTTTTGCGCTTTTTCCGCGTTTTTGCCGCAATGCCGTCAGTTTTTGCCAAAAGCTGGTTCTAAAATCTCATTGACACGTAAAAGAGCGGAATATATTATAAACCCATAAGTTAATGGTAGCGCTTACGCAAACGTTTGCGCAATCGATTTAACTTATTATCATCATGAGCCGACATGAAACTCCTCAATCCCAAATAGTTTGAAAGCGCTAACAATAAAGGGGGTCTTGGATGACGAAACGCAGCAGGCGACAGCATTGGACAAAGGTATAAGCGAGGTTGAAACGGATTGACTACTATCCATCGTGGAGGAAAACAAAGATGATAACGAAAAACGTATTGACTAGTCTGACGGCACGAATACTGGTTATCGCTCTATTATCCGCAATGATCGGGTTACAAGCTCCCGCCTCCGTCGTTCATGCTTCACCCAATACCATTGAAAATCCGAGCTTTGAAACCGGGGACCTAACCGGCTGGACGGTCGTTAGCGGCAGCGCATTCGCCGGCGGGGATGTGGCGGCGGATACCGATTACTGGAACAAGCAGCCGTTCAATCAGCACAATTTCTGGCACATTTGGGGCGGCAGAGGCGACAACTCCAAAACAGGCGTTCTGAAGTCCGAGACGTTTACGCTCGGTGGGAACGGCCTAATCGACTTTTTAATCGGCGGCAACAACGACAATACGAACTTGTATGTCGCGCTTGTCCGCGATTCCGACGGCGAGGAGCTGCTCAAAGCGACAGGCAGCGATACGGACGCCTATTCCCGGGTGAACTGGGATGCTTCGGCTTATGTCGGGACGGTTGTATCTATTAAAATCGTCGACAGCTCGGCAGCGGGCCACATCAACCTGGACGATGTAAATGTGCCGCAGACGGCTTCGCTCAACCAGCATGTGGAGCCGGCTTTGTACAACCACGACTTTGAATTTACCGATTTGAATCCCGGAGAAATTCGCGGCTGGATCAATGTGAGCGGGGATGCGTTCGCCCCAAGCAGTCTGGTGCACGAAGATTACTACAGCCAAGGCGGCAAATTCCATCACGCCGGTACATACCATTTGTGGGGGGCTAAAGACGGCGGCGACGGCGGGACCGGCGTATTGAAGTCCAGCACGTTTACGCTCGGCGGCAACGGCGGCATCGACTTTTTGATCGGCGGCGGCCGGGATATGAACAACCTGTACGCGGCGCTCGTCCGGGCATCGGACGGCGAGGAGCTGATGAAGGCGACGGGAAGCAATTCCGAGGCGTATCAGCGCGTGTTCTGGGATGCCGGGGCTTATCTTGGTCAGGACCTGTACATCAAGCTGGTCGATAATGCGACCGGCGGCTGGGGACATTTGAACGTGGACGACTTCAACGTCTACAACTCCAAATTCGCAGGCGGTCTGATCGGCGAGTGGAAGCTTGATGAGGCAACGGGCACCACGGCAGCCGAAACGGTCACCGGCACTTCCGATCCGGTGTCGTATCACCTGAATAACGGCGTTTACCAGCCTTCGCAGGATCCGCTGTGGAGTAGCGACGGCATCAGCGGCGGAGCGCTGCTGTTCGACGGATATTCGACCTGGATTACACGCACGGCGGACAAGATTCCGGCACCGACGAAAGCGATATCGGTCGAAGCATGGGTCGCGCCGCGAAACTTCGAGCATGGCGACGAGGGGCGGCTGTCCGCAATCGTCAACCAGCATAACCGGGAAGCGAAAGAAGGTTTTATTCTTGGCAATTACCGCCACGGCACATGGGGATTCCAGTTCGGAACGGGCGCCGATTGGCGTGAAATCAAGACGGACAGTCTGCTGCCGCTGGATGAATGGTCCTACGTCGTCGCCACGTACGAAAGCGCGACCGGTAAGGCTGCCCTTTATTTGAACGGCAAGCAGGTGGCGTCGGCCAACTTCCCGGCGGGCGAAACGATTCTGCCCAGTGATACGGACCTGTTGATCGGACGCAACAATCAAGGCTTCTGGCTGTACGGGTTTCAGTTAAACGCATTCAGCGGACTGATCGACGAAGTGAAAATCCGCAACCAGGCGCTTGGAGCGGCGGAAGTCCAAAACGCGTACAACGGCTACTTGAGCGCACTCGGCGGGAACCTGCCAACGGCCAACAACCGGATCGACCGCAGCAAACTGGCCGCCGACACCCAGAGGCCGCAGTTTCATGCCGAGCCGCCGGGCAGCTGGCAAAACGAACCGGGCGGGGCGATCTATTTCAACGGGCAGTATCACGTTTTTTATCAAAGCAATCCGCGCGGTCCGTTCTGGAATCATATCCGCTGGGGACATCTCGTAAGCGACGATATGGTGCACTGGAGAGATGCCAAAGACGCGGTCATTCCGGGCAGATTCGATGTCGATCCCGAAGGCGCGTGGGCCGGCGGCTCGGCGCTTGACGGCAACGGCGTTCCGGTCATCTTCTATACGGCCGGCGACGACCGGCAGTCGCCGAACCAGCGGATCAATATCGCACGCAGCACCTTCCTGCAGGACGGCGACAACGACTTGAACCGCTGGACGAAAAGCTCCAAAGTGATCGTCAATCAAGGGTCGGGCGAGGGCATACCGGGCGAATTCCGCGATCCGTTCGTATTCAAGGACGGGGACACCTGGTTCATGCTCGTCACCTCGGGCAAAAAAGACGGAAGCGGCAACGACGTCGGCGGAACCGCGCTCGTATACTCCACGACGGACCCGACGCTCGAGGGCGGGTGGACGTTCCGCGGCGACTTGTACGTTGGGGATTATGCGGCTTATCCCGAGACCGGAAGGGTATGGGAGCTGCCGAACCTGTTGCCGCTGGGCAGCGGCGGCAAATATATTTTCCTGATCAATCCGGCTAAAATGTCGCGTCAGGAATACCAGTCCCGCTATACGTATTACTGGATCGGCACATGGAACCCGGAAACAGCCAAATTTACGCCCGACGATCCGGAGCCGCAGCTGCTCGATGTGGGCGAACACTTTACCGGTCCGGCCGGAACGGTTACATCTGACGGCCGAGCCGTCATTTACAGCATCGCGCAGGGCAGAAGAACGGCGACGATGGATTACAACGCCGGATATGCGCACAACTTCGGCCTGCCCGTTCACGTTTCGCTGCGTCCGGACGGCAAGCTCGGCGTCGAGCCGATTTCCGAGCTGCAGTCGCTAAGAGGCTCGCAGCTGGTCAACATTACGACGGATACCGGCTTTGATTCCGCCAACACGGTGCTCGGCAGCGTCTATTCCGATATGTACGAAATTAAAGCCGAGATCGATCCGGGATCGGCCAACGAGGTCGGATTCAGCCTGCGCCGCTCGCCGGGAGCGGAGGAAGAGACGATCGTTTATTACAAGAAGAGCTCGAAGGAGTTTTTTGTAAACCGGACGCATTCCAGTTTGAACCCGGATGTGGAAAAGTGGTATCAGGGCGGCGTCGTCAACATCGGATCGGAAAATATTAAGCTGCATATTTATGTGGACCGTTCGATGGTGGAAGCGTATTTGAATGGGTTAAAATCGCTTACAACAAGAGCCTACCCGACGCGCGGCGATGCCAACGGCCTGCAGCTGTGGGCCAATGCCGATTCCAATACGGTTACGGTGAAGTCGCTTCAAGTATGGGCGATGAATTCGGCTTATCCGCTCGTTAATCCGACGGGCGTCACGGTCAATCCGTCCAGCAAGCAAATCATCGCGGGCGACAGCGAGCAGCTGACCGCGATCGTCGCGCCGGCGGGGGCGACGAACAAAGATGTGATCTGGACGTCGAGCAATCCGGCGGTGGCGACCGTCGTGAACGGTAAAGTAACGGCAATCTCTGCGGGAACGGCGACCATTACGGCCAAGACGAGGGTCGGCAATTTCACGGGCACCAGCGCGATTACGGTTACGGCCGAGCCGGCGCACGGCGGACTGATCAATCACGAATTTGACGATCATCTGTCCGGATGGACGATTCTGGGCGGTGACGCCTTCAGCAATTTGGACGTGACGACAGCCAGTGACTGGGGCTGGGGAGGGCCGTTCAACCAAAGCGGCAGCAGCCATTTATGGGGAGTGAAGGACGGCTCCGATCCGCAAACAGGGTCCATGCGCTCGCAAAAATTCATCCTGGGCGGAAACGGTCAGATTGATTTTCTGGTCGGCGGCGGCAACAACATCTACGACCTGTATGTCGCGCTTGTCCGTTCCTCCGACGGCAAGGAGCTGTTCAAGGCGACCGGAGGCGACAGGGAAGCCTATACCCGGATTAAGTGGGACGCATCCGACTACATCGGAACGGAATGTTATATTAAAATCGTCGATAACGCCACCGGAAGCTGGGGGCATCTCAATCTGGACGACGTCAACGTTCCGACGCAGGAGCCTGAAGTCACGAACATTACAAACCCCGATTTCGAGCAGGGCGACTTGACAGGCTGGACAACCGTCAGCGGCAATGCGTTCAGCAACGCGGATGTGACAAGCGATACGGGCTGGGGCTGGGGAGGTCCGTTCAATCAGCACGGAACGTACCACCTGTGGAATTTTAAAGACGGAGGCGACAGCCAGGTCGGCGCCATCAAATCGACGACGTTCACGCTGGCGGGCAGCGGCTGGATCGACTTTCTACTCGGCGGGGGCAATGACCCGGACAATCTGTATGTATCGCTTGTGCGGGCGTCCGACGGGGCTGAGCTGATGAAAGCGACCGGCTTTAATGACGAAGCCTATACCCGGGTTTACTGGGACGCCTCCGCTTATCTCGGGGAACAGGTCTATATCAAAATCGTCGATAACGCGACCGGCGGCTGGGGCCATATCAACACGGACGATTTTCACGTCTATAATACGGCTGCTGATATTACAACCGGCGACCGTTATCAGCAATATCGTCCGCAAGCCCATTTTACACCGGACCGCAAATGGATGAACGACCCGAACGGGCTCGTCTATTACGCCGGCGAGTACCATTTGTTCTACCAGCACAACCCGACGGGCACGACGTGGGGGCCGATGTATTGGGGCCACGCCGTCAGCACCGATCTTGTGAATTGGCACGATCTGCCGATTGCGCTGGAGCCGGATACGAACGGATTTGCCTGGTCGGGCACCGTCGTCGTCGATACGGACAATACGAGCGGCTTTCAAACCGGAGCCGACAAGCCGTTGGTCGCCGTCTATACAAGCGAGAAGGCGGGGGGCCAGGTTGTGAGCGTCGCTTACAGCAACGACAAGGGAAGGACGTGGACCAAATATGGCGGCAACCCCGTCATATCGATGCCTTCGGGACTGACCGTGTTCCGCGATCCGAAAGTGCTCTGGCATGAAGAAACGGGCAAGTGGGTCATGGTTATTTCGGCGGGCGACAGGGTGCGCTTTTATACGTCCCCCGACTTGAATAGCTGGACGTATGCAAACGAATTCGGCAGCGCTGCAGGTTCGCATGGCGGCACATGGGAATGCCCGGATTTATATCAGCTGCCGGTCGACGGCAATACGGGCAACAAGAAATGGGTGCTGACGGTAAGCATCAGCGGCGGGGCGCCGGCCGGCGGTTCGGGAACGCAATATTTCGTCGGCCAGTTTGACGGAACCGACTTTACGAACGACAATCCGGCAAGCACAACGTTGTGGAGCGATTACGGCTCGGACGATTACGCCGCGATTTCCTTCAGCGATGTTCCGGCCTCGGACGGCCGCCGGATCGTGCTCGGGTGGATGAACAACTGGAATTACGCCCAAAGCATCCCGACGTCGATCTGGAGAAGCGCCATGACCGTTCCGCGCGAAGCGAAGCTCGTGACGATTGGCTCCGCCGTGCGGCTTGCACAGACGCCGGTCGCCGAATTTAACGCACTGCGAGGTGCGGGCAGCAGCTGGACGGGTCAAACGATTACGCCGAGCGGCGGCAATCTGCTCTCAGGCGTTTCCGGCAGTGCGGTGGAAATTGTTGCCGAATTCCAAAATAATACGGCTACCGCTACCGAGTACGGATTCAAAGTGCGTAAAGGCGCGGGCCATTCAACCGTTATCGGGTATGACAAAACGAATTCGAAGCTGTTTGTCGACCGGACGGCCTCGGGGGACGCCAAATTTAACAGCACCTTCGCGGCGCGGCATGAGGCCAGTTTGTCGGCGGAAGACAACAAAATCAAAATCCGGATCGTCGTCGACCGTTCCTCGGTGGAAGCGTTCGGCAACGACGGCAAAGCGGTTATCACGGATCAAATTTTCCCGGCGCTTGCGGATAATGGTCTGGAGCTGTACGCGACGGGCGGCAATGTCACACTGAACAGTCTGGCGGTTTATCCGCTCAGCGGCACGTCGGAGCTGGTGAATCACGATTTTGAATCCGGCGATTTGACCGGCTGGACCGTCGTCAGCGGCAATGCATTCAGCGTCGGAGATGTGACAAGCCTCACGAACTGGGGCTGGGGCGGTCCGTTTAAGCAAAGCGGTAAATATCATTTATGGAACTACAAGGAAGGCGGAGACGGCGAGGTCGGGGTGCTGAAGTCGGCAAACTTTACGCTTGGCGGCAGCGGGAAGATCGACTTCCTGATCAGCGGAGGCGACAATATCGGCAGCTTGTACGCGTCGCTTGTCCGCGTCTCCGACGGCGCCGAGTTGCTGAAGGCGACCGGCAGCAACAGCGAAGCGTATTCGCGGGTCATCTGGGATGCGTCGGCCTATATCGGAACGCAGTGCTACATGAAGATCGTCGACAGCAATACCGGAGGTTGGGGGCATATCAATGTGGACGATGTCAACGTGCCGGTGAAAAGCTAACGCTGCAGGGCGGGCGGGTTATTGAACCTGCCCGCTCCGCTGTTTGTGTCAACCGTTTCGCTTCCGGTAAAAGGAGGGGCTTACGCCGTCCGCTTTTTTGAACGCTTTGCTGAACGATTGGAGATCGGGATAGCCGACCGTCTCGGCAATGAGCGACAGCGGCTCATCCGTAAATTGAATCATCTCCTTCGCTTTCTCAATCCGCAGCATTTGGTGATATTGGATCGGACTCATGCCGAACGTTTTTTTGAACAGATGGATTAAATAATATTTGCTGATGCCCGAAAAGTCGACCAATTGTTCCAGCTTAACTTTTTGATCCGCCTGATGCTTCAAGTAATTGCGAAGCTTCACCAGCTCATCCATGTTCGTCAGCACATGCGGGTTTTCGTTCCAATAATTTTCGCGCAGCAGATGAATGAAGAGCTGGATGAACATCCCTTTGACGTTCATTTCGTAGAACGGAAGCTTCATTTGATGCTCTTTAATAATGTCAAGCAGCATCTTCTCGATGACGATCGGATTTCGCAGCCGCAAATGGCTGGAGAGAGGGACGGAGAAGCTGTCGAGCAAATCTTCCCTGAACCACCGCTTCTCTTCCTCAGCAATTGCTGCCAACGGCTTGAACGAAACTCTGACATCGGGGCTGTCGTGTTGATAGATCAGATCGAAGTGCAGATGCGGCTGCCGGAGCAGGCCGCTGCCGACTTTCCGGATCGAATGGCGCTGTTTCGGACGGAACAGAAACAGGTCCCCGGGCAGCCCTTCGTATTCCTGATCTTCAATGGTGACGCTGACTTGTCCTTCCATCACATACAGCAGCTCATAGTCGTACAGCACCCGTTCTTCCAGCTGCCACGGAAAAGGAACTTTGCTGTCCATCGCCACCCGGATATAAGGGGAAAGCTGTTGAATATGCATCGGTTTATTCCTTTCGGACTTGTGAATGAAAAGCAATTAATAACAACATTTCAAAAACCTTTGCCAACGACTTCTTTCTGTTCCTACTATACAATGACATTATAGAAAATGAAAGCGCCTACAATAGCGTTTTTCGTTGCTTAATCGGTGAACCCGCATATGGATGGCGCCGATAAATTTCGAACTTACAGGAGGAAATACCGATGAACGTTTGGCAGCCGAACAGTCCGTTAGGAGGACTGCCCTTGATCAAGGATGCGCGCAGCTTGCGCGAATCAAGCTGGGACCGTACGGGAGGCAACCGCGACTTCAGAGTTGTGGAGCCGGGGGAGACATACACGATGGCGGATATAAAAGGAGCGGGATGCATCAAACATATTTGGATGACGACCCGCTGTTATGCGCCCCGGTATCTCCGCAAGCTCGTGCTTGAGATGTATTGGGATGGAGAGGAAAATCCGAGCGTCAGAGTTCCTCTCGGCGACTTCTTCGGCATCGGGCATGCGACGTGCAAACATTTCGTCTCGCTGCCGATCAGCATGGTGTTCGGCGAGAAACGGGGACCGAAGGGGCCGTTTGCCGCCGCGATGAACAGTTATTTTCCGATGCCGTTTTCGGACGGAGCGGTCATTAAAATCATTAATGAAAGCGAATCCAGAATCGAGAACCTGTTCTACTACATCGATTATGAATTGACCGATGAGCCGCTGCCCGGCGACGTTGGGCGATTCCACGCCAAATGGAACCATGAAAATCCTTGCAGCAAAATCGTGCATCAATCCGACCTTGCCGATCCTGCGCCGTGGGATTTGCCGGGCGTCAATCTGACCGGCGACGAAAACTACGTCATCCTCGATGCCGAAGGAAAAGGACATTATGTCGGCTGCGTGCTGAATATCGATAACTTCGACGCCTCGAATCAGCAGTTTACGTGGCCGGGCGAAGGAGATGACATGATCTTTATCGACGGGGAAATTTGGCCGCCGTCGCTGCACGGCACCGGAACGGAAGATTACTTCAATGCGGCGTGGGGATTCCCTAGCGGCGAATACGCGGCTCCTTATCACGGCATATCGCTCGGCAGCGACGTGCAGGAGCATTTCGGCAAATGGAGCTTGTACCGGTTCCATATTGAAGATCCGGTCCGCTTCCAGAAATCGATTCGGGTCACGATCGAGCACGGTCACGCGAACGACCAGGGGAACGAATATTCCAGCGTCGCCTATTGGTATCAGCTCGAACCGCATAAACCTTTTGAAGCTTTGCCGTCCGTGGATCAAAGACTGCCGCGCAGATGGCCGGAGCATGGTCTCTGGGATCGATAATAATACCCTAGGGGGGTCGAAAAACAATGTCGAGCGGTAAAAAAACGGGATTGTCCGCGGCCGCAGCTGCCGCACTTGCAATCAGCATCATCTTATCGGGCTGCAACAGCAGCGGGGCCAGCGGTCAAAATAACGGGTCTGAAGCCGGCAACGCCAAGGAGAAGTCTTTGACCGTACTGGTGGAAGGCGGCAGCCCCGCCTTCACGGTCGTTAACGAAACGGCGGATGAATTCAAAAAGCAAACTGGATACTCGATCAAAGTGGAAGCGGTTCCATATATCGGCGTGTACGATAAGCTGAATGCGGAGATGAAAGCGAAATCCGGTTCTTACGATGTGGCCACGATCGACATTTTATGGTTTTCCACGCTCGCTGGAGGGCTTGCTCCGGTAGATGATCTGATGACGGGCGAGGTCAAGGACGATCTGCATCCGGGACTCATTCAGGGCGGAACCGTCGACGGCCGAATACTCGGCATGCCGGTGTGGACCAACTCGAAAATATTGCTGTACCGCAAAGACTTGTTCGAAGACCCTAAGGAAAAAGCAGCCTTTAAAGAGCAGTACGGCTATGAACTGAAAGCGCCGACGAATTGGCAGGAGTACCGGGATGCGGCCAAGTTTTTCACCCGCGATTCGGATCACGACGGCGTCAACGATCTTTACGGAACGAGCGTATTCGGCATGAACAACGGCGATTCCGTGGCGAGCTGGCTCGACCATGCGGCACAGGCCGGAGCCGGACCGCTTGTCGTCGGGGAAGACGGCAAGGCTCTCGTCAATACGAAGCCTTACGTAGATGCGCTCGATTTGTTGACGAAAATGCTGAACGAAGACAAATCGGTTCCGGAAGGCGCCCTCAATATGGCTTCCTCCGAGACGTCCGAGCTGTTCTGGAACGGGAAGCTGGCGATGATGCTGGCGTGGGGGCACTTCTTCGTTCCTTCCAACGATCCGGCCAAATCGAAGGTGGCGGGCAAGGTGGGCGCCGCTCCGATGATCGGCGGCGAAGCCGGCGTGGGCGTCGTTCCGGGTCCGTGGTATCAAGTGATCCCGGCTTCTTCCAAGAAACAGGATATCGCGAAGCAGTATATCAAGTTTATTTATGACCATAACGAGCTGTTTATGAAGGCGCTTGGAGTGGCGGCGCGGAAATCGGTATTCGATGCGTACGGAACGAAGCCGGAATATGCGCATCTGCCCGCATTAAGCGAAACACTGGCGGCGAAGCAGACGCAAAACCGGCCGGTGCTGGAACATTGGAACGAAATCGAGAGCGAAGCGCTCGTCCCGGCGCTGCAGGCCGCACTCTCCGGCAAAGAATCGCCGCAGGAGGCGCTCGACAAAGCGGCCGATCTCATTAACGAGATTGAAGGACAGTAACTTGATGCACATCGGAGAAGGATAGGTTGATCTGACCTATCCTTTCGCCGCATTCATTTTTAAAGGATGATGTCTTAATGACGCGAAACGACCGGAAAGCCGCTTTGCTGTTTTTTGCTCCGGCTGCCGTATTTATGGTGTTATTCTTTCTGTACCCGATGGCGCTGTTGATCCGGGACAGCGTATTCGATTCGAAAACCGGCACGCGTTTTGTGGGAGGCGACAATTATGTGAATGCGCTTACATCCGAGCGCTTCTATTTATCGCTGTACAACACCGTAATCTTCGTTATCGGAGCGGTTACGATCGAGCTGCTGATCGGGCTTGTGCTTGCGCTGCTGCTGGCCACCGGCTTTAAAGGCAGCCAGCTGACGCGCACGCTGTTCTTAAGCCCGCTTATGATTGCGCCGCTTGTGTGCGGTCTGATCTGGAAGTTCATGCTGAACGACCAGTTCGGCATCATTAATTCGATTCTGTACCGCCTTGGCATCCTGAATTCCCCGCACAGCATTTTGTGGCTGTCCGACAGCAAATTCGCTTTGTTCTCCTGCATGATTGCCGATGTATGGCTGACGACGCCGTTTATGATGCTCGTGCTGCTGGCCGGCATCCAGGGCATTCCGGGCAGCTTATACGAAGCGGCGCATATCGACGGAGCGGGAAGGAGCCAGCGCTTCTGGCATATTACGCTGCCGAGTCTGAAGCCGGTTATCGTCGTCGCCGTGCTAATCCGGATGATTGACGCCGCCCGCTCGTTTGATATTATTTGGATTTTGACGCAAGGGGGGCCGGGCTTCTCCTCCTCCGTCCTGAGCACGATGATCTACAATGCGATGGCACGCTACAATCAGACCGGATATGCGAGTGCGCTCGCGGTGCTGTTTATGCTCGCGATGCTGCTCGTCTGCGGTTTTTTCATGAACCGGGTATGGAATCCGGGCAAGAAAGAAGTCTGATTTTCAGGAGGGTTCCTCTTATGACGGCATTGGCAAAGCGGCAAAGAACGCCGGCGACGGCTGTCGTGATGTTCATCACGGCATTGTTCGCAGCCGCCTTTCTTTTCCCTTATCTTTATTTGATTCTTTCTTCATTAAAGCGGCCCGAAGAAGTCATCTCCTCGTCGCCGACGATTGTTCCTTCGGTGTTTACGCTGGACAATTTCCGGACGATGTTCGACGTGCTACCGATCGTTTCCTATTTCGGCAACAGCTTTATGACCTCGATTTGCAGCACCGCGATCAGCGTATTCCTTGGATCGATGGCCGCTTACGGGCTGTCGCGGCTTCATTCCCGGCTCGGCAATCTGTTTATTATGCTGACGCTGGGCGTGCGGCTTGTGCCTCTGATCAGCGTTGCGGTGCCGATGTACCGGATCATTAACCGGCTCGGCTTGTACGATACGAAACTCGCGCTCGTACTGGTCTATACGAGCATCAATATCCCGTTTGTCATCTTTATGATGATCGGCTTCTTTGACGGACTGCCGAAGGAGCTTGACGAATCGGCGCGCGTCGACGGCTGCGGACGGTTCGGCGCGTTCATGAAAATCATATTGCCGATCTCGCTGCCCGGTCTGGCAACAACGGCAATATTCGGCTATATGCTGTCCTGGAACGATTTTCTGATGGCGCTAATGATGACGAGCACGTCGGCCAAAACGGTGCCGGTCGGGTTGTCCGAGTTTTTGACCGCCTACAATTTGGATCTGGGCCCGATGACGGCCGCAGCCGTTACGTTCAGCCTGCCGGTCATGCTGTTTTCATTTGCCATTCAAAGGTACATTGTGAGCGGAATAACGATGGGGGCGGTTAAGGAATAGCGATTATGGGGACGATTCCCGGCTCGGTAACATTACATCCTTACGGAATGCTGTAAGCCGGGAATCGGATACATTCAGCTCTGCTCCAGCATCCGCTTCAGCCGGACCGGGAAGTCGGTTATGATGCCTGCAACGCCGAGATCGATCAGCGACTGCAAATCGGCTTCGTGGTTTGCCGTCCAAGGATAAATGGCAATCCCCGCGTCTTTGGCGCGTGCAACATCTTCGGCGTCAATCGAATGAAAATGAGGATGCAGCGAATAGACGGGACAGCCCATAATTCCGGCATAGCCGGCGTGGTCGATCAATCTTCCGGCATAGAGCAGGCCAATCTTCAAATCTGTGCGGCTTCGATTCATGCGGGCAAGCAGCTTATGGTCGAACGAAGAGACAACCGTGCGCTGAAGCCGGTCTCCATCGCCGAGGAATGCGTCCATAACGGGCTCGATTGCGCCGCCGTAACCATTTTTCACCTCGACGTTGATTTGTACATGCTGCGGAACCGCTTCATATACCTCTTCGAGCAGCGGCACCCGTTCGCCGCGAAACCGTTCCGCAAACCAGCTTCCCGCATCCGCTTCGCTAATTTCCGCATATGTTTTCCCGCGAATAATGCCTTTACGGTCCGTCGTCCGATCCAGCGTCTCGTCATGGATAACCGCAAGCTTACCGTCAGCGGTTAAATGTACGTCCAGCTCGATCATATCGCATCCCTGCTCAACCGCAAGCAAAAAAGACGCCATCGTATTTTCCGGCGCTTCTCCGGCAGCTCCCCGGTGTCCGATTATAAGCGGCCTTAAATATGCCGTTTGGTTCGTTTCGCCCACGTTTCCCATTCCCTTCTGTTTGGATACGTGTAAATTATAGGCAATTTCACTTCATCTGCCTACCCGTTTCGGGCTTATTTACATTTACTTTGCAATTTGGCTGTCGTGCCGGATGGACGGAGGTCATCGTTTCTTCCGGTGAAGATCGCCCCTTTTTTGTGTTATGCTGGGTGGAAAGCTGAGAACGAAAAGGGTGGATCGGATGGCGCGGATTTATTTTGAACCGGATCGTTTTGCCGTCATGTGCGGGCCGGAGCGGATGATGCTGCTGAAAAAGGAATTTGAGCTGTTGAAGTTTCTATACGAGAATGAAAGCCGGGCCTTTACGAGAGAGCAGCTGCTGGATCGCGTTTGGCCGCTGGAATATCCGGTTGAACGTACGGTCGACGACCATATATACCGGCTGCGCAAAAAATTGAAGCGGTGGCCGTCGCTGGACATTAATACCGTGCGCGGGTACGGCTATTCGCTCACCATAAAGGAACGGCAGGCGCCGCTCAATCCGTCGCTGCATGATGCCGAGCTGAATGAAAATATGCGTCTCATGCTGAAGAAATACCATCTGTTCGGCCAGGGGAAATCGATGCTGGCGCTTGCCTCGCAGCAGGACGAGCTTGGTTTCAAGCTGGATCCGTTTTACCGGATTTATATCCGCTTTCTGCAAGGAGACATAGCCTGGTTTCTGGATACGGACGAATTTCCGATTGCTCAGAGGCTCTATGGGATGCTGCTTTTGTTCCGGGTGACGGCCCGGGAGTCCGGGCGCTGTCTGGAGCTTTACGAGCAAGCGTTGGAATCCGGCCTGCTGTCCGCGGAGCAGCATCGGGAGATGCTCATTTTGAACGTGCTTGATCTGTATGCCGAATGCGGCAGAACCGATATTGCGATCGAGAGGCTTGAACTGACCCGCCGCACGATCGAAGCTGACCGACTGCACGGTTTTACGATGCCGGCAGCCATTGCGGAGATGTATGTGCATCTGCTTGCTGGAAACGGGGAATCGGCGGACCGTTTGGCTGACACGATCGAAGGCATGCTGGGGGAAGCTCCGTATTTGCGTGAGATCGGTCAGTATCGGGTCGTGAAAGGCTTGCGTCTGCTCGGGATGGGACAACGTGCGGAAGCCGCGGAGATGCTCGGCGATGGACTGGACATGCTTGGCATGGCCGGCAACGCACCGCTGCAGTTATGGTCAGTGCAGCAGATATTGAACTTTTTGACCTATTATGCGAACGAGGAGACGCTTCTGCGGAAATATACACTTGTCTATGCCGACTTGGACCGGGAGTACGGGCTGGAGAAGCACCGTGACCGGTTGGAAGCGATGATCGTTCAGTGCTTGCAAGGCGGTGAACAGGGAAGGGCGCTTCAGGTTTGACGTCTCCTCTGACATTGTTCTGATCGAACTCCGTTACAATGGCGCTATACATCGGCTTTTAACGGAGGGAAAAATGACAACTCTACGCAAGCGGCGTTCGGCGCTTTGGTCGAACCGCATCTTCCTGCGCCTCTTCGGCGCTTACTCGCTCGCTTCTTTCGGAGACTGGTTTGACGGGATTGCAATTCAAGTTCTTGTCGCATACCGATGGCCGACCGCATGTCCAAAATCCGCATCATGCTGATCTGCGACATCATCATCGCAGCGCTTACGCTGGCCGCACTTGCGGTTCCGAATATAACATGGCTGCTGCCGGTGCTGACGCTGCGGACGGCGATGGGCGTGTTTCATACTCCGGCGCAGCAAGCTTTGACCCGCCGTACCGTCCGTGAATCGGAGCTGCTTCAGGCTTCCTCTTGGAACGGCCTGGTCAACCAAAGCTCGAAAATTGCCGGTCCATTGCTCGGTGCGGCAACGCTTGGGGCCATCTCTCCCGAGGCATGCATCATTCTGAATGCGGCCGCAAGGCTGTTGTCCTTCTTTCTGCTGCTGCCGCTGCGCACACTTGCAGAGCCGAAGGCCCCGGAGCAGCGGGGTCAAACGGACCGGACAAAATTTCTGGAGCAGTGGAAAGAAGGATGGATGTTCCTGCTGCGAGCCAAAATCGTGCTGCATACCACACTATTCGGATTTTTCGGATTAACGGCGATTCTTATGATCGATTATCAGTTTCCGACGCTGCTGAGGGAAATCGCGCCTGCCGACGAGTCGCTGCTCGGCCCGCTGATTGCGGCGATCGGGGCGGGAGCGGTCGGCGTAATGCTCGTGATAAACCGGTTCGGACGGATCCGCTACGGCTGGGGCCTCGGAGGCGGCTATATACTAATCGGCGCAGGCATCGCCCTGCTCGGCAGCCTGAAAGCGGGCGCCGAAGAAGCGCTGCTGCTGGCGCTTGGCGGATTGATCGGAATCGGCAACGGGCTGTATATGCTCACTCATAATGTCGTGCTGCAAAAAGAAACGCCTCCGGAAATGATCGGGCGCGTATTCGGCATCCAAAATATGATAACCGGCATTGTGATGTTCGCCGCTCCGCTTGCCGGCGGCGTGCTGGTCCGCATGACCGGAGCCGGGAGCGCCTTTGTTTGTCTCGGTCTGGCAACCGCTCTCATCGGTTTCGGCGGCTTGATACTGCAAGCCAAATTGTGGCCTGAAGACCGGCATGGGGCGGCGAGACGGGCGCAGCAGCCGGATACCGCCAAACAGCATACATAATTCATACAGCATCTTCCAATACTAGGTCGAGTAATTTTTTGGAAGGCGGGATGATGGATGGATAATGTTACGCTGGCACGGTCGCTGTTCGGTTCGTCCATGGCGTTTCATATTATTTTTGCGACGCTCGGTGTCGGGCTTCCTCTGATGATCATTGCAGCCGAGGTGCTGTTTCACGTCAAAAAAGATCCGGATTACGCCGCGATGGCCAAACGCTGGACGCGCGCCTTGGCGATTCTGCTCGGGGTGGCCATTCCGTCGGGAACGATCGTCGGGGTCATGCTGGCGCTGTTGTGGCCGGGATTTATGGAAATTGTCGGGCAGGTCATATCGCTTCCGTTCCAGATTGAAATATGGGCGTTCTTTCTGGAGGCGCTGTTCATGTCCATCTACGTGTACGCCGCGGACCGGCTCACGCCGTGGATGCGGATCGTCAGCGTCGTGTTTGTTTCCATTGGCGCCAGCGCTTCCGCGGTGCTGATTACGGATGCCCATGCCTGGATGAACACGCCGCGCGGCTTTTCGATTGCAAACGGCCAGGTGACCGATGTTGATCCTTGGGCGGCCGTATGGAATCCGAGCTTCGTGACGACCTCGATCCATGTCGTGGCGTCAGCCTACATGACCGGAGCGTTCGCCGTCGCTTCCGTCGCCGCCTGGAAGCTGCTGCGCAAGGGCAGAGCGGAGCGCGAGTATATCTACCACCGAAAAGGACTGTTTCTTGCCCTTCTCATCGGCGGCGTCATGTCGCTGGCAACGGCGGTTAACGGTCACGAAACCGCGCAAATGCTGCACGAGAACGAGCCCGAGAAGCTTGCGGCGGCCGAAGGGCTGTTCCAGACCCAGTCGCACGCGCCGCTTGCAATCGGCGGTTTCGTGGACGAGGAGAAGCAGGAGGTGGTGGGCGCAATCGAAATTCCGTGGGCGCTGAGCTTTTTGGCGGGCAACCGGTTTGATACAGTCGTAAGGGGGCTGAACGATTTTCCGCGCGAGAATTGGCCGCCGCTGTTTGTCCATACGCTCTTTAATTTGATGGTGCTGATCGGCACGGTGCTGATTGTGCTCTCCTTCGGCGCCCTGCTGTACCGGAGGCTGCGCAAGAGGGATTATCCGCGCTGGCTGCTGCGGGTGCTGACGCTGACAGGCCCGATGTCGCTGATCGGGATCGAGACCGGCTGGATCTTCAGCTGCAGCGCGCGTCAGCCGTGGACGATTTATCATATTCAGCGCACATCCGAAGCGGCGACGACCGCCGGCAACCTCGGGGCGCTGTTTGTGCTGTTCATCGGCTTGTATACCTTTTTGCTGTTTGCGACGTCCGCTGTCATGTTGTTTTATTTCAAACGGCACCCCGTCGCCCGGGAGCTTGCGGGAACGAAGGGGTGAGTCTGCAGATGACCGATTCAACGCTGGCGATCTTCATCATTTGGTGCTTTTTGTTCGTCTATTCCATTCTCGGCTCGATCGATTTCGGAGCCGGTTTCTGGGCGATGGTGTTCGGCCAAAGAGCGGATACGAATGCGGCGGACATCGCCAACCGCTACCTGTCTCCCTCATGGAAAGTAACCAACGTATTTCTCGTGCTTCTTGTCGTCGCGCTGGTCGGCTTCTTTCCGCTGGCGATGCCGCTGCTGGGCACGCTGCTCGTGACGCCGGTATGCCTGGTTCTCATTTTGCTCACCTTGCGCAGCACATTTATGGTGTATTCCCATATGTCGCCGCGATACGTCCCCCTGCTGCGTTTCGTATCGGGCATTACCGGGCTTCTCATTCCCGGATTGCTCATTACGCTGCTGCCCGTTACGCTCGGCGGATTTGTGGAAATGACGGACGGACATCCGTCTGTACTGACCGGAAAACTGCTGATGAGCCGCACCGAATACGCGCATCTCGCGTTCGGCATCGCGACGGAGCTGTTTCTTTCCGCGCTCTTTCTCGCCGATTTCGCCCGCGAGGCGGAGGATGAGGCGACATACCGGGTATACCGCCACATCGCCGTTGCGATTGGTCCGCTGACGCTGCTGACCGGCATACTTGCAGCCGTTTCGATGGTCCCCGAAGCCCATTGGCTGGTGGAGCGGATGCGGGAGCGGGCGTCATGGTTTATGCTGTCCGCCGCTGCCTTTGCCATCGGATACAGCGCACTTTGGTGGAAAGCGGGCGGAGGACGAACCGGCGTGCCGCGCGCCGCCGTCGTCTGCGTCATTATCCAGTACGGTCTGGCCAGCTTTGGATACGGCTCCGCTCACCTGCCGTATATCATTTATCCCCATCTGACGGTGGAGCAGGGAATTACCAATGCGGTAATGTTCCGGTCGTTGCTGGTCGGGTATGCGGCCGGCACGCTTGTGCTGGTGCCGGTATTCATTTGGTTTTGGCGGCTGTTCCTTAAAGATAAGCGGTATTTGAAGCAGGAGTGACGAACGGCAACACAGGGCCGAAAATAAACGATGGAAGTTCTCAAGAGCTCAATATACCAATTGACCGAAACACAGCCAGCAACCGCAAGAAACCGCAAGAAACCGAGAATCCGTCCGTGCGACGGGTTCTTTTTTTGCCTCTAATGCGGGGAATTACAGCAGCCATCCGCATGCAGAGCTGGTTGCGGCCGCGGACAAAGACTTGGGGCTTGCCCGCAAAGCGGAAGCCCATGCAGACCGAGCAGCCGCTGTTCGACCATCCTTCGGCCAAGGATATCCGGCGTCTGATGATAAGCAATGCCAAGGAAACCATTGCGCTGGCCGATTCATCCAAGTTCGGCGGCGTCGCTTTCTTCAGGTTTGCGGAAGTGGACGAGCTTGGCTATTTGATCACCGACCCGAAGACGGATATCGAAGCGATCCGCAAGCTGGAGCAAGCGGGAGTGAAGGCGACGGGCAGTTAGTTATAAGAAGAATGGAATTGAAGCTTATCATCAACGGTGGATCAGGAAATACACCCGGGGTGAAAGTACCTCGGTCACAACGGAAACGGCCGAAAGCATCCTGACCTCTATTATGTATGCGGCAGACGCGTATCTGCTCAGCTTGGAGGTGCCGGAGAAGGCGATCATGGATCTCAAAACGATCGATGTTCGCCAAATTTATGAAAGAGGCGTGCAAAAGGTCACACAATGCTTTGAAGAGACAAAGCATGCGAGAGTAAGGAGGACAAAGTCAAGCTGATCTTATCTAGCTTTCATTCCTTGCATGACTACCTCGATATGCTTGAATCAGACTGCTTGTATGGGGATGAGTATGATGCCCTTTTCCATGCGTTTGGCGATATGGAGCTGGCTATTCTGGCAAAAATCGTTTTCTATGAAGAACTTCGAAGCGAGTCTCTGGATCGGTACAGCAAACTCGAAATATTCATTTTCGCTCCTCAGTTCCATATGTTCGTGAAAAAAGAACAGCCTGAACAAGGCAGAAGCTGTCAGGCTGTTCTTTGTTGTTTCGGGAGGCGGCCCTGGCAGTTCTTGCTACTGCCGAGGCTGATCTCGGTCCTCCACAGTAGCCGACCGAGTCAAGTAACGCTATTCAGGGCGCTGGGCTAATGCCGCTCGCTGTACCGCTTCTTTACTTCGCCTTGAAATGAACAACGGCGCTGTACATCATTTTGCCTCTGTCGGCATGAAAGACCGCCTGATGCTGGACGGCATGAACGCCAAGCAGCAGCGCCTTGTTGATTTCGATCTGCTCCTCGATTTTCTTCTCCAGCGTCCGCAAATCGAAAGCTTCGAAAAATTCGATTTTGTCTTCTATCCGCTCCAAGCTAATGTTCATGATCATCACCTGCAATATTTATATTATTTTTTTGTTTTTTCATTATTAAAATTATAGCGTCTCAACCGGCGAATACAACCGGTTCCCATACAAAAATAAGGATCGGCCCAAATCATCCGATCCTTAATCTTTTTTCTTCCCCACGGAAGAATGGTTAACAGCGAGCGGAGCGGGCGGGTTTGAATCTGGAGAAGCGGCAGCGGTCGCTTTTGTCCCCGGATTCCAACCCTGTTAAGGGTTCATGGAATCCAGGAATCCGGGGACGGTGGCGATCGGAAGATTAAACCCGCGCGCGCAGCGGCACATCGTTCACCGCATTTCGTTCACCGCGCTGCGTTCACCATTCTTCCCTATATTGCCCAGTTGCCCTTGCGGAAAAGAGGCTCGGCCTCGCCGTCAGCCGTAATGCCGTCAATGTCCATGTCGGCGGAGCCGATCATAAAGTCGACGTGGGTAATGCTGGTGTTGAGGCCTCTTTCCTTCAGCTCTTCCTGCGACATCGATTTGCCGCCTTCCAGATTGAAGGCGTAGGCGCTGCCGATCGCCAAGTGGTTGGAAGCATTTTCGTCGAACAAGGTGTTGTAAAACAAAATATTGGACTGCGAAATCGGCGACTGGTGCGGCACGAGCGCCACTTCGCCCAAGTAGTGCGAGCCTTCGTCCATCTCGACGAGATTGCGCAGCGTCTCTTCGCCTTTCTCGGCTTTCACGTCCGTAATGCGGCCGTTCTCAAACGTAATCGTGAAGCCGTCAATCAGGTTGCCGCCGTAGCTGAGCGGCTTCGTGCTCGACACATAACCGTTCACGCCGTCGGCTTTCGGGGCGGTGAACACTTCCTCCGTCGGCAGATTGGCGACGAACGGAATGCCCTTCTCGTTGATGCTGTCGGCAGCGACCCACAGATGGCCTTCCGGAAGCTCGATCGTCAAATCGGTGCCGGGGGCGGTATAATGCAGCTTTTTATACTTGCGGGCGTTCAGATAGTCGGATTTCTCGTTGAGAGTTCGGATATGCTCATCCCAGGCTGCGATCGGATCGTCCTGATCGACGCGGACGGACTTGAAGATCGCTTTCCAGAGGCTGGACATTTGCTCCTCTTCCGTCGACCCCGGGAACACTTTAGCCGCCCAAGCCCGGGAAGGAGCTGCGACGACGCACCAGCTGAACTTGTCGGATTGCGCATATTGACGGTATTTATGTAATGCTTTGCCGTACGTTTTTTGATGGTTGACGATCCGCTCCTGAGGAACGTCTTTCAGCAGATCGGGATTGGAAGAAACGATGCTGACGACCGCAGCCCCTTTCTCGACGAGCTCCAGCATTTCACCCGCATACCATTTCGGCTCTTCCAAAAAAGACTCATCCGGCGCCAGGTCGTAGCGGAGGCGGGACACCGTATCGTCGGACCAGTTGACCTTCACCATGTAAGCCCCCGCTTCGTAGCCTTTCTTAACGAGCAGACGGACGAGTTCCGCACCATCCAAGGTGGCGTTGATGACCAATGTCTGGCCTTGTTGTATTTTTACGCCGGTCTTGACGATCAATTCCGCATAGCGGTCAAGCTGAGTCATAAAATCAGATCCCATTCGCGCTTCCTCCATTCAACGGTTCTCATACGGTTCTATTTTAGCGAAAAGCTGGAAAAAAGAAAACAAGACCGCTATTTTTCCGCCGATTCGATAGGATGGAGGCCTTCGCAACTGTGCTATGATAGAGCAAAAATAGAAAACAGAAGGAGCTTCGTTCATGTTTTCCTGCAAATTAAACGACCTCATCGAGCTGCGTCTGCTCGAAGCGCGGTATGCCCGCACTCTGTTTCATACGGTGGACCGAAACCGCGATTATTTATATCGGTGGCTTCCGTGGGTGGAATATACGGAGACGGCTGACGATATGAAGGCGTTAATTGAGTTCGATATGAACCGGTTTGCGGAGAACGACGGTTTTTCGGCGGGAATTTTCGAACAGGGGAACGTCATCGGGGTCGTCAGTTTTCAAGAGATCGATTGGAGGCACCGCAAAACGTCGATTGCGTACTGGCTCAGCGAGGACCGCCAAGGCCGAGGCATTATGACGGCTGCTTGCACCGAGATGGTCCATTACGCGATGATTACATTGGAACTGAACCGCGTTGAAATACGGGCCCGAGTCGACAACGCGCGCAGCCGCGCGATTCCGGAACGTCTCGGTTTTACGCAGGAGGGTGTATTAAGACAGGAGGAATACAGCGGCGGCCGTTACCACGATCATGCCGTATACGGCATGCTGGCGGATGAATGGAAGGCGCGTACCGTTCGTTATCGCGGATGAATGCTGATGATGGACGATCGACGTTCGTAACCGCGGATGAATGCTGATGATGGACGATCAATTTTCGTAACCGCGGATGAATGCCGGTGATGATAGACGATCGCTGCCGGCCGCATCCGTTATGCTATACTGAAGACAGCTGGAAGGGTCAGAAACGGTTATCCCGGGGTAATAAGGTGAAATTAAAAGTATTGAAGACATCAATCCCCGGGGTGATGGCCATTGTTCACAACAGATGAAACGATTTTGCTGTTTGCGTTATTATTGTTTGCCGCCGTATTGTCTACCAAATTCGCCTCCAAATTCGGCCTTCCTTATTTGGTGTTTTTTATCGGGGCAGGGCTCGTTCTGGGCAATTACGTCTTCTTCAGCGATACCGGACTGACGCAAACGTTCGGAACGCTGGCGCTGATCGTCATTTTGTTCAACGGCGGGATGCAGACCAAATGGAAGCATATCCGCAAAGTGATCGCCCCTTCCTTGTCGATGGCGACGATCGGCGTGGTGCTGACGACGGCGGTCGTCGGGACCGCTGCCAAGCTGATGCTGAATATCGGCTGGCTGGAAGGAATGCTGCTTGGAGCGATCGTAGGCTCCACCGACGCTGCCGCCGTATTTGCCGTCCTCGGCAATCGGAATATCCGCCGCAGGCTGACGTCGACGCTGGAAGCGGAATCGGGCACGAACGATCCGATGGCGGTATTTTTAACGGTATCATTAATCGAACTGATCGAAAAACCGGACACGTCCGTGCCCGGCCTGCTGCTGAACCTCACGCTGGAGATAGGGATCGGCCTGGTCGTCGGCGTCGTCATCGGCATCGTTGCCGTCCGCTGCATCAACAAAATCAATCTCGACGTGTCCGGGCTGTATCCGGTGGCGGTCATCGCATTCGGAATATTCTCGTACAGTTTGAGCGCCTATCTTCACGGAAGCGGACTGCTGTCGGTTTATATTGCCGCCTTGTACATCGGCAACCAGAACTTGATGTACCGGTTTACGATATCGCGATTCAATGAAGGCTTTGCATGGATGATGCAAATTCTGATGTTTGTCATGATGGGGCTGCTCGCCTATCCGCAAGATTTGCTTGGCGTCGCTTGGCAAGGCCTGCTGCTGGCTGCGATTTTGTTATTTATCGCCCGGCCGATCGGCGTTTTTGCCAGCACGTTCTGGATGAAATTCTCATTCAAGGAAACGTTGTTTCTTTCGTGGGCGGGGCTGAAAGGGGCGGTTCCGATCGTCCTTGCCACTTATCCGCTGCTTTCGGGACTGGAATTCAGCCGGTTGTTTTTTAATATCGTCTTTTTCATCGTCCTCATCTCCGCGCTCGTACAAGGGCCGACGATGGCGTTTGTGGCGCGCAAGCTCGGTCTGGAAGGTCCGGTGGACGAATCGCAGGTGCAGGTGCTGGATGCGGTGCCGGTCGGAAAGGCGAATATGGAAATTATTGAAATGCAGGTAGACCGTCAAACCGGTGCGGCGGAAAAACGGCTGAAGGATCTTCATTTGCCGGAAGGTACGCTTGTTACTTCGCTGATCCGCAAACAGGAAGCGGTTCCTTTGCATGACGGCACCCGGCTGCACGACGGGGACCTCGTTTATATTTTTACGTCGAAGACAAACAGGGAGAAAGTAAAGGCGATATTCTCCGAGGGAGGGACGGATGATTCCTGAGCTGGAACAGCCGCTGCCGCGGCAAAAGCTCCGTATGAACGATATTTGGATGCGTTTGGTCGGACGGGCGCGGCTTTTTTCCCGTTACGATACGCCGTTCTGGAGATTGTCGGTCTCCGGCTTGTGGGCGGCGGCGACCTTCGTCAGTGCTGCGTGCGCACTCGGAATGCCGACGGGCTTCGGCGCGGCGCTGGACGTACTGCTGTTTGCGGCGCTCGGGACGGCCGCAATGGGACTGGCCGCGGTCATCTTCGCTGTGCTGCTCGCGCTGCTCGCCCTACCGGTGCCCCGGCTCTTTACGGGCTGCGCACTGTATCTATTTGTAGGCAGCTGGGTTGTGCTGCATTTCGCTGAACTGGACCTCGCCGCCTCGGCCGCCATTGCGGCCGCTTATACGCTGGCAGGGGCGGCAGCGGGATTGATCGCCGGTGCGGTGAGCCTCCGGCTGCGAACGGGCCCGGGGCTCAGCTCTCGCATGGCCAAGAGAGCGGTAGCGGCGCTCGTTCTGCTCCTATTGCTGGCCGGTGCCGCGATCCCGCTTGCAAATGCCGTCTCGGAGCCGGCAGTAACGGCCGTGAGCTATGACCGGGCGAACGAAGCGGGCATTGCCAATCCCGCCGCCGCCGGCCCTTACGCCTATACTTCTTTTACTTACGGCAGCGGCAGCGGCCGGCGGCCGGAATTCGCTGATCAGGCGGACATCATAGCGCCATCCGTCGATGCCTCGTCGTATATTTCCAAATGGCCGTTCCTGAAGAAGCTTTACTGGGGCTTTGACGAGACCGCCCTGCCTCTGGGCGGGCGCGTCTGGATGCCGGCGGGAGAGGGGAGTTTCCCGCTCGCGCTGATCGTGCACGGCAATCATTTGATGGAACAGCCGTCCGACGGCGGGTACGCCTATTTAGGCGAATTGCTCGCAAGCCGGGGCTTTATCGCCGTCTCCGTGGACGAAAATTTTTTGAACTTTTCCGTTTGGTCCGGCATCCCCGATAACGATATGAAGGCGAGAGCCTGGATGCTTCTGAAGCATTTGCAGCAAATTCAGGAATGGGATAAGACGGCGAACAGTCCGTTTTTCGGAAAAGTGAATATCGATCAAATCGCGCTGATCGGACATTCCCGCGGCGGCCAGGCGACAGCGATGGCGGCGGACGCTTCCCGCTGGTTTGCGGGAGACCGGTCGCTGGCAGGAGCGCCATATCGCGGAATAAAAGCGGTTATTGCGCTTGCGCCGACGGACATGAAGGTGAACGGAAAGAAGGCCGAGCTTAAAGATGTCAGTTATTTAACGCTGCAGGGGGCGCGGGACGGCGATGTGAACGATTTCTACGGCGACCGCCAATATATTCGAAGCTCCATCGGCAGCGGCAAGGACGCCATCAAAGCGTCGTTATATATTGCGGACGCCAATCACAGCCGTTTTAACACCGAGTGGGGCACGATGGACGACTCGCTTCCGGACGGATTGCTGCTGAGCCAAAACCACATGCTGAGCGGCAATGAGCAGCGGGAAATCGCCAAAGTGTACGTATCGGCTTTTCTGGAACGGATTTTTCACGGCGCTTACGAATATAACCCTTTATTCAAAGATTACCGCACGGGTAGCGCCTGGCTGCCGGAGACGAATTATTTCAGCAGGTACGGGGACGGCGGATATACGCCGCTGGCAACATTTGACGAAGATTCGGACAAAACGACCGCTGAATTCGGAGGGCGGATTGCAGCGAGCGGAGCCGCCGTATGGTCCGAAGTGGAGACGAAAGACCGTCAAGGGCAGCAAAAAGGGACAAAGGCCGTCGTGCTGTCATGGACGGGTAGCGGCGCCGCATCCCGTCCGGCTTCGCTCACCGTAACGGTCGGGGCGGATGCAGCACAAGCGGCCGCGCAGGCGAAAGGCTTGACGTTTTCCATCGCCGACCGGACGTGGGAACTGCCGGCCTCTTCCTCCGCCGCGGGGCTGCAGACGCAGGTAGAACTCGAGAGTCGAAGCGGCGAAGCGGTGCGGCTTCCTCTCTCCGGCTTCATGGAGGTAAAAAGGCCGCCCCATACGGAATTTACGCGCTTCGGATGGCTCGATAAACGAATGAACGACGGCAAATATGAATCGGCATCGGAAGCGGTGTTTCAGACGTGCGAACTGCCTTTCAGCGCGTTTATCCGAGCGGAACCGGGGGTCGATCCGGGCGAACTCGTGAAAATCACGTTTTATTTCAACAATGTGTCGGGCGGGAAAGTGATGCTTGACGACATCGGATTCTATTCATCTTAACCGGTGCCGGAGGCCTTAAGCCGAACGGGCATCGGTCCGTTGTCCGTCCCAAGGGGCTTGCCTTGACGCCGCCGCTCGGCGCTAACTATAATTGTTACAGTAACTTAATGAACCCGCATTCCGGATTCGATTCGTGAGCCGGAACATACAGAAAGGATGGGCACCGTTTTGGGCAACGCTTCGAAGAAAACGATCGCCGGCAAGAAGAACGTTTCGAGGAACAACGTTTCGAGGAACAACGTTTCGAGGAAGAGCGTTCCGAAGAAAGGCGGTTCGAATAAAGCGCTCGTCTGGCTTACACTTGCTTTTGTCATCATTATTGCCGTCATTGTGCTTGGCATTCGCAATCAGTCGGCGCCTGTCGATTTCGAATATGAATCGATGCCGATGCTGGGCAGTGCCGACGCCCCGGTTAAAATCGTGGAATTCGGCGATTTCAAATGTCCGACCTGTCAGTATTTCGCAGCCTCGATCAAGACTGAGCTCGTCAAAGATTACGTAGACAGCGGCAAGGTTGCGATCTATTTTGCCAACTTTACGATTATCAGTCCCGATTCCTCGACGGCGGCCGAAGCCGGACTGTCCGTTTTTCATCAAAACAAGGAAGCGTTCTGGCCTTACTACGACGCTCTGTACGCGAACCAGAAAGATGAGAAGGAAGCATGGGCGACGCCCGAATATCTCGTGCAGGTCGCCAAAGATGCGAAGCTGGACATCGATTACGACAAGCTGAAAAGCGACCTCGATGCCGGCGTTTACCGGGACGACGTGAAGAAAGAATACGATTTGGCACGCCGGCTGAATGTCGGGGGAACGCCGACCCTGTTCCTGAACGGCAAAGAATTGAATGTCAGCGATTCGCTTGATTACGCCAAACTGAAAAACGTCATTGACGACGCACTGAAATAAGGAGCCGCTGTGAAAATGGAAAATACCGTTTATTCGGCGGAGAGAACGCAGTCGTTTGCATCCCGTTACAGCCTCTATGCCGCCTGGGTCGTCGCCCTCGTCGCGACGCTAGGCAGCTTGTATTTCAGTGAAATCGCCGGATTCATTCCGTGCGATCTGTGCTGGTATCAGCGCATCTTTATGTATCCGCTCGCCATTCTGCTCGGCATGGCGAGCTACCGCGGCGACCGGGGCATGCTTGTCTACGCGCTGCCGATTGCAGTACTCGGCAGTCTCATTTCTCTCTATCACAATGCGGAAATCTGGTTTCCCGGCCTTGCGCGCATCGCCCCGTGCAGAAGCGGCATTCCTTGCAACGTCGATTATTTGAACTGGTTCGGTTTCATTACGATTCCGCTGATGGCGCTGACCGCTTTTATCCTCATCATTATCGCGCTTATTTTGGGGCTACGGGCGGGCGCCAAGAGCTGAACGATTGATGAATGAACAAGAGGCACATGAATGAGCGAGTCCTAAATAGGACACAAGAGGACCTCCAGTTTCGCTGGCAAAGCGGAGTCGGAGGTCCTTTCCTCGCTAAACCTGCGGCTGTGCAGGAATTATCGATCGAAATTGCTTGTCTGGAGGGAAAACCTGCGATCGCTCGTACAGGAATTCCCGGCTTTTATCGCCTAAACGAGAGATGGGGTCGACAAATAAAGTATATTTGCAGGAATTTTAACGCAGCCGAAAAATAAAAAGAAAAAAGATGTACGAACGAATGTATTTCAAAAATTACCTCTCCGTGCAGAGCGATCAAAACGAACGACCCGGCCGAGGATAGCCCCTTGATCGGTTCGTTCGTTTACGCTTTTGAAGCAGAAGGGCTTGAAATACGACGAAAACATGCATATGGGACAGCCCCTTGTTTTGGTTAACGACGCATCCGGAAACTGGCCTGCCTGACGTTTGAAAGAGTAACGGCACGCGGCTTAGAACGAGACTGTGGGCTGAGCGGGCCTCCGACTTTAGTCCAGTAGGAAATCAGACCCCAGCCGTTTCCGGGAAGTTAGACGAACGTTTATGCTTGTAATGAAAGTAATTTAGAAAATAAAACCAGAGCAGTACAAAAAAGAGAGAGTGGAAGGGAAGATGAGTGGTGAGGTCATTAATTCAAGGAGCATTTCGCAACAAAGCGGCGGTGATTCTATGTGTGGTCATGGTGCTTGGTTTAGGGGTGTTCAGTTACTTTAAGCTTCCGATGGAGTTTCTGCCGGAAGCGGACAACCCGATGGTAACCGTTACCGCGATCGGCCCGGGGTACGACGCAGCGTCGATGGAATCGCTTGTCACCGGTCCGCTGGAGCAGGCCGTATCGGGCGTCAAGGGGAAAACGAACGCTTTCTCCACATCGGGTGACGGGTATTCGCAGGTCAATCTTTCCTTTGATTCCGCAACGAATATGAAAGACGCGAAAGCCGAAGTGGAGCGTGCGGTAAACGCCGTCCAGCTTCCGGAGCGGGTTTCGCCGCCGTATGTCATCCAGTTCAACACCTCGATGATTCCGATCTCGTTTGTGACGCTTTCGTTTAAAGACGGTATGGGAGAGCTCGAGCGCGACAACGCCGAGAAGCAGGTCATCGACGCATTCCGGGACATTGACGGCGTAGGAACGGTCGAGCTGTCCGGCAAGTCGCAGCCGAAAGTAAGCGTCGTTCCGGATGAAGCGAAGCTGGCGGCGCACCGCGTTCCGCTGCAGGCGCTGTACGGCGTGCTTCAAGGAAGAAACGCATCGGCATCGGTCGGAGAAAGCGTACTGGACGGAGCTTCGGTCAATCTGAACGTTGCTTCCACACTGAAGGATGTCGAGACGCTGAAAAAGCTTCCCGTTGCACCAGGGGTAACGCTCGGCGACGTCGCCGATGTGAAACAGATCAACGATCAGGAAAGCGTCAGCCGGATTGGCGGTCAAGACGCGCTCATGCTGACGATATCCAAAAGCGCCAACGCAAATGCCGTCAAAGTCGGCGATGGCGTGAAAGATACGATCGAGCAGCTGAATAAGGATATTCCCGGCGCGACTTTGAAAGTGGTCATCAGCACGTCGGAGCAGGTCGTTCATTCCGTCAACAGCATGATGCGCGAAGTATTGATGGGCGCCTTGTTCGCAACTCTCGTCATTCTCGTTTTTATTCGCAATATCCGGGCAACGCTTGTCACGATCGTTTCGATTCCGCTGTCGCTTGGTCTCACGCTATATTTGCTGGACGTGTCGGGCGTTACGCTGAATATTTTAACGCTGGGCGGCGTTGCCGTGGCTGTCGGCCGTCTGGTGGACGACAGCATTGTCGTCATCGAAAATATTTTCCGCAGGCTGCAAAAAGAATCGTTCTCGCCGGCGCTCGTCATCGATGCGACCCGGGAAGTTTCGACCGCGATTACGGCTTCGACACTAGCAACAGTCGCGGTGTTCATGCCGATGGGGCTGCTGCGCGGTTCGCTGCAATCGTTCCTGCTTCCTTTTGCCTTGACGGTAACGTACTCGCTGCTCTCATCGCTGCTGGTCGCACTGATGGTCATTCCGCTTATGAGCGCCGGCATTCTGAAAAATGTGAAGCTGCGCGAACATAAACCGTCCGAGCGGTTCTCGAAGTTTCTCGCTTGGAACCTGAACCATAAATGGCTTCCGCTTGTCACGGCGTTTCTGCTGCTCGTCGGTTCGATCGGCGCCTATTTCGCGATGCCGAAAGGAGCCATCGATTCCTCCAGCGCATCCAACTTAAACGTTTCGCTTGAATACAAGCCGGATACGCCGATCGCCCTGGTGCAGGAGGAAGGGAAGAAGCTGGAGTCGTTCCTCATGAAGCAGGAAGGCCAGGAATGGGTTTGGATGCAAATGGGCAACAGCGCCGACGGCGCGAAGTACGGCCAGGTCTCGTCGCCGACGCTTGTTACGTTCATGGTGCAAATGAAAGAAGGGGCCGACGCCGAGAAAATTATCGAAGCGGTGAAGAATGAGCGTGCGAACTATCCGGGCGCCGATCTGAATGCCGGGGCGATGAACATGTTCTCGGACGGCAGCTCTACCGAAGTGTTCGTTGACGTGACCGGCGACGATTTGGCGCAAATTTCGAAGACGGCGGACGAAGTAATGGCCAAAATCAAGCCGATTCAAGATGTGCTTAAAGTGTCGAGCAACCAGCAGGATACGAAGACGGTACACACGCTTGAAGTCGATCCGGCTGTGGCCAAAGCGGGCGATATTGCCGGCCAGCTGCAGGGGATGCTCAACCCGGTTCCGATCGGTGCGCTCACGACGGACGACGGCCAGCTGCAGGTTGTGCTGGAGCCGGCGCTTAAGCCGAAGCAGCAAAGCGACCTGGACAATTTGATTGTGATGACCGATGGCGGTCCGCAGCCGGTATCGAAGGTGGCCAAATGGGTGAAGGAAGAAAAGCCGACGATGTCCTATCACAAGGACGGCAAACCTTACATCCGCATCAGCGCTACGGCTGAACCAAGCCAGCTTTCCGTTGTCGGCGCCAATATTAATAAAGCGGTATCGGAGTTAAAGCCTCCGCAGGGCGTCAACCTGGCCGTTGGCGGCGCATCGGCCGACCAGTCGCAGGATTTCTCGGATCTTGGTATGATCGGACTGATTTCCATCGGCATCGTTTACCTGATCATGGTGCTCACGTTCAAGACGCTGCGCGCTCCGCTCGCGATCATGTTCTCGCTTCCGCTGGCGGCGATCGGCGCCGTTCTCGGCCTCGTCGTCACAGGCGTGAAGCCCGACTTTACCGCCATGTTCGGCGCACTGATGCTGATCGGCATCGTCGTTACGAATGCGATCGTGCTCATTGACCGCGTGAAGCAAAACGAGAAGCAAATGACGATCCGCGAATCGCTGCTCGAAGCGGCGTCGACACGGATGCGGCCGATACTGATGACCGCTGTCGCTACCGTATGCGCCATGCTGCCGCTTGTGTTCGGTTCCACGGAGAGCGGAAGCATCGTATCGCAAAGCCTGGCAATCGTCGTCATCGGCGGTCTGATCGTCGCCACGGCGCTTACGCTTATCATTGTGCCTTGCATCTATGAGCTGATGTTCTTCCGCAAATCGGCGCGCCAGCGCCGGTCGAAAAATCAGCATTCCGCTGTCGCCTAACCACAGGCGGCACGAAAGGGGCCGCCCCTAAAGGTCTATGCGACCTTCGGGGGCGGCCCCTCGCCGTTTGCGGAATATGTTCGCTTGCTGGAGCGGTTTCTTCATCAAATCTCCATTTTTAAAACTTTTTTGATAAAAAAAGGGATCGAAAAAAGGAGACGGATTTATCGTTGGCGAAAAGAAAAATAACGGGTTCCCCAGATAGGGATTTCCGCAAAACAAAAACGCTTTCATTGACCGGGGAAGCCGCTCTGCACTGCTTGTTTGGAAGCGCATCAATTCGGTTAAAAAGGAGAGTCGAAAGCGAGCGGATGGAAACGTTTTATCATTGAAACGGTGTGGAGGGGAAAGCAGAAAAACGGTGTCCAATTTGCATTAATTTCGCTATAATGAAACTAAATCGCGGCATGGTTTCATTCGAAGCAAGTAATCGCATTCATTGAATCCGTCCGGAGGTGCCAACAGATGATGGTAACGGAGACGCCCAGTGGCCTGTCCATGCGCGATCTGTATTTGTTTAATCAAGGGGATCTGCACCACAGCTACCGCACGCTCGGAGCTCATATCCGGCGTGAAGGCAAGCGGAAAGGAGTCCGCTTTGCCGTGTGGGCGCCAAATGCCGCCGAAGTCCGGGTAGCCGGCGATTTCAACGGCTGGCAGGGCTCTTCCCATGTGATGGAAGCGGCAGGCAGTACGGGAGTGTGGGAATTGTTCATCCCCGGCATTGGAGAAGGAACGCTATACAAGTACGAAATGATAACCCGGGACGGCCACAAGCTGCTTAAAGCCGACCCATATGCGTTTGCATCCGAGCTGAGGCCCGGCAGGGCTTCCGTCGTGACGGACCTCTCCGGGTACAAATGGAAGGACGAAGCTTGGGAAGAAGCCAAAAGAAGCAATCCGCCTTACCGGCAGCCGATGCTCATCTATGAAGTGCATTTGGGATCCTGGAAGCTGAAAGGCAAGGAACTATTTTACACTTATGACGAGCTGTCGACCGATCTGGTCGATTATGTTCATAAGCTGGGCTACACGCATATCGAGCTGCTCCCGCTCGGCGAACACCCCTTCGACAAGTCCTGGGGCTACCAAATGACCGGTTACTTCTCTCCGACGAGCCGTTACGGCAGTCCGAAAGGGCTGATGCGTTTCGTCGACCGCTGCCACAAACGGGGGATCGGCGTCATTATGGATTGGGTGCCCGGCCATTTCTGCAAGGACGACCACGGCCTGAGGCTGTTCGACGGGACGCCCTTGTACGAAGGATCGGATCCGAAGCGGGCGGAAAAGCCGCTGTGGGGGACAAACGCCTTTGACTTCGGACGTACGGAAGTGCAGAGCTTTCTCATCTCCAACGCGCTGTACTGGATGGATGTCTACCATATCGACGGGATTCGCGTGGACGCGGTTGCGAGCATGACCGATCTTAGATTCGACAAACCGCCGGAGCTCCAGACGACCAATAGGTACGGTGGCCATGAGAATCTCGAAGCGGTAGCCTTTTTGAAAAAGCTGAACGAAACGATCTTTCATTATTATCCTCATGCGCTCATGATTGCGGAAGATTCATCCGCATGGCCGGGTGTCACCTCACCGACATACATGGGCGGTCTGGGGTTCAATTTCAAGTGGAACATGGGCTGGATGAACGACATGCTCCGTTACATGGAGATGGACCCGTCCGAGCGTCCAAACTATCATAACCTCATCACGTTTTCGATCATGTACGCTTACTCCGAAAATTTCGTGCTTCCGCTGTCTCATGACGAGGTGGTGCACGGGAAACGTTCCTTATTAAATAAAATGCCTGGCGAGTACTCTGAAAAATTTGCGCAGCTGCGTCTGTTTTACGCTTTCTGGATCAGTCATCCCGGAAAGAAGCTGCTCTTTATGGGCGGCGAGTTCGGTCAATTCGACGAGTGGAAAGATACCGAGCCTCTCGATTGGATGGTGCTCGGGTATGAATCTCACTCCTTCATGAAGGAATATACAAAAAAGCTGAACAGCTTATACCTCAAGCAATCTTCTCTGTGGGCAGACGATTTCCGGCCGGAAGGATTTCAGTGGATCGATGTCAACAACTGGCAGCAGTCCATAATATCTTTCATCCGCAGGGATACCGACACGGGCCGGTTCACCGTGATGATCGGCAATTTTTCGAAGACCGATTATCCGGAATACCGAGTGGGAGTTCCTGAGAAAGGCAAATACAAGCTGCTTCTGAACAGCGACGATGCAAAGTATGGCGGCGGCAGTTCAACAATTCCAACGGGTTACTCCAGCAAGCCGGTTCCGATGCACGGCTTCGATCACAGCATTACGCTGCACTTACCCCCGCTATCGTTTCTGATTCTGGCTTTCGAGCCGCGGGGCAAACAATAACAAGGAGTTGGAGTCCATGGGACATAAGGAAATGATCGCCATGCTGCTCGCTGGAGGGGAAGGGAAAAGGCTCGGCGTTCTGACCAAGGATATGGCCAAACCGGCCGTACATTTCGGCGGGAAATACCGGATTATCGATTTCACTCTCAGCAATTGCGCCCATTCGGGTATTGACACGGTCGGCGTGCTCACCCAGTACCAACCGCTCGTCCTGAACCGTTATCTGGGTATCGGAAGCCCATGGGGACTGGACCGCAGCAACGGCGGAATGGCAATTCTGCCGCCTTATGTCAAGCAGATGGGGGGCGACTGGTACAAAGGTACGGCCAACGCCATCTATCAAAACATGGGTTTTATCGACCGGTACGAACCGGATTACGTGCTGATCATTTCCGGCGACCACATCTATAAGATGGACTATCAGCATATGCTGGAGCATCATAAGGCGCGCGGCGCGGATGTGACGATCGCCGGACTTCAAGTGGATCTGAAAGACGCGAGCCGCTTCGGCGTCATGCATATCGGCGAAGACGACTCGATCGTCGACTTTGAGGAAAAGCCGAAAAATCCCGTCAGCAACATCGTATCCATGGGCGTTTATATTTTTTCGTGGAAGGTGCTGCAGAAGTATTTGATTCACGACGAAGCCGACGAGCTGTCCGGTCACGATTTCGGAAAGGATATCATTCCGGCCATGCTTGCAGACGGCATACGTCTCCATATGTATCCGTTCCATGGTTATTGGAAAGACGTCGGCACGATTGAAAGCTTATGGGAAGCGAACATGGATCTGCTCGGCCAGGAGCCGAAGCTCGACTTGTCCGACCGGAACTGGCGCATCTTCACGGTGAACGCCAACCGCCCGGGTCATTACATTTCAGCGGAAGCGGCCGTTTCAGGTTCGATTATTTCCGAAGGATGCGTAATCGAAGGGGAAGTCGACCGCTCTGTTTTGTTCAACGGCGTAGAGACGGGACCGGATAGCATCGTAAACCAGTCGGTCATTATGCCGGGTGTGCAAATAGGAGCCGGAGCGAAAATTTACCGCGCCATAGTCGGCGAAGGAGCCGTAATCGAGGCCGGAGTTACGATCGGCGACCCGGACGAAGAGGCGATTACAGTCGTAGCCAGCGATGAATTAGTGACAAACGGACAATCCCAGCTGGAGGTTGAACAGCCATGATCAAAAAGGCGATGGGCGTTATAAATCTGATTCAGGAAGCCGACGAGCTGGGAAGTCTTACGGAGGGACGCTGCCCCGCCACCGTGCCGTTCGGGGCGCGGTACCGGCTGATTGATTTTATTTTATCCAGCATGGTCAGCTCCGGGATATCGAAGGTGGCGGTGTTCGCACATACAAAATACCGCTCGCTGATGGATCATCTTGGCGCCGGCCGGCCTTGGGATCTGCATACCCGCCAAAGCGGTCTGTTTATTTTGCCGCCGGTCACCGATTCGGTCAGTGAACTGAGCCGCGGCGATTTATATCATTTCTTTCAGCACCGGGATTACTTTCAGCGCAGCCCGCTTGAATATGTCGTCATCTCCCGCAGCCATATCGTGTGCAACATCGACCTTGGTCCGGTTATTGAAGAGCATGAACGAAGCGGTGCGGATATCACCGTCGTGTACAAACGTCAAAGCGATATTCTCGGCGGTATGGCCCGCACTTTGCAGCTGGACGGAAGCGGCAGAGTGATCGCGATGCAGGAGCCTTACGGCCGAATGGAAAGTGACCTCGTTTCGATGGAAATTTACGTCATGAAGAAAAATTTATTGATGGATCTGGTGGAATCGTCGCTCTCGCGGGGACAGGATCATCTTGTTCGTCACGCGATCCTCTCAAGAATCGGCGAGCTCCATATACACGGGTACGAGTATAAAGGTTACCTCGGTGTGGTAAATACTGTAAATGCATATTATCGAAACAGCATGCAGCTGCTGCGGCCGGAAGTGTGGAAAGAGCTGTTTTTTCAACCGTCCGCCATTTACACCAAAATTAAAGACGAGCCGCCGACCCGTTACCTTGATGGGGCCAAAACCGGAAACTCTCTGATTGCAAACGGCTGCATTATCGAAGGAACGGTGATCAACAGCGTGCTGTTCCGAGGGGTGCACGTCGGAAAAGGAGCGGTGATCCGTAACAGCATCGTGATGCAGAACGGGCAAATCGGAGCGGGAAGCAGCCTGGATCGTGTGATTTTGGACAAAGACGCCCGGGTCGAAGAGGGACGGGACATACGGGGAGCCGATGAACAGCCCTTTATGGCCGGCAAACGCATCGTGATCTGAACCGGCAATAACAACGAACGGATAGGGGGAGTAAAGAACATGAATATCTTATTTGCCACATCCGAAGCGGTGCCGCTCGCCAAGACGGGCGGCCTGGCCGATGTCGCGGGCGCCTTGCCTAAGGCGCTCTGCGGCCGCGGCGCCGATACAAGAATCATCATGCCCAAATACGAGGATATCCCGTGGGACTTCCTCGAACGGTTTGAGACGGTGGACGTCTTCTCCGTCCAATTGGGCTGGAGGATACAGTATTGCGGCCTGCTCAAAGGCGTCGTCGACGGCGTTGTTTATTACCTGATCGATAACGAATATTATTTCCGCCGGCACGGCTTGTACGGTTACGAGGACGATCCGGAGCGGTTTGTGTTTTTTTGCTCCGCGGTCATGGAGAGTATCCGCCGCCTCGACTTCCGTCCCGATATCATCCACTGCCACGATTGGCAGACGGGTCTTATCCCTTTCCTGCTTAGAAGGCGCTATGCCTTCGACCCGGCTTTCGCCGGCACGTACAGCGTATTTACGATTCACAATTTGAGATACCAGGGCATATTCGGCAAAGAGAAAATGATGGATCTGATCGGCATGGGACCGGAAATTTTCGACGATTACGGTCTCGGACATAACGATGCGGCCAACTGCATGAAGGGAGGCCTGCAGTTTGCGGACAAGCTGACGACGGTCAGCGAGACATACGCCAACGAAATCCAACATCCGTTCTACGGGGAAGGCTTGGACGGGCTGCTGCGCTGGCGGGCGGGCGATCTGTCGGGCATCGTCAACGGGATCGATACGGATTTGTTCGATCCGATGAACGACCCGGCGATCGACACGCCGTACCGCAATTCGCTCCCGCGCAAACGCCGCAACAAGCTGGCGCTGCAGCGAGAGCTCGGGCTGCCGGAATCGGAAGAAATCCCTGTCATCGGGATCGTATCGCGCATGGTGGAGCAGAAAGGGTTCGATTTGATCGAGGGCGTGTTCGGAGAATTGCTGGACGAACCGGTGCAGTTCGCCGTTCTCGGCTCGGGAGACTGGCGCTATGAGGAGATGTTCCGCTATGCGGCAGAACACCGGAAGGATAAAATCGCCGTCCGGCTCGGTTACGACGACGGCTTGGCCAGACGGATTTATGCAGGCTCCGACATGTATCTGATGCCCTCGCTGTTTGAGCCCTGCGGACTGAGCCAGCTGCTTGCGCTGCGTTACCGTACCGTTCCGATTGTGCGCGAGACGGGCGGACTAGTCGACACGGTCCGGCCATATAATGAATATACTGGAGAAGGCAGCGGTTTCAGTTTCTCAAGTTACAATGCCCACGAAATGCTGTATACGATACAAAGGGCGCTTCGACTGTACAAGGACGAGAACGCATGGAAGAGCATTGTCCTCAATGGAACCAAGGATGATTACAGCTGGAGCCGTTCTGCAAAGGCCTATCTCGCGATTTATGAACAACTCGCTTCGAAGCGAAAGGAGCAGGAATCATGGCCCGTCACCTCGTAATCGGAAATGGTAAAATGCTGCTCAACTTGGATTCGAACTGTTATATCCGGGATATCTTTTATCCTTATGTCGGTCAGCTTAATCATGTGGGAGGCCAGTATTGCCGCGTTGGTCTGTGGGCCGGCGGGGCTTTCTCCTGGCTGGATGACCCCGCTTGGGAATTCAGCCTCGATTATATTGAAGATTCGCTTGTGACCAATGTAATAGCCCGCCATGAAGGACTGGGCGTCGAGCTGCAAATGAATGACGGCATTCACCAGCGGGAATGCATCTATATTAAACGGGTTGTCATCCGCAACCAATCGCCGGAAACGAAAGAATACCGCCTTTTTTTCAATCAGGATTTGATGATCGACGGTACCGAGGTCGGCGACACGGCCGCTTACTACCCCGATAACCACACGCTGTTTCACTATAAGCGCTCCTCGTATTTCATGTTTAACGGATTCTCCGACGAAGGCGGAATGATGCAGTACTCCACCGGCATTAAACGGTTTCATTCCGCGGAAGGGACATGGCGCGACGCCGAGGACGGCGTGCTGATGGGCAATGCCATCGCCCAAGGTTCGGTAGATTCCACGATGAGCTTCCGCACGATCATTCCGGCCGGAGGCCAGAAGACGATCTATTACTGGATGTCGATCGGCCAAAGCTTGGAAGAAGTGAAGGAACTGAACCAGTATGTGCAGGACAATCATCCCGAAAAGCTGCTCAGCCGGATCGTCATTTATTGGAATCATTGGCTGGGCCGGGCGGAGACGAACCTCGGCAACTTGCCCGAAAGCGTCGCGCGCATGTTCAAGATCAGCCTGCTGATGGTCCGGACGCAAATCGACGAGCGCGGCGCCATTATCGCCGCCAACGATACGGACATTCTCCAGTATAATCGCGATCACTACAGTTACATGTGGCCGCGCGACGGGGCGCTGGTGGCCGATGCGATGTCGCTGGCCGGCTACCAGAGCGTCATTGCCCCATTTTTCACCTTCTGTTCCAAGGCACTGACTCCGGACGGTTATTTAAACCATAAGTTCAACCCCGACGGAACGGTCGGTTCGAGCTGGCATCCTTATATTGTGCAAGGAAGCCGGAGGCTGCCGATTCAGGAAGACGAGACGGCGCTTGTCCTGTTCGCGCTCTGGCGCGACTATACCCGTCATCAGGTGATCGAGCTTCCGCAGTCGCTGTACAGCAATTTGATCCGCAAGGCGGCATCGTTTTTGAGCCAATATATGGAGCATTCGCTCTCGTTGCCGAAGCCGAGCTACGACTTGTGGGAAGAGCGGTACGGCATTTGGACGTACACGGCCGCTTCCGTATACGGCGGCATGATGGCAGCCGCTTTCTTCACGGAGCTGTTCGGCGATTACGAACGAAGCGATCATTACCGCAATACGGCGGAATCGATTAAGGAAGGGATTCTGACCCATCTTTGGAATGATGAAGAGGGGCGTTTCGCCCGCGGGCTGATCCAAAAGGACGGCCGCTGGGTGAAAGATATGACGCTGGAGAGCAGCTTGTTCGCCGTGCTGGAATTCGGCGTGCTGCCTGCCGACGACGACCGGGTTGTCCGTACGATGAATGCGATTAAGGAGGGGCTCGCGGTCCGGACGAATGTCGGAGGCATCGCCCGCTATACGAATGACTACTACTTCCAGCAATCCGGGGAGATTGACAAGGTGCCGGGCAACCCTTGGATCATATGCACGCTCTGGATTGCCAATTTCGAAATCGATTGCGCGCGCAAACTGTCGGATCTGGAAGGGGCGCGCCGCACGCTGGAATGGGTCGTTTCCCACGCTCTGCCGAGCGGCGTGCTGCCGGAGCAGCTCAACCCGTACGACGGCAGCCCGCTCTCCGTGGCGCCGCTCACCTGGTCGCACGCGACGTTTGTGCAAAGCGTATGCAAGTATGCCCACAAGTATGCGGAGCTGACCGCCAGCCCTTGACTTGGAGCATGACGGTTGAATGCATCGATTGTTCATTGCGCCTGCTGCAGCCGGCTCCGGCGCAGCAGGCGCATCCAATTTCGGAACGATCCGGACTCGGCTGGTTAAGAACGACAGGCATATCGAGTAAACCGGGAAACAAGCCGTGGCAGGCAAATCGTGCGTTAACGCAAGGGGGAACAACAATGAAAAGACTGCTGGAAACAGCAAGACTGCTGCTGTGCTCGGCTGATCATACGGACGCCCCGGTTATACTTGATTTTGTGAAGCGAAACGCGGCTGATCTGGAGCAATGGGAAATTAAACGCACTCCGCAGTACTATACGGAACCGATGCAGGCGGAGCTGCTTGCGCGTGACGAACGGGAGTCGACGGAAGGGCGCCTGTTCAAGGTGTGGCTTGTCCAGAAGAGCGACAAGGAGCGGATTATCGGCTCGGTAGCGCTGAGCAATATTGTGCGGGGAGCGTTTCAATCGTGCCACTTGGGATACAAAATGGACAGCGGGTTGCGGAACAGAGGCTTTATGACCGAAGCGATCCGGGCGGTTGTCCGCCACGCGTTCGCAGACATGCGGCTGCACCGGATTGAAGCGAACATAATGCCGCGCAATGAAGCTTCCTTGCAGGTGGTCCGCAAGCTGGGATTTCAAGACGAAGGGCTGGCGCGCCGCTACTTGAACATTAACGGCAAATGGGAAGATCATATTCATATGGTGCTGCTTAACGATCGGATCGAATAACGGCCTATTTGTTCTTTTCCTTACGTTTAGATAGCTCAAGACGGTCCTGCCGCTGCAGAGCCGTCTTGAGCTTTTTCTCATATGGAGCGGAATTAAAAGAATTTACAGGTCTTCAGGACGATGACCAGCAGGATGAACAGAACGAGGACGACTCCTGCGCTGGTTCCCTTGAATTTGCAGCCAACGCCAGCTCCTGCTACCGGGTAACTCATGCCGCGCATACCTCCAGATGGTATTGGAATTAACGTGACCGCTTCGGGTCACAGCAACAGTGTATGCGGCGAACGTACGGCTTGGCATAGTCAATTGTCCCTGGATCCGCTTGATTCATGCAGCCGACTTGTTCAATCATCGGTAGTAGAGGAGCTTGGTACGTAAGCCGTTAAGGAATAAGGCAGCGGCCCGGAAAATTGACGGAAATGTTTGATCCGCGCGTCGCCGGTAAAGTTTACGGTGTTGCCCGCAAGCAATACGGAAGAGGCGCCAACCGACATCGTCTTTATGGACCCTACACAAATGCGGGGGCATTCGTTTACGGTGTTTACCTTAACTCCTCGTTCGCCGATTGGCCGCAGAGCGGGCTGGGGGAGCGAAAACAGACCGAAGCTTTCAAACTCGACGGTGCCGCCCGCCGTATGATCCATCTGGCGCTGGACGGCGAGCGCTCTCAGCTTGGCGTTAATGTCGGTTGTATCTCCGATCAGAACGACCCCTGAGAGCGAAACGAGAATGATGTCGATCGAACCGATTTCTGCGGTACGGATATTATCGTCGTGGGCAGTCACCGGATCGTCAGCTCCGTTTCCCGGCCGGTTTCGTCATGCTGTTTCCCGAGACGGAAGAAGCATGGGCGGCGGCCGGCGTTGTTGTTGATACGGATTTTGCGGGCGCAATTGCGGAACTTGAACCGGCCTTACCGTCGTTATCCGCTCTTTCTTCAGGCTCGGCCGGCGAAGAGGAGGACGGCGGCGGCAGCGGAGCAAACGGACCGATAATAACGCTCTCCGGCGGAGTGTCGAAATACGAATACAAGTTGATGCAGTCGGTGTCCCCTATTTGAAGCAGGGAAGCGCTTGAGACTCCTGTAAGCTCGATACTGCCGACGTTCAGCGCATAATTGGTAACGTTGAAATTCATTGGCTGGATCCTCCATTAACGGCGCCGCTTCGCTCTGATGCGATTCGTTTCAAATACTGCCGGATGGCTGCTTCCGCATCGCGCAACGTACAGTCCGTCACCTGATCGATCATGATCTGCTGGGGATCCGTCTTCTCATCTTGACGTCTCCCCTTCTCCTCATTGCGGTAGTGCTGCAAATAATGCTGGATGCGCGCCGGAAGCTGTTTGCGGATGTCGACCAGCACCATCTGCCGGTGATGCGTGTCAAGCTTTAGTCCGAATTCAGCCTCCATTTGTTCCATTACGCCGGATGCGCGCTGATCCATATAATTATCGGCCTGAGCCATCGCCTGCTGCAGGAGATGGGGCGACTGCATCTGCTGCGGCGTAAAGGTTTGCGGACCCGCGGCAGGGGAAGAAACGGACACAGGTCCGGAAGGGGACGGAAATACGCCGGTTCCGCCTTGTACATGATTCGGAATGGAAAGCTGTCCGAGCTCTTCCAGCTGGCCGGAGCCGGGCGGCGTCATTCCGATATTCAGCGTACCGTCCAGTTTTTCTACCTTCAACTGGTCAAAATGATACTCCAGTTTTTCAATCGTACAAGAGGGCTTCTCTTCAACTTCCTGCAGGCGGCGCGAAAGCCGGTCCACCTGCTGCTGAAGCTGCACGAGCTGCGTTTGCTGCGCCTCCAGCGTCATCTGCATTTGCTGCAGCAGCGGTTGGCCGGGGTTAATGCAGCTGCCGTCCGCCTGCAAGGACGGTTGGGAAGCGCCCGGTCCATACTTTTGAACCGACAGCCCATGAGCCGCCGCAAAACCCGGAAAAGAACCGGGAACAGACCCAGGTACAGTTAGGGGACTGATTCCCGGAAAAGATCCGGATCCAATTGACGAACCTGGAACGAAGCCGCTCTCTGGAACAATCCTCTGAAAAGTCCCGGGATAGCCGGAAAACGCTCCGTTTTGCGCCGGATCCATTTTTTTGTGCCAGTCCGGAAACGGATGATCCATCATGATTTCCCCCTTGCGTCAAGTGGGATGCGGCAGCGGCACTAAGGACAGCGCACTTTCGTCCAACTGCGGCGCCGGTTGGGTGAAACCGCCGGTGTTAAGGAGCTGCGAGTAAGAGCGGATCGAACCGGCGCTGCCGATTTGCAGCACCGAGCTGTTGTTGACGTTCTCCACTCGCAGCTGGTTGATCGTAATGGTCTGGTGGACGGTCAGATTCATACGACGTTACCCGCGCCGGCGGCGACTTTGTTGTTCGGACTATCCTGAACGTCCGGATCCAGCGTGTTGGTGGCACTGACGCCGTTGTTGGCGTTGGCCAGACTGCCGGTCAAAAACGAGCCCGAGCCGGCGTACGTTTTGGAGGTGCTGGAGGGAGACACTTGAACGGTATCGCCAAACTGTACGACGCCGCTGGAGCCGATGCTTACAATATTGACAAATCCGACTACGGATGGCATGTTCCGTCACTCCTTCGGAAATTCATTCTGATGCATCATATGCGGCAAACGCCCAGATGTTCTTAGCTCCTACCCCGCCTTGCAGTCACGGGTCCTTTCTGTCCCGCATAGGCTATGGAAGCGAAGGAGGTGCAGACGGTGGGCTCGAAATGGGAAGACATGCAGAGTTGGCTGGCTAAACAGCAGCTGCCCAAAGGGTTCGACATGATGAAGGAAGCGGACTGGGTCGGGCGTTTGGTCAGGCAGATGATGACATCCGCAATGGAGGGACAGCGGCAGAACGAAGGCGGCCAAAGCCGCGCCGAATTCGTGGAAACGCAGCGTCATCTGCTCGTCAAAATCGCACTGCCCCAAGCTGCGGCCCCCGACAGTCTGCGGCTGCTTGTTCGTGAGGACCGCCTCAAAATAACGGGCTTGCCCGGTCAGGAAGAAGAGCGTATCAAACTACCGAAGCCGGTCATTCCAAGGGCCTGTCAAGCGGCTTACCGCAACGGAATCCTTAAAGTAAAGCTCCGCAAACGCCCGTTCAACCGGAGCTATTTGGAGACGGCAATTCGATACGAATAGATCGGATAAGATTGGATTAGATCGGAATAGATCGAAGTAGATCGAAGTAGATCGAAGTAGATCGGAATAGACGGACGGCGTCCTCGAAAACAGAGCGATAGCGTTTGGTAACCGCTTCCTTTATAATGGATACAGCATGGAAGGGAGTGACGGTGTGTGATTGCCGATGTGAGTGACGTATCGCTTTCGTTGTTTGTGTTTGGCGCCGTATTTTTACTGCTTATTTTTTCGCTGATCAGTGTCGGTGTGCTGCGCATGTTCCAGCAGCGTTACCGTGTAGCATGGTTCAGTTTCGGAGGGGCCGCCGTCAGCTCGATTATTTTTTATTTGCTCTTGAGCGGGTGGTTTCTATAACGCTGCTGCAGCTTATCGTTTATCGTTTATCGTTTATCGCTATAGCACTCTCTTATCTTGTTTGCATGCGGCTGACACTTCATGCAGCGTGCGCTGATTTGCGCTGCGTATGTGTCAGAATGGTGTCTTTTTCCAAATGAAGGGAATATTCGCAACTTTTCCGGTTCCGATGCGTTTATGTTTACGTATTGCCTTTGATGCGGCAAGCATAGAAGAGCGTAACGGAAAAGGAGACGTAGCATGAAATCGTTTAAATGGTTGTTGGTATTTTCGTTTCTTGTCTTACCATTTGCGTGGCAGGGTGAAAAAGCAGCTGCTGAAAGCGCATACCACTCCCTGTTGTTAAAGAAAAACAGTACGGTTATGGTGCTGAACGGAGTCAACTATACATCCGCCCAGCCTGCAACGATAAAAGACGGCATCGCTTATGCGGCGTTCAGCTCGCTGGCTGCCCGGTACGGCTACCGGATATCGTATGATGCGGCAGCCAAGCAATCGGTTGCCCAAAACAGCGAGAACGAAATCCGCTTTAAAGTGAACAGCAAGGCGGTCACGGCAAACGGCAGCGTCGTCCTTTCGCAGGGCGCCTCGTTTATATTGAACGGCTCGCTGATGGTGCCGCTCCGCACCTGGGCAAACTTGACCAAGAGCACGCTGTCGCTCTCAGGCACGGATTACAAGCTGACCTGGCAAATTGTGCAGCCGAAGCCGTCTGCCGCGTTCTCCGTCCTGCCGGCCAAAATTTATACCGGAGACACGGTTACATATGTGGATCAGTCGTTCTCGCCAAGCGGACTGCAAATCGTCGGCGAGCAATGGGAGGGCAGGCAGGATGTGTTTACCGAGCCCGGCACGTACACGATTACGCGCACTGTCTATGACGAGAAGGGCAACTGGAGCGACCCGTATTCGGTCACGATTACGGTTGTGGCGCCGAATCAGCCGCCGGTGGCCGATTTTGCAACGGACAAGACGACGTACCGCATCGGCGAGCCGATTGCCTACTCCGATCTCAGCACCGATGACGGCAACAATATTGTGAAGCGCGAATGGGCAGGCGGCGTCAGTCCGGCGAGCCCTCCGGATGTCTTTTTCGAGTCTGGCGAGAAGACGATTTCCCTGACCGTCACAGACGGCGAAGGGCTGTCCGGCACGGTGGCCAAGACGATTACCGTTACCGATGAGGTGCTCTACTCGCAGGAAGAATACAACAAGCTGTTTACGAAGATCGGCGACAAATATCCGGTGGACGGCGGCTCGGTGCTGGGCATCCCGACGGTTTCGTATGATTTCCAATCGGAAGACGCCATGATGGTACGAAGCAACAGTCCCGAAACGTTAATCCAGGAAGGCGTCGCTTACGATGACCAGTTTTCCGGCAAAGTGCGGCTGATGTTCCATCATCTCAACAAAACCGGGTCCAATCTGAAAATGTATCTTCTCGTCACGAATGACGGTTATCAAACGGCCCGGTTCGGCTACAGCTCTATGGGTACCGGGGGGCCGGACAAGTCGGAAATCAGCACGGGTAAAATGTCAACGATCCGTTACCTGAATTCGCTCGCTTCCAATCCGGCCACGATTTGGACGAGCGTAAAACCGGGCGAAACGAAACTGGTGCTGCCGCAAATCAATGCGACGATCAAGCCGGATCTCGTTTATTCCGGCTATGCCGACGTGGTAACAGACCGGACGCTCAGGTACCGGATCGTTTTCGTCGAAGCGTCCAAGGATCCGCTTAAAGCGGTCGAATCGCTTAGCCTGATGGATCGCGATAACAAACATGTGCGCGGATCGTTCAACAATGCGACGCGAAATATCGATATCGGCGAAATGCTGGGAGAGACGCCGAAGCGTATCGTTCTCGGCGACAACAAACTGGATCCGAACCTGGACGGCATCGACGGCATGACCGGTCTGCTTGAGCTCAATACGGGCAATTTCGGCGTCGTTTATAAAATGAAGCTGAAGCTTGCACCCCGCACGCTTGTCTCGCTCAATGCGCGAGGCGGCCATTATGCCGGCGCCTTCCTAATCAACGGACAAATCGTTCCAATCACAAACATAAGCATCTTGAAAGATAACGGGGAGGCGGCCGTTCTGTACCGCTCCGGCAACTATGCCGAAACGGTCGATATTGTGTTCACGGTCGCATCCGGCAGCAATCTGCCGATTACGATGATGTTCCAGCCGCTGCCGGAACTTCGTTCCTGAGAATGGACCTCCCGTTCTTCCACGCTTTGAAGCCCGCCCCGGTTAAACCGGCCGGCGGGTTTCTTGGTTTGAACTCGGCAGCGTTTCGAAACGTTGACGGAACGAATCAATTGGGGCAAAATGAACGTATACGCGCATTTTGTTTTAAAGCTTATGCTTACGAAGCGGTTTTTGCTTCGCAAAAACTTTAGGAGGATCGTATGCTCATCAAGGTGATGCAGGCTCCCGTCCATGTATACCGCAAAGTCATTTCGCCGCTTAAGCCGCCGACCTGCCGCTTCTATCCGAGCTGTTCCGCATACGCGCTGGAAGCGCTGGAGAAGCACGGGCCGGGCAAAGGCTCCTGGCTTGCGCTGAAGCGGATCGGCAGATGCCATCCATTTCACCCCGGCGGCTTCGATCCCGTTCCCCCGGCGGCTGAAGCGGAGGGCCATCCGTACTCCCATTCTTGACAATATGGCCTTGTTTTCGGTATAGTCTGCTTAAACAGAATTCTCCATTACGTGTAAATACTATTATTCCGATGAACGGATGAGTACTTCCGATCGGCGCCTATCCAGAGAGCCGGGCATTACGCTGCGAGCCGGCAAGGAGCGATGGAAGGAAGATGGTCCGGGAGGGTCCGTTTGCGAGCGCAGGGCATCCGTGTTCCGGCGTAAGCTTACGGCGCAAGCAGCCGGCGTTAACGGCGTGCCGTCCTATACAGGCGGCGTCATGAAGCTTCTGCGGCAACGCATATCTATTTCTATTTGCGGTGTTTGCGGGAGAAAATTGGGTGGTACCGCGTGAGTGCTGAACTCTCGTCCCATATTGGGGCGGGGGTTTTTTTGATGCCTGCAAACAAGCCGTTAAGAGGAGGAAGAACGATGAGCGATCATAAAAAAAGCTTTTACATTACAACGCCGATCTATTATCCGAGCGACAAGCTGCATATCGGCCATGCCTATACGACGGTGGCTGGCGACGCCATGGCCCGTTACAAAAGGCTGCGCGGCTACGATGTCTGGTATCTGACCGGAACGGACGAGCACGGCCAAAAAATCGAACGCAAAGCGCAGGAAAAGGGGACGACCCCGCAGCAGTTTGTCGACGAAATCGTTGCCGGCATCAAAGATTTGTGGCGAAAGCTGGACATTTCCAACGACGACTTCATCCGGACGACCGAGGAGCGCCACAAAAAGGTGGTTGAGGCCATATTCGACCGATTGCTGAAGCAGGGAGACATTTATAAAGGGACGTACGAAGGCTGGTACTGCACGCCTTGCGAATCGTTTTTCCTCGAACGGCAGCTTGTAAACGGAAACTGTCCGGACTGCGGACGTCCCGTCGAGCTTGTGAAAGAGGAAAGCTACTTTTTCCGGATGAGCAAATATGCCGACCGGCTGCTTGCTTTTTATGAGGAGAACCCTTCATTCATCCAGCCGGAATCGCGCAAAAACGAAATGATCAACAACTTTATCAAGCCCGGTCTCGAGGACTTGGCGGTATCCCGCACGACGTTTGATTGGGGCGTCAAAGTTCCTGGAGATCCGAAGCACGTCGTATACGTCTGGATCGATGCGCTCTCCAACTATATTACCGCGCTCGGCTACGGTACGGACGACGATGCGAAATACCGCCAGTTTTGGCCGGCGGACGTTCACCTCGTCGGCAAGGAAATCGTGCGCTTCCATACGATCTATTGGCCGATCATGCTGATGGCGCTCGATCTGCCGCTGCCGAAAAAAGTGTTTGCGCACGGCTGGCTGCTGATGAAGGACGGCAAAATGTCCAAATCGAAAGGGAACGTTATCGATCCGGTTATGCTGATCGACCGCTACGGGCTGGACGCCCTCCGTTATTTCCTGCTGCGGGAAGTGCCGTTCGGCGCCGACGGCACCTTTACGCCGGAGGGGTTTGTGGAGCGGATCAACTTCGACCTCGCGAACGACCTCGGCAACCTGCTGAACCGTACGGTAGCGATGATCGGCAAATATTTGGACGGAATCATTCCGGATTATGCCGGTCCCGTGACGGCATTCGACGAGCCGCTCGCCGCGCTTTCCGCCGAAACGATCCGGCTGGCGGAAGAGGCGATGGAGCGGATGGAGTTTTCCGTAGCGCTGTCGGCGATCTGGCAGCTTGTCAGCCGCACGAACAAATATATCGACGAAACCCAGCCGTGGACGCTGGCGAAGGATGAGGCAAAGCGGGCGGAGCTCTCCTCCGTCATGTATCATTTGGCGGAATCGCTGCGCATCATTTCGATTCTGCTCGGGCCGTTCCTGACGACGACGCCGCAGGCGATGCGCCGCCAGCTCGGCGTAGAAGAAGGGGCGCTCACCGAATGGGAATCCGCCAAGCAGTTCGGACGGCTTCCCGGCGGCACCGCCGTCGGCAAAGGGGAGCCGCTCTTCCCGCGTCTCGATGTCGCCGAGGAGGTGGCGTTTATTGCCGCCGCGATGTCCGGGGGAGCGGCGCCGACAGCCGCCGCGGCTTCGGACGCATCCGCCGAACCGAAAGCGGACGATGCCGGAGGGGCGGCATCGGCGGCGGGTCAGCCGGACGCACCCGGCAGCGGCGGGGAGTCCGCTCCGGATATAGCGCCGGAAATCGGCATCGACGAATTTGCCAAAGTCGAGCTGCGCGTCGCTCAGGTCATTGCGGCCGAGCCGGTGAAGAAGGCGGATAAGCTGCTGAAGCTGCAGCTCGATCTTGGGTTTGAGCAGCGGCAGGTCGTTTCCGGCATCGCCAAGTTTTACACCCCGGAGCAGATGGTCGGCCGCAAAGTCATTTGCGTTACCAATCTGAAGCCGGTGAAGCTGCGGGGCGAATTGTCGCAAGGGATGATTTTGGCCGCTTCCGCGGGCGATCAGCTGACGCTCGCCACCGTTCCCGACGATATGCCTAACGGAGCTGTCGTAAAATAAGTTCGTTTCGTTTTGTCGCCGCCGGCCTGAAGCCGTGCGGCGATTTCTTTGCTTCCGGTTGACAAATGAGCGCTTCTGTTCTTATAATTTAAATCGTAATTGTAACAATTACGAAAAAGGGAACGAATGGAGCCAAATGATGATGACCAATAACCTACATGGATCGATTAACGAGCGGGTAAATGACAAGCTGTCCACCCGCTTTCAGAACAATGACAGGAAGCGCCCGCGCTCGGGCAATTACGGATGGCGTTTGCCTATCCGGAGGCTATTGAAAACGGGTGCTCTCATAAGCGTACTGGCGATGGTCGCAGTGGTATCGGCCTGCGGCGGTCAAAAGAGCGGGCTTGTGGAAGGGAAAACGAACGTTGTCACCAGCTTTTACCCCATTTACTTTTTAGCCAAGGAAATCGGCGGGGACAAAGCGAATGTCGTCAATCTCGTTCCGGCCGGTGTCGAGCCGCATGACTGGACGCCGAAAAGCCGCGATTTGCAAACGGCTGGGGACGCCGAGCTGTTTCTGTACAACGGTGCCGGACTTGAGGGCTGGGTCGCTGATTTTGTACAGGGATTGCCGAAGGACGGAAAGACGGTGACCGGAGAAGTGAGCAAAGGGATCAAGCTGCTGACGGCAGAAGAGGAAGAAGCGGCAGCGCTTGAAGTCGGTGAGGGGGAGGCGCACGGAGAAGAAGCGCATAACCACGAAGAAGAACATCACGACGAGCACGGCGAAGGCATTGATCCGCATACGTGGGTGAGTCCCAAATCGGCGCTCGTAATGGCCGGCAATGTGAGAGACTATCTCGTTTCGGTTGACGCCGCGAATAAGTCCGTTTATGATGCGAATTACGAGAAGCTTGCAGCCAAGCTGACGGAGATCGACCAATCCTACATCGAAGAACTCGGCAAGATGCCAAACAAAGCGATTGTCGTTTCCCATCAGGCGTTCGGTTATTTGTGCCGCGATTACGGTCTCAAGCAGGTAGCGATTATGGGGCTCTCGCCGGATGCGGAGCCGCGCGCGCAGGACTTGCTTAACATCGCCAAATTTGTCAAAGATAACGGAGTGAAGACGATTTTCTTCGAGGAGCTCGTATCCGCCGAGCTGGCCGATACGCTGGCGCGCGAAGCGAATGTCGGCACGCTTGTGCTCAACCCGCTCGAAGGGCTGACGCCGGAGCAGGATAAAGACGGAACGGACTATATTTCGCTGATGGAGACAAATTTAAAGCATCTGAAACAGGCGCTGCAATAAACAGAAACACTTTTTAGGAGGGAAGCGAGATGGAGCAATCGATTGATTCATCTGCCGGATCCGGATGCCACCGTGATATTATTTCGCTTGACGGCATAGGCTTTTCATATGAGCAGCAGCCGGTTATAAGCAATTTGAATTTCTCGGTTATGGAACGGGATTTCGTCGGCCTGATCGGATCGAACGGCGCCGGCAAAACGACGCTGCTCAAAATGATTATGGGGCTGCTGAAGCCCGACAAAGGCGAAATCCGTCTGTTCGGCACGCCGATATCGCGCTTTCGCGATTGGCACCGGATCGGTTACGTGCCGCAAAAAAACGCCTTTAACCCGCTTTTTCCGGCAACGGTGCGCGAAGTGGTGCTCTCCGGCCTGTACGGCCGCAACAAGCTGCTGCGCAAAGTAACGAAGGACGACCATCAGCGGTGCGAGGACGCCTTGCACGCCCTGGCGATCGCCAATCTGGCGGATAAGCAGATCGGACGGCTGTCGGGCGGACAGCAGCAGCGGGCCTTTCTGGCGCGGGCGCTGATCAATAATCCGTCATTGCTTATTCTGGACGAGCCTACGGTCGGCATCGACGCGGAAACGCAGGAAGGCTTTTTCCATCTGATCAAGCATATGCACAACCGCCACAATATAACGTTTCTGATGGTGTCGCACGATATGGAAATGATCCGCTCGTATCTCGGGGAAGAGCCCAAAACGGAAAGCGGCAAGCTTAAATTTTACGTCAAGCATTCACACGAACTGGAAGACTGCGCGGAGACGGATTTGACGCACAGCCTCAAAGGGCTGCGGCACGTGATGGAGAGCGGGAAAGAAGGCATTCATGTTGGATTTGTTAGCTAGCGAGTTTTTTCAAAGGGCGCTGGTCGGGGGCGTCCTGATCGGCATTACCGCGCCGCTTATCGGGCTCATTCTCGTGCTGAGGCGGCTGTCGATGATCGGCGACAGTTTGTCGCACGTATCGATTGCCGGCGTCGCGCTCGGCTTTTTAACCGGCATTTATCCGGTTGCGGTCGGGCTAGTATTCGCGCTGCTGGCGGCGCTGTTTATCGAGAAGCTGAGGAAAGCGTACAAAACGTACGCGGAGCTTTCGATTGCGATCATTATGTCCGGCGGCATCGGGCTTGCCTCGATCTTGTTTACGCTTGACAGAGGCTTCAGCATGAACGTGAACAGCTACCTGTTCGGCAGCATTTATACGCTTAATACGACGGATCTCGTTGTTATCGCCTCAATTACGGCCGTCGTGCTTATCGCCGTCCGGCTGCAAATCAAAGAGCTGTTTCTGCTTACGTTCGATGAAGAAGCGGCAGCCGTTAGCGGGCTCCCGGTCCGCTATTACAATTTAATGATCAGCATTTTAACAGCGCTTGTCATCAGCGCTTCCATTAAAATCGTCGGCGCGCTGCTCGTGTCGGCGCTGCTGACCATCCCGGCGGCATGCAGCCTGCTCGTGGCGCGCAGCTTCAGACAGTCGGTCATTATCGTCTGTGTCGTATCGGAACTAGCCGTCATAGGCGGGCTGCTGGCGGCGGGCTTTTTCAACCTCGCTCCGGGGGGCTCGGTTGTCATGCTTCTGATTGCCGTTTTGCTGATACTGCTGTTGTTCAGGCGGGGCTTGAAAGGGTAGCGGGGCAAATCTATGATGGACTTCGGAGGTGGCTTATTTAATGGTCGACGTTAACGTTTGGCTTGCCTTTACGGCCGGGATCGCGTCCTTTATTTCTCCCTGCTGCCTGCCGCTTTATCCATCCTATCTTTCTTACATAACGGGCATTTCCGTAGCCGAGCTCAAAAGCGACAGCCGCAGCCGCGAAATCCGTCTGCGTACGATGTCGCACACGCTGTTTTTTATTATCGGGTTTTCCGTCGTTTATTATACGCTGGGCTATGGGACCAATGCCTTTGCCGATCTGTTCAGCGATTATCAGCAGCTGATCCGGCAGCTGTCCGCCGTTCTCATTATATTGATGGGGCTGTTTCTGGTCGGGCTGTTTCAGCCGCGGCTGCTGATGCGGGACATCAAACTGCCGGTTCGTCTCAAATCCGGTTATTTGGGCTCCTTTATATTCGGAATCGGATTCTCAGCGGGCTGGTCGCCGTGCATCGGTCCGATCTTGACGGCAATACTGGCGCTTGCCGCATCGTCGCCGGGCACCTGGTTTGAGCTGACAACCGCTTATGCGCTTGGCTTTGCGATCCCTTTTTTCATCCTCGCTTTTTTCATCGGCTCTTCCCGTTTTATCCTCCGCTATTCATCAGGCATGATGAAAATCGGAGGCGCCGTCATGCTGCTGATGGGCATCCTGCTCTTTACCGACCGGATGACCGACATCACCGTATGGCTGAACAGCATTACCCCATCGTGGTTGAAGTTCTAATCCGGTTTCCGGCTGCTGAACCAGGCCCGCATGCTTTTCAATGAACCTCCCGATCAATGCGTTCAACTTACCGGCTTCTTTCGTAGGCAGCCGGTGATCGGCGTCATTAATAAACGCAAGCTCGCTATCCGGCAGCCGCTCATGCAGCAGCTTGGCGTACGGATGAAACAGCTTGTCATTTCCTCCATATAGGAGCAATACGGGGCAATGGATGTTTCCTAACTGCGCGGTACAGTTATAATGCAAGCTGTATTTGTAATATTGCGCCGCATTTTTGGCATTCCCTTTTTTCGCTTCGCTAAACAATCGGCCGAACAAGTATAACCGTTTATCCGCTTGGGTCCAGGCCGTTGAGAGGGACAGCGTGCCGACCGCTCCGATTTGGGACAGGATGCGCCCAAAAGATATTTTGCTTTTTAATTTCCAGTCCCTTACTTCCGACATTCCGCTAATGACGATTCCGCCCAATGCACGGTCGGGATGAGCGAGCAGAAACTCGAGCACGATCGATCCGCCTGTCGAGTAGCCGCACAAAAAAGCTTTTTCGATGTTCAGCCGGTTCATTAATTGCCTGATATCGTCAACGATTAACGGATACGTGACCGCTTTCTTCGAAGGTTCGCTTTGTCCGTGTCCGCGCATATCAAAAGCGATCGTGCGAAACCGGGACGACAACCCCCGGAGCTGATATAAAAAATTCATGCTGGTCAAAATCGGAGGATGGATGAACAGAATCGGCGTTCCCTCTCCGAGATCGGTGTAATGCATGCTGCATCCGTTTATGCTGATTTGAGCCATTTCGCTGGACATCCTTATCGTAAAATGTTGCGAAGCCGGTTCCCCGGCGGAGGAACCGGCTTCGCAGGCGGACTATTTCGCTTGCGGCTGAGCTTGTTTTGCGTTTTGCAGCGCGCTTTTCACTTGATTGATTGCCGTTTGTGCCTGTGTAATTTCGTTTGAGGCTTGATTCAACGCCTCTTCGCACATTGTCTGATTCGCTGCGGATTGCTCGATTGCCATCGTGATCATGTCTTTCGCCAAAGATGAAGCTGCCTCCGCTTTTTTCAAGGCGTTGGTGTCGATTTGTTGTGTCATCTATTGATTTCCTCCCTTGCGATTCGGAATTGGCAGAAGGAGCTAATTTTAGTTTTAAAATCCTTTATATTGCGGCTCTTCCGTTTCCAGTTGTTGAACACGGCCTTCCACTTGCTGAACGATTTGCTGCGTTTGCTGCGCCGCATTCGTAAAAAGTGTCTTCGCTTCTTGATTTTGCGTTGCCAGTGCAAATTGTTCGAGACTCGCTTGCGCGCTTTTCAAAGAAGCGACGCACGTTTTAACTTGGGACGAGACTGTCATAGATTTCACCTCCTTCCCAGGAAGGCTGAATGCTGGCCGCGAATTCCGGACGGGCTCCTTTCTTGGGCGTGGCAGCAAAAAATAGTTCATTGTACAGGAAACACTTTGTAAATTTTTTCAACACTTGGCAGTCGTAATCACCCGTTTGAAATAAGCGCAAATATCCGTCCTCGTTCCGTATATGCTCCCCGTCGTCGTACCAGTTCATAAATCGGTTGTTCCATTTTTTTCGCTCGCACAGGTAAGGTTCCATGACGATGACTTTCCCACCTGGTTTCAAGATCCGTTCAAATTCCAGCAAGTAGTCCTTAATCTGCTCATCGGCGATGTGGTGCAAAACGGCAACGATAAATATATAGTCAATCGAGTCATTTGGCGCCGAAATCCGTTTTTCATCAAAAACGGTAAAGTTGTGCTGAGGGTAAAGCCGCTTCGCAAGATTGACCCTGTTTGCATCCGGCTCGATGCCTAGATAGAAATCCGGTTTGCAGATGCAGCAATTTGCGCCGGTGCCCGACCCAAAATCGAGAACGGTTTTGTTATCCAAATTGAAATGGCTTTCGATGTGGTCGTGAATATATTTTTTTGTGAACCATCGCGGACGGACAAACCAATGATACATTCGTGGGGAAAGAGGCATGTCAGTTCGTTCTCACCACCCTTTTTTAACTAACGAAATCTAATTTAACTCACTCGCCTGCTAAAAATTCGCGGAAAAAATTCCCACCTTAATGCCAGAGTCCAAAATGTCTCAGGCTGCTCGGCTTCATTTCCTTCGAGGGAAATCATTAACGGTTTTAGTTTGGCGGTTTTAACAAATAATTTGGTGTGTTGATAAACGTGCTGACTGAAGGGAGGAATGAAATCAATGCCTGACTGGTTAGGAGTTGCTTTGCGCACTTTATTTGCCGTAGCCGTCCTATTCTGTTTAACGAAAGTGTTGGGAAAAAGACAAATTTCCCAGCTTTCCTTTTTTGAGTATATTACCGGGATTACGATTGGCAGCATAGCGGCATATATTTCGCTGGATTTAGACGCCAGATGGTATTTGGGGCTCGTTTCGCTCGGCGTATGGGTTGCGGTTTCAACGGGCATTGAGTTTTTACAGATGAAAAGCAAAATGGCAAGGGATATCATTGACGGCAAAGCGACGGTGCTCATTAAGGACGGTAAGGTGCTCGAAGATAACTTGAAAAAGGAGCGCTTAACGACCGATGAGCTGATGGAGCAGCTGCGCAAGCGGAATATTTTTAAAGTGGCCGATGTCGAATTCGCGGTCATGGAGCCGAGCGGCGACATCAACGCCCTGCTCACGAGAGAAAACCAGCCTTTAACGCCGAAGCACCTCGGGATTAAAGTCGGTCCGGAACAAGAGCCGCAAGCCGTTATTATGGACGGTAAAATAATGGATGAGCCGCTTGCCACAATCGGTTTAAACCGGGCATGGCTGAATACGGAGCTGGAGAAGCTTGGCGTCTCGATTGACAATGTGTTTCTTGGCCAAGTCGATACTTACGGGCAATTATATGTCGATTTGTTTGACGATCAGATTAAAGTGCCCGAGCCGCAGCTGAAGGCGGCTTTATATGCGACATTGAAAAAATGCGAGGCGGATCTGGAAATGTTCGGTCTGGCAACCCAAAACAAAGAGGCAAAGAACATGTACGAACAGTGTGCAAAGGAGCTGCAGCATGTCATTTCGGACGTAAAGCCTTTGCTGCATCACTGATTCATTTCAAAAGGAGACCCGTTTATGGCAAACCAACAAAAGAAAAAGCTGACTCCGGTTCAGCAGGAATATAAAGAACTCGCCACAAAAAGAGAGCCGGCAAGGCCGGTTCTGCAAAACTGCATCCGCGCTTTTATTGCCGGAGGGCTCATCTGTTTGATTGGCCAGGGGATTCAAGATATGTTTGTTCATTGGGCAGGTTTCAAGAAGGAAGATGCCGGCAATCCGACGGTTGCCGTTTTGATTCTTATTTCGGTAATTCTTACTTGTTTCGGCGTATACGATAAAATCGCGCAGTGGGCCGGGGCGGGTTCAGCCGTTCCGGTTACCGGATTCGCCAACACGATGGCGTCGGCGGCGCTTGATCATCGAAGCGAAGGACTTGTCCTTGGCGTCGGCGGAAAGATGTTCAAGCTTTCCGGTCCCGTCATCGTTTTCGGCGTCGTTGCCGCTTTTTTTATCGGCATTCTGCATTGGCTCTTTAATCCTGGCGCCGGAGGAGGATCCTGAGCATGCTGAAAGGTCATCAAAGCTGGCTGTTTGAAAACAAACCGACGATTGCCGGCAGAGCCGCCGTCGTCGGGCCGTTTGAAGGACAAGGTCCTTTGGCGAACGATTTCGATATCATTCACGGGGACATAAGGCTCGGACAGGATAGCTGGGAAAAAGCGGAACGAACGCTGCTTGAGGAAGCGTCCAAGCTCGCCGTTGAAAATGCCGGCTTGACGCAGGAGCAGATCAATTTCTATATCGGCGGCGATTTGATGAATCAGGTCATCAGCACCAGCTTTGCGGCACGAACGTTAACGATCCCATACATCGGTATTTTCGGGGCATGCTCCACGTCCATGGAAAGCTTGGCGCTTGCGGCCAATCTGGTCAATTCGCGCTCGGCAAAGTATGCGCTGGCCAGCGCATGCAGCCATAATGCGTCGGTCGAAAAACAATTCCGTTATCCGACCGAATACGGCTCCCAAAAGCCTCCGACTGCGCAATATACGGTGACCGGAGCCGGAGCAAGCGTCATTTCGCAAAAAGGAGACGGCCCCTGCGTAACGTCGGCGACAATCGGCCGGGTCATCGATATGGGCATTACGGATCCGTTCAACATGGGTGCTGCAATGGCTCCTGCGGCCGTCGATACGATCCAGGCGCATCTTCGCGATTTCCGGATTGAACCCGGGCATTACGATCTAATTGTGACAGGTGACTTGTCCAAAGTGGGGTATGAAATTGCCTGCGATTTGTTTAAAAAGCATAAGGTTCCGATGCAGCAAACCGAATATAAGGACTGCGGAATGATGATCTACGATTACGAAAAGCAGTCGGTGCAGGCCGGCGCGAGCGGCTGTGCCTGCTCGGCGGTGGTAACCTACGGCCACTTGCTGAACCGGATGCGCAAAGGGGAATTGAAACGTCTACTCGTTGTGGCGACCGGCGCGCTTCTTTCGCCGCTTTCTTTCCAGCAGGGGGAAAGCATTCCTTGCATCGCACATGCAGTTTCGATCGAAAGCGGGGCGGAGCGGAAATGATTTACTTGTGGGCTTTTGTCGTCGGAGGCTTGATATGCGTCTTTGGACAGATATGCTTTGACGTGTTTAAGCTGACTCCGGCACATACGATGACGTTGTTGGTCGTGCTTGGGGCAATTGGAGACGGACTCGGCCTTTACGACCCGTTTATCCGGTTTGCCGGCGCAGGCGCTACCGTACCGATCACAAGCTTCGGCAATGCGCTGGTGCACGGCGCTTTGGCGGAATTGCATAAAAGCGGCGTGATCGGCATCATAACCGGCATATTCAAAGTGACGAGCGCCGGTATATCGGCCGCGATAATATTTTCCTTTCTGGCGTCTTTATTCGTTAAACCGAAAGGATGAAGGGCAGAGGAGTCTTATTAGCTTCGGCAACCTCATATAGGGCTGTCTCATAAGTGTTCCCCTGGATGAGCTGGTCCGAAATTCACTGGATTAGCTGGTCCCAAATATGACGCAAAAGGACCTCCAATCTTGCCGGCAAAGGGGGTTGGAGGTCCCTTCGTGTGCTAAACCTGCGATAGTGCAGGTATTATCGAGCGAAATCGCATGTCCAGAGAGAATACCTGCGATGGTGCAGGAATTTCGGGCTTTTATAGCCTGAACGTGAGCTGGGGTCGATAATAAATGTATGTTTGCAGGAATTTTAACATCGTCGCAATTTAAAAAGAAAAAAGATGTACGATCGCATGCTTTTCAACAATTCCCCCTTTGTGCAGAGCGATTGCTTGTTTAGAACAGCGGTGCTGACGTTTGTAAGCGAAAACAAGTCTAAATCCGTTTACGGGTATGCCGTGAAGTTGCGTGTGCCAAAACCCAAAATAAAGGGTATGCAGTAATGTTGCGTATGTACCGATACCCAAATTGCGAAGGCTGTCCATTATGGACAGCCCCGTTTGCTTTTAAGCTATTGCATGTCACGTCTTTCCCATGTCACGTAAAATATTCGATCGACGCCTGCGGGAAATGCTCTGCGATGCGCTCGGATAGAAAGCTGCGCAGGGCGCCCGCTTGCTCATCGGGGTAGACGTATTTCCCCTGACCCCACCGTCCCCATTTGTATTTCCGCTTGTCCATGTCCATTTCCAGCTTTGTTTTCGGATATCGTTTCTCGATCGTACTTTTCGCCGTCTTCGTAAACCGGTGCTGAATAAGCTCAAACGTCAGATCGCGTGCCGCTTCGGCAGGAAGCGTCTGCGCAAGCGAGCGGATCAGCTCGGCGTACCCGTCCTCCCAGCCATCGTGCCAAATGATCGGGGCGATAATGAATCCGAGCGGGTAGCCGGCCCTGGCGACCTTGCCGGCCGCTTCGATCCGTTCCTCAAAGGTCGAGGTGGCCGGTTCAAAGCTGCGGATCACATATTTGTCATTGACGCTGAAGCGAATGCGCGTATGACCGTTATGCCGGGCGTCCAGGAGCGAATCGACGTGATGAAATTTGGTTACAAACCGCAGCCTCCCATACTGCTGGCCCGCCATAAATTCAATCAGTTCCCGCAAACTGCCGGTAATCGGTTCAAGCCCGACCGGATCGGACGTACATGCCGCTTCGAACCGGGTCAGCTGCGGAATTCGTTCCTGAATATAACCGCGCGCCGCATCCATGATTTCATCCGTATTCACGTAAACGCGGACGTACGGCTTCGCGCCGAGCGTCGTTTGCAAATAGCAGTAATGGCAATGTCCCATGCAGCCGGTGGCGATCGGGATCGCATATTCCGCCGACGGCTTTGACGTGTCGAATTTAAGCGTTTTGCGGATGCCGACGACAAGCGTCCGTTTGGCGATTTTATACTTCTCCAGCTCCGTCTCGCCCGGCAGATTCGTAATCCGGTTATGGGATGTCGTCATCCGGTAAGGGATGTTTTCTTTTTTTACCCACTCCATAATCCGTTCGCCCTTCGGATAGTGGAGCGAATCGGGTTCAAAATAAACGAGATCGGGAACGAACGGCTTTGACCTGCCGGCACCCGGGCGCTCCAAAGCAATAGGTCTCATGATGGACCGGCCTCCTCGAGATGAAATCTGGATTGTTTAAGCGATGTACGGTTCTTCATTATTGTGACAAAAGAGGGCGCCGGCAACCCTGTAACATTCAGGAGAACGGATGCGGGGAGCTGAGAATGAGTTGCGGCTGACTGCCCGTCAGTGTAAAATACTAAGAGCAACGCCGGAACAGAAGGTGTATGCAGCAGGTTAGGGGGTTCTTCTTGTGCCAACTCCGAGCATGGAAGACTACTTGGAACGGATTTATAAACTCATTGACGAAAAAGGCTACGCCCGTGTCTCGGATATCGCGGAGGGGCTTGAGGTGCATCCCTCTTCCGTTACGAAGATGATACAGAAGCTGGACAAGGACAACTATCTCATCTACGAAAAATACCGCGGACTCGTTCTGACGAACAAAGGCAAGAAGATGGGGAAAAGACTCGTCGATCGCCATCATCTGCTGGAAACGTTCCTCGCGACGATCGGTGTCCAAGAGGAGAACATTTACCGCGACGTCGAAGGCATCGAGCATCATTTGAGCTGGGATTCCATCACTTGTATCGAGACGCTGGTGGAGTTTCTGAAGCGTGACAGCGGAAGGCTGGAAGAGTTGAAAAAGATCCGCACCGAGCTCGACAGCGATTAAGCCGGGAAGCTGCGGGAACAAAAAAAGAACGTCTGCCGATTGTATGGCGGACGTTCTTTTTGTTAGGTAAGCGGTGCATTCCGCAATCAGTGGTACTTCGGCATGCTGTCGTCGTCCTTGCCGCCCTCGATCACGCGGAAAGGTACCGTTTTACTGCGGGGCTTCGGCTTTTGCTGCGTTTTGGCCTGCTTTACCGGCTGTTTGACCTTCGGACGCGAACGCAAAGAGGCGGGCGGAAATTTGTACAGGATGAAAATCAGTCCAAACACAACGACCGGAATAATCATTGTAGACGGATGCTGCAGCAGTTGGAAAAAAACACCGATGGCGGCCAGACCGAGAACGATATAAACCGAAGCACTCATTCTGTTGTTACGTTTCATTTTAGCCCACCCTTTCTTGCAATCCGATTCGGTTATGAACTTACCTAAGCTTAGCGGCCGGCAAGCCGGCCTTCCAGTTCCCTCATCCGGTTGAAGGAAGCGATTGAAACGGCTACCTGGTCGTCTGTCGGCTCTTTTGTCGTCAGCTTCTGCAGCCACAGGCCGGGATAACCGAGATAACGGAGGACCGGCACATCGCGGACCGCATTGGTAAGGCGGAGCACCTCGTACGAAGCCCCGAGCACCAGCGGGAGCAGCAGCAGCCGGATATAGATGCGCTCCCACATGTTGTCCCAATCGAAGAATGAATACACGATAACGCCGACGATAACGGAAAAAACCAGAAAGCTGCTGCCGCAGCGGTAATGGAGTCGGGTGTAGCGCTGCACATTGCCGACCGTAAGCTCTGCGCCGTCCTCGTACGCGCTGATGACTTTATGCTCGGCGCCGTGGTACTGGAACAGACGCTTCACAAGCGGCGTTAAGGAAATAATGTACAGATAGCCCAGCAGAAAAATGATTTTGATCAGACCTTCAATCAGGTTGTGTATTATTATATTCTTGAATGCCTGTTCGAATAGCAGCTCTTCGATAATTGCGGGCACCAGTGTAAATACGATCTTGCCCGCCGCGAACGAAATGATGCTGGCTACGGCAACGCCGACGATCATGGACAGGCTCCAGCCGGATTTCTCCGCTTTCTTCGGAGCTGCTGCTTTGGCCGGATCCTGATTGTCCTCGCCGTGCTCGTCTTCGGCGTATGCTTCGAGCGAGAAGTTAAGATGCTGCGATCCTTTCACGCTCGATTCCAAAATACCGACGATTCCACGGACGAACGGGATTTTTTTCAGAGGCTGATACCACGGTTTCTGCTCCGGCCTAGGCACCTCATAATAGACGATTTCTTCATTTTTACGGCGTACGGCCGTTACGTTGACGTTGCGTCCGCCGAACATGACGCCTTCGATGACGGCCTGTCCCCCATAAATCGATGTGTTTTGTTGCGACAAAAGACGGTCACCATCCTCTTGTTGATCATGCAGGCGCGTAGGCGCTCTCTGCAGCTTTTTCTACCAATTCTATTGTACTTGATCTACCGCGCGAATGCCACTTGACGGGCAAGGGAAAAAGCTTTTTTTGCTGTTTACCGCACCCTTTCCTTTGGCATACTAAACGCGACAATCTAGGAATGGAGGAAACGGTCATGAATCGATCGAGCGGCGGCAGCGATTACGGCTCGCACCCGACGAATCCTTGGATTTTTCAGCTAAAGCTTGGCCTTTATGCGGGAGTGATTTGGGGGCTCGCAAGACTTGCGTTATATTATTTGCAGTTTACCCGCGTCATTCCGGGACTGATGGCGGAGCCCTTTTTCCGTCATTCGTTTCTGCTTACCATGCAGGGACACGTAACAGGCTTAGCCTGCTTTATTCTATTTTCCGTATTGGCGGCGTACCTTTATCTGCTGGTGCTGGGGTTTGCCGGCGGTCCGATGCCGGGGATTTTGTACGGACTGCTATGGTGGGCGGTCATCTTCAGCGTGATCGGACCGCTTCTTGGAGCAACGAAACCGGTGACGCTCCTCGGATGGAATTCATTGCTGACCGAACTGTGTATTTTCATCCTCTGGGGGGTATTTATAGGCTATACGACCGCATTCGAATTTCACGACGAGGCTTCGCGCGAACCCGCCGCTTGAAGCTCTTCTCAACTGCCCGGCATTTGTGGTAAAATGGCTAAGATCTTTTGCGCGGAGGAAACATCGGCGCAGCAGCTATCTTTTCACCACACTTGTTTGGAGGTGCGCGGTGCGTAAAATCGTCGTACTTAACGGCCCGAACCTGAACATGCTGGGCGTTCGCGAACCGGGCGTATACGGGACTCTCACGCTGTCCGGCATCGAATCCATGCTGCGGGAATGCGCTGCCGCACTGGGCGTGGAGCTGGAATTTTACCAGTCCAATCACGAAGGCTATTTGATTGACCGGATTCATCAGACGCACGGACAAGCAGACGGCATCCTGATCAACCCCGGCGCGTTTACCCATTACAGCTACGCGATCAGGGACGCCCTGGCGTCCGTCGATGTCCCGGCGGTGGAAGTGCATATGTCCAACATTCATAAGCGCGAAGCTTTCCGTCATATATCCGTGACCGCTCCGGTCGTTATCGGGCAGATTGCTGGCTTTGGTGCGCACGGCTACGAGCTTGGTTTGTCCGCGTTGGTCCGTCATCTTGACGGCCGGGCAGGATAAAAGCGTTAATTTGCGGTCTTAGAGGTTCAGCCTCGGCAAAGCAAGTGACGATACGAGCGAAGGGGGAGCGCATATGACGAATAAGCGGGTGGAACGGTTAAGGAGCAAGCTGGCGGAACTGGGGCTTGAAGCGTTTCTGATCGGAAGCGGCCACAATCGGCGTTACATAAGCGGCTTTACGGGATCGTCCGGAATGGTGCTGCTGACGGAGAAAGGTACCTTTCTGCTTACGGACTTCCGTTACACGGTGCAGGCGGAGCAGCAGGCGCCCGGCTTTACGATCGTCGAGCATGCGGTCAATCCGCTGGAGACCGTAAGGGATCTGCTTTCCGAAAGCGGCGCGAAGCGGCTGGCGTTTGAACAGGAGCATACCGTTTACGGAAACTTCGTGCGCTATGGCCGGACGCTGGGCGATGTGGAGCTTGTGCCTTCCGCCGGCATCGTGGAAGGGCTGCGGGTCATCAAGGAGCAATCCGAGATTGCGATCATGCAGGAAGCTGCCGAGCTTGCGGATGCAACGTTTGCGCATATTATCGGATTGATCGCCGCCGGCGTGAAAGAAAGCGACATTGCGCTGAAGATGGAAATGTTCATGCGCAGCCGCGGCGCGACGTCTTCGTCCTTCGACACGATCGTCGCCTCGGGGGAGCGTTCGGCGCTGCCACATGGGGTCGCCAGCGAGCGAATCATCGGCACGGACGAATTCGTCAAGCTGGACTTCGGCGCATACTACCATGGCTACTGCTCGGATCTGACCCGAACCGTGGTGGTCGGCAAGCCGTCGGAGCGGCACCGGGACATTTACAACATCGTGCTGGAGGCGCAGATGAATGCGCTGCAGAACATCCGTCCCGGCATGACGGGCAAGGAAGCCGACGCGCTGGCGCGCGATGTCATTGCCCGCTACGGGTACGGCGAGCAGTTCGGCCACAGCACGGGCCACGGTCTCGGGATGGAAATTCACGAGGAGCCGCGGCTGTCGATGCGCAGCGATACCGTGCTTGTGCCCGGCATGACGGTAACGGTAGAGCCCGGAATTTATATTCCCGGCTTCGGCGGCGTTCGGATCGAGGACGACATTCTCATTACGGATACGGGGATCCGGATTTTGACCTCCTCGCCGAAAGAGCTTCTTGTTTTGCAATGACAACTTTGAGGTCCTGCTTGAGGGCCCGCGGCATCGTACCGCTAACTACTAGGAGGGAATTTAGAAGTGATTTCAGTTAACGATTTCAAAACAGGCCTTACCGTCGAAGTGGACGGAGACATCTTCTCGGTTATCGAGTTCCAGCACGTTAAACCGGGCAAAGGCGCGGCTTTCGTCCGCTCCAAGCTGAAAAACCTCCGCAACGGCAACGTCGTGGAAAAAACGTTCCGCGCCGGCGAAAATATCGGCCGCGCACACGTCGAGAACCGTCAGGTGCAATACCTGTACAACTCCGGCAACGAATACACGTTTATGGATAACGAAACGTATGACCAGTTCAACCTGGACAAGGATCAGTTGGAATGGGAGCTCAACTTCCTGAAAGAAAACATGAATGTCAATATTTCCAGCTACCAGGGCGAAATCATCGGGATTTCGATGCCGAACAGCGTCGAGTTGAAAGTAATCGAAACGGAACCGGGCATTAAAGGCAATACGGCAACCGGCGCAACGAAAAACGCCAAGCTTGAAACGGGCCTGAACGTGCAGGTTCCGCTGTTCATCAACGAAGACGACGTCCTGCTGATCGATACCCGCGACGGGCACTATATTTCCCGCGCGTAAGCTTAAGCGCTGCTCTGAAGCCGTCCGACTCCATCGGACGGTTTTTTGCCGTTTCAGCTTACGGTGACGACGGTGGAAGCTAACTTTTTTATCACAGATTTGGGCAAGTGTGATATAATATAATTCTGTATGCAAAAGTCAAGGTTGGGAGTGAATCGGCTTTGTCGTTGGTTGTGATGAAGTTCGGCGGCAGTTCGGTCGGCACGACGGAACGAATGCAAAGAGTTGCGCAGCGGATTATCGAAAAGAAGGAAGCAGGCAATAAAGTTGTCATCGTCGTCTCGGCGATGGGGGATACAACGGACGATCTGATCGATCAGTCCAAGTTGCTGAATCCGAATCCGCCGGCGCGGGAAATGGATATGCTGCTTACGACAGGGGAGCAAATATCAGTTGCCCTGCTGTCGATGACGATACACGGGCTTGGCCATCAAGCGGTATCGCTTACCGGCTGGCAAGCCGGCATCCGGACGGAGGATGTGCATGCGAAAGCGCGCATTACCGATATTAAGCCGGAGCGGATTTTCAAAGCGCTTGAAGAGGGGAATATCGTCATCGTCGCCGGATTCCAAGGGATGACCGAGGACGGCGAAATTACGACGCTTGGACGCGGAGGCTCCGATACGACGGCGGTTGCGCTGGCGGCGGCGGTCAAGGCGGACGTGTGCGAAATTTATACGGACGTGGACGGCATTTATTCGACCGATCCGCGCGTCGTGAAAAATGCGCGCAAGCTGGATGAAATATCCTATGACGAGATGCTGGAGCTTGCCCATCTGGGAGCGGCTGTTCTGCATCCGCGCGCGGTGGAGTATGCCAAGCATAATAACGTGAAACTGGTCGTGCGTTCCAGCTTCACGCATAACGAAGGAACGAGTGTGAAGGAGGAAGCGGTCATGGAGCAAGGCGTGGTCGTTCGCGGTATCGCGTTTGACAAAAATGTGGCTCGAATCAGCGTTTTGGGCGTGGAGGATGTTCCCGGCGTGCTTGCGGGAATGTTCGGAGCGCTTGCCGAAAGCGGAATCGACGTCGATATTATCGTACAAAGCGGCGTTCAGGGCGGAAAGGCCGACTTTTCGTTTACCGTCAGCGGCGACGACCGTGAGCGGGCGATTGCCGTAATCGAGAGCATCCGCTCGAAAGTTCCTTACCTCGAGACGACTTCCGAGGCGAATCTTGTGAAAGTGTCCATCGTAGGCGCGGGAATGGTGAGCAATCCGGGAGTGGCGGCCACGATGTTCAAGGCGATTTCGAGCATTGGCGTCAGCATCAAGATGGTGAGCACTTCCGAGATCAAAGTGTCCTGCGTCATCGATTCCGAGCCGCTTGGCGACGTGGTACGCGCGCTTCATACCGCATACGGGCTCGATACGGCCGAGCAGGTGTTCGTCGGAGGTCCGCAGGATCGCCGATAAGCGGTGTCAGGCAGGCCTCATAGGTTTATGCGAATGAAAACAAAAAAGAAAGCAGTTCCTCTCTTTACGCATTCCGCTTAAGAGAGGGGCTGCTTTCTTTTGCGTTTTAAAGGGCTTCGGGATAAAGCTTACATTTTTCCGGCAATCCAGGAAAAAACCTTGAATAATATCGCCGTTATGCCAGCAGCCATCAGCGGGCCTACGGGAATGCCGCGTAGAAATACAATGCCTAGGATAGAGCCGAGTACGAGGCCGACAATAAGCTGGGGGTCGAATTTAAGCATCTCCAGCCCCTTGCCGTTTACATAAGTAGCCGCAGCGCCGCCGATTAAGGCGAGCCACCCCGGCCAGGAAGACAGCGCTGCCGTTAAATCTTTCAGCTGAATCCGGCCGGCGGCGAATGGCACGAGCACGCTGAACGTCAGAAACAGCAGCCCCAGCTCCAGGCCGCGCCGTTCAATGGCCGGCAAGTAACGTCCGAGGTGAACGAGCTTCACGACAAGCAGAATGCAGGCAGCGGTGGAAATAATGGGCGAACGGCCGATCAAGCCGATAATGATCAGGCCAACGAGTAAAATTTCACCGTTCATAGACAGGCTCCTGACATGTGACGGACTCGGATGCCGCTTGCTGCGGCAAGCCTGTTTCATAAGTATGATACAAGCTTGCCGCTTATGCGTCCTTTGTTCCGGCCTGCAAACGCCGATCCGAACTAGTTCTGACGATCCGCAACCAACCGGTCCCCGGATAGGCGCGGCACGCAAGGAATCGTGTCGCTAAAGCTGCAAAACGTCACATCCCGCTCATGGCCAAGCTTGATCAGCTTGCGGCCGCCCGCACATTGCCGCAGCATCTCGAGGATGCGCTCTCGTTTGCTTTCGTACAGGCCAAGCATAGCAGCACCGAAATCGTCCGTTTCCAGCTTGCCGGTCATTTCCTGCAGCCGGTGCAGCAGCAGACCTGCGCACAGTCCGTCTTCGAGGGCGAATTCATCATGGCTGCCCGCACACAGCAGTACCGCGTCCCGTTTCAAGGAGACGGCGGACGCGGCGCAAGCGGCCGCATTGACAAAGGCGCCGACCAGGACGAAATCGGCGCGCAGCGCTTTGTGCACCGCCCGCGTCCCGTTCGTCGTCGTAAACAGGATGCGCTTGCCCTGTACCGTTTTGCGGTCGTATTCCTCGGGCGAATTGCCAAGATCGAATCCCGGAATGGAGCGGCCAAACCGCTCCCCCCCGAGCAGCTCGCCGGGCTTTCGCATCGCTTTCGCATCCAGTACGGTCTCGACGGGCGTGATGCTTTCCGCTCCCATCGCGAGCGCCGCGACCATCGTCGTGGATGCCCTCAGCACATCGATGACGACCGCCGTCCGGTGAATGAACGTGACCGAGCTCGCTTCGTTTACATTCGAAATTACGCGTACATGCATGAAACTTACCGCCTTCCCCGTGTATACAATCTTGTCAGATCATATAGACTATCGGCTCATGCCTATCTCCGAACTCGAACGTATCGGAGCGAAGCCCCCGTCGCATCGTTTCCAGCGCGAGAGCGTCTGCGGGTGCGATATTGCCCAGATGAACTTGAGGGCCGAACGTGTGCAGCAGCAAAACCTGCTGCGGTTTCAGCGGCGCTTCCCATAAAATGCGCTCCGGTTCGCCGATCGCTTCCTTCAACTGCGCAAGTGTATGCTCGCGGCAGCGGCCGTTTTCGTCAAAGAGACCGACATTTTGCCCCGACTCCCTCGCTTCGACTGTAATAAGCTCCACACCCGCATTCCAGTCCTCATCCGCGGTGAATAAAAATTCCGATATGTCAATCGTGGAACCGGCAATCTTTTTGCCGTATTCGCTGTAGACCGTCAGTCCTCTGGCCGCCGCTTCCCGGATCAGTTCGGTTCGTTTTGCCCGGCTTAAGTTGATCGTTCCGTCGGAAACTTCCACACCGTTAAACCCGAATTTGCAAATCATTTCAAAGAAAGATGAAACGACCCCTTTGCTGACTGCCCGCTCCAGCAGCGTTCCGCCCGGCATGATCGTTAAACCTTTTGCTTTTGCAAGCAGGATTTTTTTGATCAGCAGCTCATCGTCATAGAGAACGGCCGTCCCAAACCCGAGTTTCACAATATCGATATATGAACCGGCCGTTTCCAGCAGATCGCAAAAAGCGGCGGAACCGAGTCCTTTGTCAATGATCATCGTCATTCCGGCCGCCGTGCCGGGCTTCCGGCCTTTTGTTTCCCGATGAGCTCCGGGGTCTCGCAACAATGGATGCCAGTTTGTCGGTGCTACGGATTTCATTCGTATTATCTCCTCGCTTGAGCCTATTCGGCCGGGATAATAGTCAATACGCTATAGTATATGCAATCAAGTATGGGCAGGTGCCTGTCGGATGCATTTTAACGAACCTTTTCCGATTACCGTCCATAATCGCGGACATGTCCGCATAGGCTGTAAAGGGCAGAAGAAAGGAGAGGAACGGCATGTTGGACAAAATTGTGCTCAGCATGGCAAGCTTGCGCATCTTGTCGGGTTCGATCGAAATTCTCGCGGCACTGCTCATGCTGCGGCTGAACCAGATCGATAAAGCGATGATCGTCAACTCGTCGCTGGCCTTTGTCGGCCCCATTATTCTAATCTCGACGACGACGATCGGGCTGGCGGGATTGTCGGATAAGCTGTCGCCGTCCAAACTGATTTGGGTGGCGGCAGGTATCGGATGTTTGCTGATCGGCATTTTGAAAAAATGAGAGATTCTATCAGCCGCACCTATTTGCTAGACATATTTCAATCGCCTGGGCATACATTTAAAACTACGAAGGACAAACATCCGGGAGGGCTGAACTATGCTGACGAAAGTTGCGCATCTGCTGCCCGCCGAACTGACGGCGCTGCTGGAGCGGATGCCTGAAGCGGCCAAACAGGAGCTGGAGGAAATCCGCATCCGCGAGCATCGTCCGCTGGAAATCGTCAGCGGGGGGCGTTCATGGTTCGCCGAAGACGACGGGACGCTGACGGCACAGCCGCAGCTGGCGTACAAGCCTTCGCACAATTTGTGCCGGAAGCTGCTGGAGAAGCTGACCAACCATTCGCTTTATGCGATGGAGGAAGAATTGAAAAGAGGCTTCATTACGGTTGCCGGCGGCCACCGGATCGGGCTTGCGGGACGGACCGTGCTTGAAGGCGGATCCGTCCGGGCGATTCGCGATATCGGAGGATTCAACGTGCGCATTGCGCGGGAAGTAATCGGAGCTGCGGACCGGCTGCTGCCAAAGCTCGCCGACCGCCCGAAACGAAATATCGCCTCGACGCTGCTTATCGCTCCGCCCCGCATGGGGAAGACGACGCTGCTGCGCGATTTGGCCCGCTCGGTGAGCGCCGGGTTATGGGGAAGCGCGGAGATGGCCCATTGGCCGGGCCGCAAAGTCGGCATCGTGGACGAACGTTCGGAAATCGCCGCATCCGTGCGCGGCGTGCCGACTTTCGATGTCGGACCGCGCACCGATGTGATGGATGCGTGTCCGAAAGCGGAAGGCATGATGATGCTGCTCCGTTCCATGTCGCCGGAGGTGCTGATGGCAGACGAAATCGGGCGCGCGGAAGACGTGCAGGCCATCCGGGAGGCCGGACATGCGGGTGTTGCCGTCGTCGTGACGGCGCACGCGCACAATCTCGACGATGCGCGCGGACGCCCGATACTGCGCGCGCTGCTGGAGGAAGGGATGTTTCAGTTCGCCGTTGTGCTGAGCCGCGGCACTGGGACCGGCTTTCTCACAAGCGTCATTCCGCTGCGGGGAGCGGCTGCAGGCATTCCCGCAGCGAGGGAGCCGACGGCGCGGGGAAATCTCGCGGGTTCCGCTGCCGCAGGCGACAAGGGGCTCCGGGGAGAGGAGCCGGGCGCTTATGGTTAAGTGGATCGGCGCGATTCTCATCCTTGCGGCAGGCACGATGATCGGCTTTTTGCAAGCGGCCCGGTTTGCCGAGCGCCCGCGTCAGCTGCGTCAGCTCGCCCACGCGCTGCAGCGGCTGGAGACGGAGATCGGCTACGGCTACACGCCGCTGCCCGAAGCGCTGCGCCGCACCGCCGGCCATGTGCCGGCACCGGTCGCATCCATCCTGAGCGGCGCCGCCGAGCGGCTTCTGGCGCCCGAAGGGCCCGCGTTTCGGGAATGCTGGGAAGAATCGGTCCGCAGCTGCTGGCCGCAAACCGCAATGCGCTCCGGTGAGCAGGCGGTGCTGCTGAGGCTCGGATCGGCGCTCGGACTCAGCGACCGCGAAGACCAGATCAAGCATCTGCGGCTGGCGATGCTGCAGCTGAAGGCGGAAGAGGATGCGGCGAAAGACGACCAGGCGCGGTACGAAAAAATGTCCAAAAGCCTCGGAATTCTCGTTGCCGCTCTGGTTGTCATCTTGATGGTTTAGTGGGGTGCCGCAAATAATGAGCATGGATATCAGCGCCATTTTTCAAATTGCGGGCATCGGGATTATCGTCGCAATGATTCATACGGTGCTAAAGCAGATGGGAAAAGAAGATATGGCGCACTGGGTAACGCTAATCGGATTTGTGGTCGTACTTTTTATGGTCGTCCGTTTGCTGAACGAGTTGTTCCAGGAAATCAAAACGATATTTTTATTCCAGTAGCAAGAGCAAAGCGTTTCCGGCACGCCAGAAGAAGCGTCCGGCTCGGCGCGCCGCAAGAGGGTGAACCCGCTTGGAAATCATTCAAATCGTCGGACTCGGTCTTCTCGCCACCATATTAATTCTGGTCATTAAAGAGCAGAAACCGATCTTCGCTTTTCTGCTCGCGGCTTTTACCGGACTGTTCATCTTTCTGTACCTGATCGGGCGCATCGAAGCGGTCATTTCCATGCTGGTGGAGCTGGCCGACCGGACAGGCATTCCGACGGTATACTTGAAGACGATTTTGAAGATGATCGGAATTGCCTATATAGCGGAATTCGGGGCTCAAATCGTAAGAGATGCAGGTCAGGAGAGCGTCGCATCCAAAATCGAATTTGCCGGCAAGGTTCTCATCCTCGTTATGGCGGTGCCCATTATCGGCGTCATTGTCGAAACGGTGGTTAACCTGCTGCCGGGCGGGAGTTGAACCCTTTATGTATCCGTCCCGTATACTGCGCTTCTTCACCGTTGCCCTCATCCTGCTTATAGGGCACTTCTTCCCGCAGGAGGCTGCTGCTGCGGCGGATCTGCCCGGCACGGACACCGCCGCCGTATCAACGGGCGGCAGCGCGCCGAGCGGAGACGCCCGAGAGGGTGAGCGCCCCGCAGACGTCCCGGTGAACGGGGCGCAGGAGGGAGCGGATGTTGCCGGCCGGCTGGCGGCCGGCCAGGTGGAAAGCAGCGGCACGGACGAGGTGGAAGCGTACTGGAACCGTCTCGTCAAACAATACGGGGGCTATTTTCCCGACCGGCAGCTGCCCGGCTTTATTGAAATGATTACCCCCGGAGGAGACGGTCTGAAGCTGTCGTCGGTTATCAAAGGTCTCCTTTCCTACGCGCTGCATGAAGTGCTGTATAACGGCAAGCTGGTCGTGTCGATCGTGCTGCTGGCCGTGTTCAGCTCGATGCTGGAAACGCTGCAAAGCGCCTTCGAGCGCAACGCCGTAAGCAAGGTCGCCTACTCCGTCGCCTACATGGTGCTGATTGTGCTAGCCGTCAACAGCTTTTATACGGCGATCGGATACGCCAAGGATGCAATCGGCGGCATGATCCAGTTCATGATGGCGATGGTACCGCTGCTGCTGACGCTGATCGCATCCACGGGAAGCTTGGCGACCGTCACGATCCTGCACCCGGTCATCGTTTTTATGGTTCATACGGTCGGCACGCTTATTTACTCCATCGTCTTTCCGCTGTTGTTCTTCTCAGCGGTGCTTCATATCGCCAGCTCGCTTTCGGAGAAGTTCAAAGTGACGCAGCTGGCGAATCTGCTGCGGAATATCGGTGCCGGTCTGCTGGGCGTTATGCTCACCGTATTTCTTGGGGTGATTTCGTTTCAGGGCGCAGCCGGAACGGTCGCCGACAGCGTAACGCTGCGCACCGCCAAGTTTGTAAGCAGCAGTTTCGTTCCCGTCGTGGGCAGAGCGTTTTCGGACGCGGCCGATACCGTCATTTCCGCTTCGATGCTGGCGAAAAATGCAATCGGTCTGGCGGGCGTCATCATTCTGCTGTTTCTGTGCGCGTTTCCGGCGATCAAAATATTGACGCTGGCGCTCATTTATAACGTCTCCGCCGCCGTGCTGCAGCCGCTCGGCAACAGTCCGGTCACCGCCTGCCTGCAGACGATCGGCAAAACGATGCTGCTTGTATTCGGCGCTTTGGGCGCCGTGGCGCTGATGTTTTTTTTGGCGGTGACCATCATTTTGACGGCGGGGAACGCGATGATCATGATGCGGTAACGGGGCTTAACGGGGGAGGGGCGTCGGTGCTTGAATGGCTCAGCGGCTGGCTGCGGGACATCATCGCCATTGTGCTGCTGGCGGCGATCATCGATCTTCTGCTTCCGAACAAAGCGATGCAGCGTTATGTCAGACTTGTCGTCGGACTCATTATTTTACTGACGATATTGACGCCGATTATGCGCATTTTCCAGGGCGATCTTGACAAGAAGGTGGCGGAAGGATTCCGCAATTGGGACGAGAGCAGCGCAATGAACGAAGTGAAAATGCCTACCTTGAGTGATATTACGAAAGAAGCGCAGCGGCTGTCGGACGAGCGGCGGCAGCAGACGGCGGAGCTCGCAAGAGCAAATATCGAAACGGCAATCAAGAAGTCCGTTCAAGACCGATTAGGGGCTGCCGTCTCCTCGGTCAAAGCGCAGCTCGCCTTTGACGCTGCCGGAGAAGGTACGCTGCAATCGGTAACGGTTACGCTGGCTTCCTCCGAATCCGCAGGCAATCGTGGCGCAGAGGCGAGCGGAACGGAAGCGGTCGACCCGGTAACGCCGGTTGCGGTGGACGTCTCGGTCGAAGCGCCGGATCAACCCCCGCAGTCTCCCGCCGGCGAGGCGGACCGTACTGGAAACGAGGCGGACGAAACAGCCGGTGAAGCGATTGATACTGCCGCCGGAATCGGGGCGGAAGGCACAGAGCGGCAGCAAAGCGCAGCGGACAAAAAGGCGGATGAAGCCGGCAGCGGCGCGCTCTCCCCGGATCAAGCCGCCTTAGCGGCCGCCATCGTCGACCTCGTATCGAAGATGTGGTCGATCGGTCCGGAACAGGTTCGGGTAACCGCCGCCTGAGAGAACGAAACAAGCCGGAAGGAAATACGCTTTGGCCGGGATAGAGGAGGAGAGGGCGGTGGCCAAATGGCTGCAGAAACTGGAGTCGCTTGCCGGCGGCGGACCCGGCGGCACGAAGCGGGTGCGGACGCTTCGCTGGCTGCTTCTGATCGGATGTTTGGGTGCGGGACTAATGATCGTCAACAGTTTCCTGACATTCCGTCAGGTAGAACCGACCGACAGCGGCAGCACTTCGACAGCAGAGACCGATCAGCCCGCCTGGAGCGGGAAGGGACCGGATGCGGACAACTCGTTCAGCTCGATCGAACAGCCGCTGGAGAGCCGGCTGAAGGAAATATTGGAGCAGATTGTCGGGGTAGGAAGCGTCAGCGTCATGGTCACCGTCGATTCTACGGAGGAGATCGTGTACGGCAAGAACGAGAAGGAGTCCCAGCAAATAACCGACGAAAACGACAAAAACGGCGGCCGGAGACATGTGACGCAGGTAACGAGGGACGGCCAGATCGTCATGTACGAACAGTCCGGGGAGCAAACCCCCGTTCTGGTGAAAAAAATAAAGCCGGAGATTCGGGGGGTTCTCGTTGTCGCTAAAGGCGCGGAGAATGCGACGGTGCGCCGCATAATTTTGGATGCGGTGGAGAAGGGATTGGATGTGCCGGTAAGCTCGATTTCGATCGTGCCCCGAAAACAGCAATAAACAAAAGGGGCGCGCTTAAGTAAATAAAGCGAAAGAATGAGGAGGGTGTTCACATGAATTCGAAAAGACAAACAATTTGGCTCGTATCGATGCTCAGTCTGATGGTGATTTTGTCCGCTTACTATTTGTTCACCGAAGATACGGCGGGGAAAACCGATTTGCTTACGGAAAGCGCCGCCGTAAAGGATGCGACGGAAACGGCCGGATCGACGCAAAGCGGGGCGGAAAGCGATATTGTCGTCAGCGAAGTTACCGCCGGCGGCAGCGGCAACTCCGCCTCGGACCCGGCAGGCTCCGGCTCGCACCGCTCTGAAGGAGACGCCAAGCAGGGAGAAGCGGGCAAAACGGGAGATGCGGGCAAGACGGGAACTGCGGGCGATGATGCGGGGGGGCAAAAGGCCGATCCGCAGCAGGATAATGCGGCCAAGGACGGATCTGCCGCGGACGGGGGGAAAAGCGGCGCCGTCCAAAACGAAGCCAAAACCGACAAGGAAGTGCTGGAGCAGTGGGAATCGCAAGGGCAGGCCGCCAATTATTTTGACGAGATCCAGCAAAAGAACGAGCAGCGGTATGCGGAGCAGTATGACAAGCTGATGAGCCAAATTTCGGACGTCGATCAGGATGCCGAACAGGCGTCCAAAGCGGTGGAAGAACTGAACCAGTTCGAAGGGCAGCATACGAAGCTGACCGGCATCCAGGAGACGCTGACGAAGCAGTATAAAAACGTTGCGATAGACGTAGCGGGCAATTACTACAAAATCGTCGTGCAAAGCGAAAAGATGGATAAAAGCCAGGCCGCCGACATTCTCGATCTGGTGATGAAAGAGCTCGGAATAGGTGCCGAGGCCGTCTCGATCCAGTACGTGCCGTAATCGCTGCAAGCGGCTTCCGGCCTATAAGCCATATGATGAAAGCTCCGTGGAGATAAGCCTTCTGCGGGGCTTTCATCTTCGTTTCCGGCGAAACCGGCGCATTTGCAATAGTGTTGCACTTGCCGTTATGCTATAATACTAGCGTTATGGCAATGAACCGGTGTGCATGAAGTTGGCAAACCGAATATGAGGCTTCGTCGGGCATCACCGATGAAGCGGAACTTACGAAGCGGATTTAGGGCTTCGCAACCACCTGAAGGAGTGAAATGAATGTTCAAATTGAGCGAGATCAAAGAGTTGATCGAGTTGATTGATCAGACTTCCGTTCAAGAGATCGAAATCGAAAATGAAGGGGCTCGCCTGCTGATCCGCAAGCCGGGCAAGACGGAAGTCGTAGCCGTCCAGACAGCTCCTGCAACGAATACATATACGCCGGCAGCCGTCCCGAACGCACCTGCTCCCGCGGCTGAAACGGCGGCTCCGGCAGCGGCCCAGCCTGCGGCACCGCAAGACAATCTGCATACGATCGTATCGCCGATGGTCGGCACTTTTTATCGCTCTTCATCGCCGGACAACCCTCCTTATGTCAATAAAGGCGACCGCGTCACCGAAAAATCGGTCGTCTGCATTTTGGAAGCGATGAAACTGATGAACGAGCTGGAGGCGGAAGTGCGCGGCGAAATCGTAGAGATTCTCGTGGAGAACGGTCAACTGGTGGAATACGGCCAGCCATTGTTCCTCGTCAAGCCGGAATAACTGCCAGAGAGGAGTTGCAGCGTGAAATTTCAAAAAATTCTTATTGCCAATCGCGGTGAAATCGCGGTCCGGATTATCCGGGCGTGCCGCGAGCTTGGAATCGGAACGGTGGCGGTTTACTCGGAAGCGGACCGGGATTCCCTTCATGTCCGGCTGGCGGACGAGGCTTACTGCATCGGGCCGACCCTTTCCAAGGACAGCTACCTGAACTTGACCAATATTATGAGCGTGGCCACGCTGACCGGTTGCGATGCCATTCATCCGGGATACGGATTTCTGGCCGAGAATGCCAATTTTGCGGAGATATGCGAATCGTGCAACATTACGTTTATCGGACCTTCTCCGTCCGCGATCAACCGCATGGGCGACAAAGCGGTCGCCAAACAGACGATGAAGGATGCCGACGTGCCCGTCATACCGGGATCGGACGGTTTGATCGAAGATTTGGATGAGGCGGTGGCGGTTGCCCGCTCGATCGGATATCCGGTCATTATTAAAGCGACGGCCGGAGGCGGAGGCAAGGGCATCCGGATCGCCGAGGACGAAGAGACGCTGATTCAGCAAATTACGACCGCACAGCAGGAAGCGCAGAAGGCGTTCGGCAATGCCGGCGTCTATTTGGAAAAGTATTTGACGGGCATGAAGCACGTGGAAATTCAAATTATGGCCGACAAGCACGGCAATGCCGTTCATCTGTTCGAGCGCGACTGCTCGGTGCAGCGGCGCCGCCAGAAGCTGGTGGAAGAAGCGCCTTGCCCGGTTTTGACTCCAGAGCAGCGCGAGCGGATGGGACAAGCGGCTGTGCGCGCCGCGCTGGCGGTCGAATACTCCGGCGCGGGCACGCTTGAATTTTTGCTCGGGCCGACCGGCGATTTTTATTTCATGGAAATGAATACCCGTATTCAGGTCGAACACCCCGTAACGGAAATGATTACGGGCATCGATCTGATCCGCGAGATGATTTCCGTCGCCGAAGGCAACCCGCTGTCGTTCCGGCAGCAGGATTTGAAGATAAACGGATGGTCGATGGAATGCCGCATCAATGCAGAAGATCCCGACCGCAATTTCATGCCTTCCCCCGGGAACATCGAGTTTTATTTGCCTCCCGGCGGCATCGGGGTGCGCGTCGACAGCTCCGCATATCCGGGCTATACGATTTCCCCGCATTACGATTCCATGATCGCGAAGCTGATCGTATGGGGGGCGACGCGTGAAGATGTAATCGCCCGTATGAAGCGGGCATTGTCGGAGTTTGCCATTGACGGCATCCGCACGACGATTCCGTTTCATTTGAAGCTGCTGCAGCATCCGAAGTTTGTGCAAGGCGATTTCGACATCAAGTTTCTTGAGGAGCATGACGTGAACCGCCCTGACTGGAGCGCGGAGCAGGAATAACGATTGCGTGCCCGCCCTGCAGCGCAGGCGGACGGACGACATTGCAGGGCTTGAAAGCGGTGGTTTGTCATAATTCCCGCGGAATGCTATAGTATAGAAATAAGTATCGGATGAGCTTCCGGCCGCGGGCCGGAAGACGCTAATTTATGGGGGTGTTCACCATCATGAGTACGATGGCGGCGGATTATGAAAAGACGGACATCGGTACCATTCAAATTGCTCCGGAAGTGATTGAAGTGATCGCCGGTCTGGCAACGGTGGAAGTAGACGGCGTAGCCGGCATGAGCGGCGGATTGGCCGGCGGGATCGCCGAGCTGCTTGGTCGCAAAAACTTGTCCAAAGGCGTTAAAGTGGAAGTCGGCCAGCGCGAAGCGGCAGTCGACGTTTCGATCATTGTGGAATACGGCAATCCGATCCCGGAGGTCGCTTCAGAAATTCAGCGCAACGTCAAACGTTCGATCGAGATGATGACCGGTTTGAGCGTTGTTGAAGTCAATGTGCATATTCACGACGTCTATTTTAAAACCGCTGAGAAGCCGGAAGAAGAGGATACGTCTATCCGAGTCAAATAATCAGCTTATTGATTCCATACACACCCCCTTGTGAATGGGCATGCCGCTCGGCGCAAGGGGGTTTCATTACGCTCATTGAAGGAGGCGCCTTAGGCTTGGGCAAAATAGTGGACAAGTTCCTTCTCTTTTTATACAGTTTAGTTATCGCGGTTGTATCCGTTATTGTTTTTTTGGCGGTCGTGGGAGCGGTTCCGAACCGTTTCGTCGGCTCTTTCATCCGGGAAGTTTACGTTCAAGGATCCGTGCCGCAGGTTACCGTCATCGCCTTGACGGTTGTCGTTTTTATCATCAGCCTTCGTCTTTTGGCCGTATCGATCAGCCGCGGGTCTTCTTCCGCACCGTCCATCGATCAGCGCACCGATTTCGGAGATATCCGAATTTCGCTCGAGACGGTCGAAAATTTGACGCTGAAAGCAGCTTCGCGCCAGCGCTGCGTGAAGGATATGCGGGCTAGAATCCGCATCGAGGAGGCGGGACTGGACATTGCGATTCGTACCGTCGTTGACGGCGAAACATCCATTCCGGTCATAACCGAGGACATCCAGCGCGCCGTCAAAGAGCATGTGGAGGAAATTACGGGTATTCCGGTTGCAAATGTGTCGGTTTTCGTGGCGAATATTATTCAGAGCGCCGCGTTTAAGAGCCGCGTGGAATAGAGGTGGCTTAAGCTCCGATGTGGAAACAATTGTGGGAGATGTATGGAGGCCGGGCTGCGGGCGTTGTTGCAGGATTGTTTTTCGGCTTTCTTTATTTGTTCGTCGGTTTTTGGAATATGCTTTTTTTTGCGCTGCTCGTTTGGATCGGCTATCTCGTCGGCAAACATAGAGATACGGGGAGCGGTCCTCTTTTTCCTTGGCAGCGGCTAGCGGAATGGATGACCGAGCGGTTCCGTCCTTTCAGATGATTCCTGTGATCTCCTCCGTACTCCGGACCGAATTGCGCTGCAGGCAGCGCCTGGTTCGGAGCAGGGAGGAGACCATAGGTTTTTTTAGCCCTGCCTCTAAACGCGGTCGCTCATCCATGAATGGCACGGGTAGAGGTTTTTTCATTAACGATATTCCGGGAGGTAAAATGAAACGTAGGTTAGCGCGTGAAATAGCGGTACAGAGTCTGTACCAGATGGAAATGAACGTCGTGTCGGCGCAGGAAGCGGTTGATATGCTGTTGGAGGAATCCCGCGATACGGAAAATGAGATCGGCGTCGATGCAGCCGAAGCGGCCCGAACGGAGGCGTTTGCTCGCGAGCTTGTCACCTCCGTCGCGGAGCGCAAAGCGGCGATCGACGATATGCTGCAGCAGTATTTGACCGGCTGGCAGGTTGACCGTCTGTCGAGAGTGGACAAACAAATTTTGCGCCTTGCATGTTATGAGCTCGTATTCCGTGACGATGTGCCGCCAAAGGCCGCCATCAACGAAGCGATCGAGCTGTCCAAGCATTTCGGCACCGAGGAATCCGGCAAGTTTGTCAACGGCGTGCTCGGCCGGGTGCTCGAAGCGTTGGACGAGCTGAAAAAACGGGCGTAGCTGAAAGCGGTCCGTTTTAAAAAGAAGCGGTACAGTTATTCAAACCGGTTAGGAGAGATTTGACATGACAGCACAGCTTATAAAAGGCAAACCGATATCGGAACAAATCCGAGCCGAAATTCAGGAAGAAACGGCGCGTTTGAAAGAGTCTGGCATCGTACCCGGACTGGCCGTCGTGCTGGTCGGTGAAGACCCGGCGTCCAAAGTATACGTCGGCAGCAAAGAAAAGGCGTGCCACGATATGGGGTTTTATTCCGAAGTTCACCGGCTTCCGGCCGAAACGTCCGAACGGGAGCTGCTGGCCCTCATTGACAAGCTGAATAATCTAAGCACGATCAACGGCATTTTGGTCCAGCTGCCGCTGCCGCGCCACATTAACGAAAAAGCGGTTATCGATGCGATTAGCGTCGACAAAGATGTGGACGGATTTCACCCTGTCAGCGTCGGCAATCTCGTTATCGGCGATGACAGTCTTCTTCCTTGCACGCCGGCAGGCGTCATCGAGATGATCAAACGGAGCGGCACGGATATCGCCGGCAAGCATGCCGTCGTCATCGGCCGCAGCAATATTGTCGGCAAGCCCGTATCGATGCTGCTGCTGCGCGAGAACGCTACCGTAACGATCTGCCATTCCCGCACGGCCAATATGGAAGCAATCGCTTCCAGCGCCGATATTTTAGTCGTCGCAATCGGGAAGGCCAAGGCGATTGACAAACGATACGTCAAGCCGGGAGCGGTTGTAATCGACGTAGGGATCAACCGTCTCGAGAACGGCAAGCTTGCGGGCGACGTCGATTTCGACGATTGCTTGGACGTAGCGGGAGCGATTAGCCCCGTTCCAGGAGGCGTCGGTCCGATGACGATCACGATGCTGATGAAAAATACGCTCACAGCCGCCAAACGGGCGCACCGTATCGGGGAGTGATGCGGTTATGGCGGGTGCGCCGCGCATTTATTCCATCAAAGAATTAAACCGCTACATCCGGATGAAGCTGGAATCGGACCATCTGCTCGGCGACGTGTGGCTGCGCGGTGAAATATCGAATTTCACCCACCATTCCAGCGGACATATGTACTTTACGCTTAAGGACAGCGACAGCCGCTTGAAGTGCATTATGTTTGCTTCGCACAACCAGCGGCTGCCGTTCATTCCCCGCGAAGGCACGAAAGTCATTGCCAGGGGCAATATATCGGTCTATGAACGAGACGGCAATTATCAATTTTATGTAAATGCGATGCAGCCAGACGGTATCGGCAGTCTTTATTTGGCTTTCGAGCAGCTCAAGCAGAAGCTGGAAGCGGAGGGGCTGTTTGCCGCGGAACGGAAGCGGCCGATTCCGGCCTACCCGGCTACAATCGGAATCGTCACTTCGCCGACAGGCGCGGCGATCCGCGATATTTTAATTACGCTTGAACGCCGTTATCCTTCCGCAAACGTCCTTGTTTATCCTGTTCTTGTACAAGGAAAAGGCGCCGCCCCTTCCATCGTAAAAGCAATCGAAGCGCTCAACGCCTTTCAGCCGCCGGACGTGCTCATCGTTGGACGCGGAGGCGGCTCGCTCGAGGAGCTGTGGGCTTTTAATGAAGAGATCGTTGCAAGAGCGATCGCGGCTTCCGTGATCCCTGTCATCTCGGCCGTCGGACATGAGACGGACTTCACGATTGCCGACTTTGTCGCTGATCTGCGGGCGCCGACGCCGACGGCCGCAGCCGAGCTGGCCGTGCCGAATTTGGCCGAGCTGCGTCAGCAGCTTGTAAGGCAGCGGCAGCGGCTGCAGCAGGCGCTTTCGCTTCAGGTGCGGCAGCGGAGAGAGCGGCTGCAGCGTGCCCGCCGGTCGCCTTTTTTCCTGCATCCGCGCCGTTACCTTCTGGAGCATGCGGAGCGTCTGGACCGGCTCGGGGACCGGCTGCAGCAGCGGATGATCCGCCGCTCGGAACGGGAGAGAAGCCGTTTCGAACGGCTGCAGCAGGCGCTTGCGGCGGCTCATCCCGGCGAGAGGGCGCTGCGGCAGTCCGAGCGGCTGCGGGATAACGTCAAACGGCTCGAGGGGGCGATGGCCTTAACCGTGAAGGATAACCGGCACAAGCTTGGTGCGGCGATCAGACATCTGGATGCGCTGAGTCCGCTGAAAGTGATGTCGCGCGGGTACAGTCTCGTCTATGACGACAAAGGTAAAACGATCATCCGCTCCATCGCGGACATTCAGCCCGGCGACCTGCTGCGCGTAAAGCTGACGGACGGAACGGTGGATGCTCACGTATGGTCGATCAAGGAGGATGGTACCGATGGGAACGGAGAATAAGGCCGCAGATCTCACTTTTGAACAGGCAATGGAGCGGCTGGAATCGATCGTGAGCCGTTTGGAGAGCGGCGAAGTGCCGCTGGAAACGGCGATCGAGCTGTTTCAGGAGGGGATGCAGCTGTCGCGCTTGTGCGGCGGCAAACTGGAGCAGGTGGAACGAAAAATCGAAATGCTCATTGAATCGGAGCAGGGCTTCGAGAAAAAACCGTTTGCGCCGGCAAGCGAAGACAGAGGGGAACAGGCTTGAGTGAACAGCTAACGCTGCAAGATTATGTCGCTCAGGCGGCTGCCAAGGTTGAAGGTGCGCTTCGTGAAGCGGTGCCCGCCTTGTGGGATGTACCTCCCAAATTACGGGAAGCGATGGATTATTCGCTTCGGGCCGGAGGCAAGCGACTGCGTCCGGTACTTGTCATGGCTGCTGCAGAAGCGGTCCGGGGGCAGGAGAAGGACGCGGAGGCCTCGCTTTCCATCGCCTGCGCCATCGAACTGGTACATACTTACTCGCTGATTCATGACGATTTGCCCGCGATGGACGACGACGATTTCCGCCGCGGAAAACCGACGAACCATAAAGTGTTCGGGGAAGCGATGGCGATCCTGGCCGGCGATGCCCTCCTCACCCACGCCTTCTATCTTGTGACGGAAGGGCAAAAGCACGGAATCGATCCGGGCGTCCTGTTATCCGTATCGTCGGACCTGGCCAGGTATGCGGGAGCGGCCGGCATGGTAGGCGGACAAGCTGCCGATATTATGGGCGAACAGGGGCTGACCTCTGCCTCGGAGCTGGAATATATTCATTTGCACAAAACGAGCGATCTGATCGTGTTTTCGGTTACGGCCGGGGCAAAGGTCGGCGGGGCGGACGGCAAGCAGCTGGATGCGCTGGCACTCTACGGGCGGAATCTCGGTCTCGCTTTTCAAATCCAGGACGATATTTTGGACTTGATTGGCGATGAGGCGAAGCTGGGTAAGAAGACAAAGAGCGACGTCGAACAGGGAAAAGTAACGTACCCGTATTTGATCGGTCTGGACGAAAGCCGCTCGCTCGTGGAGAAATTGACGTTGGGCGCCAAGGAAGCCGTTCGGGAAGCCGGTCTGGCCAGCCCAAGCCGTCTGCTTGGCATTGCCGATTACCTGATGCGGCGGGATCACTGACTTCGGCGAACGGGCAGCTCATGTGTCAATTCCTAGGAAACGTGGCGAAGGCTGTGTTATAATGATTGAAAATGCTGATGTTTATCGGACGACGAAGAAACAGTTGTTCATGAAAGCGAGGAAAGTAATGTGCTGCTCGACAACGTTAACGGACCACAGGATCTGAAAGCATTTACCGTACCTGAACTGGAACAGCTGGCCGGCGAAATTCGCGAATTTCTTATTCGCAATCTTTCCGTGACGGGCGGTCATCTCGCGCCGAACTTGGGTGTCGTTGAATTGACTCTGGCGCTTCATTATTTGTTCAACAGTCCGCAGGATAAATTTATTTTTGATGTCGGTCACCAATCCTACGTGCACAAAATTTTGACGGGCAGGATGGACCGCTTCAGTACTTTGCGCAAATATAAAGGCTTGTGCGGATTTGTCAAACGCGCCGAGAGCGAGCATGATGTGTGGGAAGCGGGTCACAGCAGCACGTCGCTGTCGGCCGCGATGGGTATGGCGCTCGCCAGAGATTTAAAAGGCGAAACGAACAAAGTCGTCGCCGTAATCGGTGACGGCGCCCTGACCGGCGGGATGGCGCTGGAGGCGCTTAACCATATCGGGCACGAGAAGAAAAACCTGATCGTCATTCTGAACGATAACGAAATGTCGATCGCCCCTAACGTAGGCGCGCTGCACAGTTATTTGGGCAAAATCCGCACCGACCGCCATTACCAGAAGGCCAAGGAAGAAGTGCAATCAACGCTCAACCGGATACCCGCCATCGGCGGCAAATTGGCGAAGACAATCGAGCGCTTCAAGGACAGCCTCAAATATTTGCTGGTCAGCGGCATTTTGTTCGAACAGTTCGGATTCCATTACTTCGGTCCGGTCGACGGGCATGATCTGAATCAGCTGCTGGAGGTGCTTCAGCAGGTGGAAAGCGTGCAGGGCCCGGTACTCATTCATGTTGTGACGGTTAAAGGAAAAGGCTATTTGCCTGCGGAGGCGGATTCGCATAAGTGGCACGGCATCACTCCGTATAAGATCGAGTCCGGCCAAGTGCTCAAAGCGGTCGGGCCTCCGATGTACACGGAAGTGTTCGGCGACGCCTTGATCGAGCTGGCGGAACTCGACGATCGCATCATCGCGGTTACGCCGGCAATGCCGGGCGGATCGGGACTGCTGAAGTTTGCGGAGCGGTTTCCGGGACGGATGATCGATGTCGGCATTGCCGAGCAGCATGCGGCAACGATGTCGGCGGCGCTCGCGCTTGAAGGGATGAAGCCGGTATTTGCCGTCTATTCGACCTTTCTGCAGCGGGCGTACGACCAGGTCGTGCACGATATTTGCCGCCATCAGGCCAACGTTATTTTCGCAATCGACCGTGCAGGGTTTGTCGGACCCGATGGGGAAACGCATCAAGGCGTCTACGACATCGCCTTCCTGCGTCACATTCCGAACATGGTGCTCATGATGCCTAAAGACGAGAACGAACTGCGCAACATGCTGAAGACGGCGGTCGATTACAACGAAGGGCCGATTGCGGTCCGTTATCCGCGAATTAACGGGCTCGGCGTCGATATCGATCCGGTCATGACGCCGATTCCGATCGGCACATGGGAAACGGTTCGCGAGGGCGATTCCGCCGTTGTGCTTGCGATCGGCCCGATGCTGCAGACGGCCGAAGAAGCGGCGGAGCTGCTCCGCCGCGAAGGGATCAAACTGCGCATCGTCAACGCGCGTTTCATCAAACCGCTGGATGAAGCGATGCTGCTTCGGCTTGCTGAAGAAGGACTTAACATCTTCGTCATGGAAGAAGGCTCGGAGATGGGCGGTTTGGGCAGCGCGGTGTTGGAATTTTACTCCCTTCACAGCATAACGGGACTGAAAGTAAAAATTATCGGCGTACCGGATCTGTTCATTGAGCATGGAACGATTAAAGAGCAGCGTCAGGAGACAGGACTTACGGCCGAGAAGCTTGCCGCCGAAGTGATCGGCGCACTGCCGAAGCGCAAGCGCGCAACAAATCAACACTAGATTAACGATATGCGGAGCCCCTTAATAGTCGATGATTCATCGAAACAGGGGCTCTTGCCTTGTCCGAATGCCGTTTAAAGGAGCAAGAAGATAGATGACCAACCTTAAAGAACGAATCGATGTGCTGCTCGTGGAACGCGGTTTTTTTGAAAGCCGGGAAAAAGCGAAAGCGGCGCTGATGGCCGGATTGGTGCTCGTCAATGACGAGCCTGTGGACAAAAGCGGTACGAAGGTGGACCGCACGAGCGACATCAAAGTCAAAGGCGCCGTCCATCCTTACGTCAGCCGCGGCGGCTTGAAGCTGGAAAAAGCGATCAAGACGTTCGGTCTTGATTTAACAGGAGCCGTCATGCTGGATATCGGTTCATCGACGGGCGGATTTACCGACTGCGCCCTTCAGCACGGATCCCATTACGTCTATGCGATCGATGTCGGCTACAATCAGCTCGACTGGTCGCTCAGGCAGGACGAGCGGGTGAATGTAATGGAGCGGACGAACTTTCGTTATTTAACCCGGGAAGGATTGAACGGTCCGGCCCCGGATTTTGCTTCCATCGACGTCTCCTTTATTTCGCTGAAGCTTATTTTGCCTGCGCTGTCGGGAATGCTGGATGTTGGTGCGGGCGTCGTTGCGCTCATCAAGCCGCAGTTCGAAGCCGGCCGCGAGAAAGTCGGCAAGTCGGGCGTCGTAAGAGATCCGGTCGTTCATGAAGAGGTGCTGAGCAGCGTCCTCGCTTTTGCCTCCGAAACGGGTTTCTCGCTTCACGGCCTTACCTTTTCTCCGATTACGGGCGGCGAAGGAAATATTGAATTTCTGGCTTACTGGAAATGGGAGAACGAGCCGGGAGCGGTGACGGCGGACAAAGCCGCCATTGCCGACATCGTCCGCCAAGCGGGATCGACGTTTTCCTGATATGCGGCAGCTTTAAAAGACTGGCTTATGCTTCTTTATGCATAGCCGGTCTTTTTTTGACCACAGATAGAATTTATAAATTTCGCAGTTGCAAAAATCAAATTCTATCTTGGCGATAAACCTCCTTTAAACGCGGACAATCATCCCTGAGAGGCCTCGATAGAGGTTTTCTCATGGGCGTCGTTCTTAAAATGGCCTGTGCGCCTACTTTACAGATACCCGAATCATTTGGTAAACTAAAAAAACCAAACAAGCGTTCGTGTGACGTGCGGATTTATAATCGATAAGAGGAATCTTCTCCCCGCAACTCGAAAATAATAAGGAATTTATTACAGCGGGGAGATGGGAGTGGAGAAACATGGACGGACTGGTTATGATTGCAGCCTCCGTGTTGGTGTTATATTGGATTTACCGGGCTTTGTATCATTGGCTCCATGAGCCGAGGGCAGTGAACAGGCTGATTCTGGGCAGCGGAGAACCGCTTGAACCCGATGATGAGGCGGTTCTGCTTCTGGAGTCCTGCGGCTATGCCGTAAGTTCAGGCAAACACCGGCTCCCGATTGAATTGGAGCTGGACGGCAAACCGCTGCAGAGCCGGATTTATGTGGATTATATTGCCGAGAAAGACGGTTTAATGTATGCCGTCAAGATGGCGCGGGAGAGGCAACCGATGAATTGGACGGGAAGCGGGCTGAGAGACCGGCTGCTCGTATACAGTTTGCTGCTGCCGCAAATGGAAGGCATTCTGGTTGTGGACATGAGGGACGGATCGGTACGAATGGTGAAATTTTTACTGGACAATCAATAGCCGGAGTGCTGCGAGCTAACATACAAACATGAGTTTTTAGGAGGTCAATGATGAAAGGACTGCGGCAAGTAAAAATTCGGGAGATTATTGCACAGGAGATAATCGAAACCCAGGATGAGCTCGTGGAGTCGCTGCGCAACGCAGGGCTGCAGGTGACTCAAGCAACCGTATCGCGGGATATTAAGGAGATGCAGCTGATTAAAATTCCGGCCGAGGACGGCCGATACAAATATTCGTTGCCGCAGGAACAGCGGGCCGTACCGGTCAACAAGCTGAAGCGGGCGCTGCTGGACCATTTTCTCCATATCGATTATACCGACAATCTGGTCGTCATGAAATGTTTGCCGGGGACGGCCAACACGATCGGCGCATTGATCGACGGAATGGACTGGCCCGAAGTGATGGGTACCATTTGCGGCGACGATACGATCCTGATTATATGCAGAAGCAGGGAGCAGAGCGGCAAGCTGGTCCAGACGCTTCATGGCATGATGAATTGATGTATTAACAACCATTTCATTAAGGGGTGTTCATCTTATGCTTCGTGAATTGTCAATTCGTAATTTAGCGGTAATTGAAGAGGTAGCGGTAGAGTTTCATAACGGGTTTCATGTCTTAACCGGTGAAACGGGCGCCGGGAAATCGATTCTGATCGATGCGCTTAGTTTGCTGGTCGGCGGAAGAGGCTCCTCGGATATGGTGCGTTACGGATGCGATAAAGCGGAGATGGAAGCGATGTTCGAGCTCCCAAGCGATCACCCTGCCTGGAAAGTGATGGACAAACTCGGGCTGAAGGCGTCGCCCGAAGATTTGTTGATCATTAAACGCGAGCTGTCTATTACCGGCAAGAGCGCGTGCCGTATTAACGGAAGCATCGTCAATATGACGATGCTTCGGGAAGTGGGCGAATGTCTCGTGAACGTTCACGGACAGCATGAGCATCAGTCGCTGCTGAAGAGCGAGCACCATTTGGAATGGCTCGATTTATTTGCCGGCGCTGAATTGGCCGATTTAAAAGCCGAATATCAAAGCGTGTTCGGCGACTATCAGCAAGTGAAAGCCGCCCTCCGGCAAGTCGAGGAATCAACACGCCAAAATATGCAGCTGCTTGATTTGTACCGTTTTCAAATCGAAGAAATCGAAGCGGCGAATTTAAAACCGGACGAAGAGGAATGGCTTGCGGAGGAGAAGAGCAAGCTATCCCATACGGAGAAAATTATGCACAGCGTTTCGGGGGCATACTCGCTGCTGTTCGGCGCGGAAGGGCTGGATGCGTTCAGCAAGGCGCTGGCAAAGCTGGAGGATATTCGCGCCTATGACGGCGCTGCCCTGAATCCGATCGTGGAACAGCTGCAGTCTGCTTTTTATCAAGCCGAGGATGCCGTGTTTCAATTGAGGGATTACAAGGATAGCGTTCAGAGCGACCCTGAACGGCTTGCCGAAATATCGGACCGGCTCGATCTGATCCATACGTTAAAGCGTAAATACGGCGAATCGATTCCCGACATTCTCGCCTACGCGGCCAAAATTACGACCGAACGCGATTTGATCGAAAACCGCGACGAGCATTTGCAGAAGCTGACGGAGAAGGCGGAGAAGCTGCATGCCAAGGCGGTCAAGCTTGGAAAACGGCTTTCGGATAAACGGAGAGATGCGGGTGATCGGCTTTCCGCTTCCATTGAAGCCGAGCTGAAGCAGCTCGGCATGAGCCGGACCATCTTTCAGGTTCAGCTGGAACAGCTTCATTCCGGCGAGCAGCTGCGCCTAGGCGTCAACGGGCTGGATGAGGCTGCTTTCATGCTCGCTCCCAACCCCGGTGAACCGCTCAAGCCGCTCAGCAAAATTGCCTCGGGCGGGGAAATGTCCCGTATTATGCTGGCGCTGAAGAGCATTTTTGCAAAGATCGACCAAGTGCCGGTACTCGTTTTTGACGAAGTGGATACAGGGGTAAGCGGACGGGCTGCGCAGGCGATTGCGGAAAAAATGTCGCGTTTGTCTTCGCAATGTCAAGTGTTCTCAATCACCCATCTGCCGCAGGTCGCCTGTATGGCGGATTATCATTACGAAATCAGCAAAAATATCGAGCGCGAGCGCACTTCGACCTCGGTCAAGGAGCTGACCGATAAAGAGCGGATCGAAGAGCTTGCGCGCATGCTCGGCGGAGTGGAAGTGACGGAAAAAACAAGGCACCACGCACAGGAAATGCTTCACTTGGCCGATCAGCAGAAAGGGGCGTAATGAAAGGCAGCCAGGGAATGTTTTTGCGGACATAAAACAGGGGGGGCGGGGTACCTTATAGGTACGCAAATGGCGAAAACCTTTCTCGTCAAGCGATGGAACTACAGGGAGCGTGAAATCATTGAGCGCCAAACAGCGGAAGCGATGGTTTGGATTAGTTCTCGTATTCGTCGTTTGCATGATCGGAAGCTCCGCCCCGTTTCAGCATTTCGCCGCATTCCCGAATGAAGTTCGGTTGTTTTCTGGGCAAATGAAGCGGTTGGACTATGGTATGCCCGTTCATGCAGTTATGACCGTCGACCCGCGCATCGTGCATGTCAACGGTTCAAGTCTGGGCTCGCTGCCTGTCGATCTGAACAAACCGATATCGATTCAATCGAACAGCAGCGGAGAAACGACTTTAAGGTTGAAATTATTCGGCAAAATTCCTTTTAAAACGGTTAAAGTCAATGTCGTTCCCGATCTTCGCGTTATTCCCGGCGGGCAAACGATCGGCGTGAAAGTAAAGTCTGCCGGGGTGCTTGTCGTCGGCCACCATCAAGTGAATGATAAAATGGTTCGTAAAGTTTCACCGGGAGAGAAGGCAGGAATCAAGCTTGGCGATCTTATCGTAAAAATTAATGGAACGCCTGTACGTGAAGTTCAAAAGGTTGCCTCATTCGCCGAAAAGGCGGGCGCCGCAAACAAACCGCTTCATTTGCTCATTAAGCGTTCCGGAAAGCTGATCGAAACCGAGCTGCAGCCGGTATTCGATGCGGAGGATAAATCTTGGCGTCTCGGGCTGTATATTCGCGATTCGGCCGCCGGCGTAGGAACGCTCACGTTTTACGCTCCGGATCAGGGGGTCTATGGGGCGCTGGGACATATCATTACCGATTTGGATACCGGTACTCCGATCGAGGTAGGGGACGGGCAAATATTGCAATCGAACGTCACCTCCATCAATAAAAGCCAAAGCGGTGAACCGGGAGAGAAAAGGGCCCACTTTGTCAATGAAAACAAAATTTTAGGCAATATCGAGCATAACACATCGTTTGGCATCTTCGGCAAAATGAAAGAACTGCCCGATCACAGCTACGACAACCGATCGGTGCCGGTAGCGTTTGCCGAAGAAGTAAAGGAAGGGCCTGCCGAAATTCTTACCGTTTTGAACGGCCAGAAGGTGGAACGGTTTAAAATTGAAATATCGCATGTAAGCAAACAGACGAACCCGGCAACAAAAGGAATGGTCATTAAAGTAACCGATCCTAAGCTGCTGAAACTGACGGGCGGCATCGTTCAAGGAATGTCCGGCAGTCCGGTTATTCAAAACGGCAAGCTGATCGGAGCCGTAACTCACGTCTTTGTGAACGACCCTTCTTCAGGATACGGATGCTTTATCGAATGGATGCTGCAAGACGCGGGCGTGCTCCTTAAATCCGGCAGACATTCGGCTTCCCAAAATCTTAAGGCGGCTTAACGCCTTAAGATTTTTTTTAAACGTTATTGCAGGATGTCGAAATTAAACGAAAAAGAACGGACAATGTAATAAATTCTTTATTATAAAGGATTGCTCAAAATAAATAAAGAAAAAGAATTTTCGACAGGAGGAATTTCAACCGGGGTGTCGAATTTGTTTTCTAGCAGGAAGAAAAAGGCTGACACTCCACATAAAAATAGATTGAGGAGGATATGATCTTGCAAAAAATAGAAGTTCTTTTGGCGGATGATAACCGCGAGTTCACGAATTTATTATCCGAATATATCTCGGACCAAGCGGATATGGAAGTGGCCGGCATTGCCTATAACGGCGAGGAAGTGCTGCGTCAACTGAATGAAGCAAACCGCCCTCCGGATATTCTTATTTTAGATATTATTATGCCTCATCTCGATGGACTCGGTGTTTTGGAACGGCTGCGTGAAATGAACATTTCGCCCATGCCAAAAATCATTATGCTTACGGCTTTCGGTCAAGAAAACATTACGCAAAAAGCGGTACAGCTCGGGGCTTCGTATTATATTTTGAAGCCGTTCGATATGGAAGTTCTTGCCAACCGGATCCGGCAGTTGATCGGCAACCAAACGGTCGTCTCGTCCGCATCTTCTTATAACGTCACAACGACAAATAATTCGAAGTCCAACGTCGTGCCGATTCAAAAGGGAAAAAATTTGGACGCAAACATTACGAGCATTATTCATGAAATCGGTGTTCCGGCGCATATTAAAGGATACCAATATTTGCGCGAAGCGATCACGATGGTTTATAACAACATCGAAATTTTGGGAGCCATTACCAAAACGCTTTATCCCGCGATCGCCGAAAAATTCAAAACGACGCCGTCCCGCGTCGAACGTGCGATCCGCCACGCGATCGAAGTCGCCTGGACGCGCGGCAACATCGACAGCATCAGCCACCTGTTCGGCTACACGATCAACATCAGCAAATCGAAGCCTACGAATAGCGAGTTCATCGCGATGGTCGCCGACAAGCTGCGGATCGAGCATAAGGTATCGTGAAAGAGGGAAGAGTAACGGTATAACAAGGGATAGCGCGGATTTGGAATTCGTTTACAACCAGAACAATTTTGACGACTAATATCCTAACTTGCGGAATCTATACCGATAAACTTCTGAATAATAAGCCAACTAATACCGCTTCTTTATTGGGTTTCAAAAACAATAAGGGAGTGGTATTTTTATGACCGATATTGAATTTCAGCTTGATAACTTCATGCTGTATTGTTCTTCCAGTCAGTTTTCTATCAAGCGCTTCGAGTGAGCCGCCCGAATCCGGCAGCTAACCTCGTAAGCGTGGATTGAGGGAGGAGCGTGAAACATTGAGTTCGCTATCCGACCACAGGGTATCTTACCTCTGTGGTTTTTTATTGTCAATTTTAACGTTTAAAGTAACGGACAGATTTTTGACAGTGGTCTGGATAGTCGACTTAAAATTTAGGAATTATTAATATCGATGGAAATTGTACAAAATTACCCTCCGTTATGACCAATTAAGGGAACGAGGAGAAATTATTATGAAACAACAATTTGCTGTTATCGGTTTAGGAAGATTCGGTTCAAGTTTAGCTCTGACGCTGACGGAAAGCGGTTATGAGGTATTGGGAATAGACAAGGATGAAGAAATCGTTGCCGATATGGCCACTAAATTGACCCATTGTGTTGTAGCCGATTCGACTGAGGAAGATGTTTTCCGTTCACTCGGGATTCGCAATTTTGATTGTGCGGTAGTTGCAATCGGGGATGATATTCAAGCCAGTATTATGACAGCCATTTTGTTAAAGGATCTCGGGGTTAAGATGATCGTTGCTAAAGCTTTATCCACCTTACATGGCAAAGTTCTGGAACGGATCGGGATCGAGAAAGTGATTTTTCCGGAAAGAGATATGGGGGCCAAAGTCGCGCATCAATTGATTTCACCAAACATACTCGATTATATAGAACTGTCCAAAGATTATTCCATAGCTGAAATAGGCATTCCAGCTCGATTGTCTGGACAATCGCTGATGGAATTAAATTTAAGGGCAAAATTCGGGTTAAGCGTCGTGGCGGTAAACAAGAAAAAAGGAATCGTTATTGCTCCCTCAGCCGATATTATTCTTGAAGAAAAAGATATCATTGTTGTGATTGGTTTAAATGAACAAATCGAAGAATTTGAAAATAAAATCAGCAAAGGAACACCCGTTCGCGCATAGTCGGAATATAAATTTATGAAACAGAAATCAGGTGAAGCATGTTAGGCGTACAAAAATATAAAAAATGGAACCATTTAAAGCTGAGTCCTCCGCAAACGTTGGCAATCGGCTTTGTCATCACGATTATGTTTGGCACCTTCCTTTTAATGTTACCGATCTCTACGCATCCCGAGCATCGACTTGCATTTATGGATGCTTTATTTGAAGCAACATCCGCTGTATGTGTTACCGGATTGGTCGTTGTTGATACGGGTACAACGTTTACGGTTTTTGGACAGGTTGTGCTTATGGTTCTGATTACCATCGGCGGTCTAGGGTTTATGACATTCGGAATTTTAATCGCCCTTCTATTAGGCAAAAAAATCGGATTATCGGAACGATTGCTGATTCAAAGCGCAACGAACCAATTTTCATTATCCGGCTTAGTCAAATTGGTTAAAATCATCCTTACCGCAACCTTTTTTATCGAAGGGGCAGGGGCGCTTTTATTAGCCGTTGCTTGGTCAAATGAAATGGGTTGGCCAAAAGCGCTTTATTATGGGTTATTCCATTCAATATCCGCATTTAACAACGCCGGATTTGGATTGGAATTCGATAATTTAAGCAAATGGGTCGGCAATCCTGCAATTAATTTAATTATTGCTTCATTATTCATTTTAGGCGGTATTGGATTTACGGTAATTATGGATGTGACCCATAAAAAATTTAATTTCCGCAAATGGTCGCTTCATACCAAATTAGCGTTAATTTCCACACTAATAATCAATATCGTTGCCACGATTTTGATTTTTGGAATTGAAAGCCGGAATCCCGATACGTTAGGTCAATTGTCGATTGGAGATCAAATATTGGCTTCGTTTTTTCATGCGACAACGCCGAGAACGGCAGGATTTAATACGCTGGATTTAACCCAGTTGAAAAATGATTCGATTCTTCTTACGATGGCATTGATGTTTATCGGAGGGGCGACCGGGGGTACTGCCGGAGGAATAAAAATAACGACATTCCTGCTCCTTCTTCTTGTTGTCTGGGCTTTTATCACACGGAAAGACGGCATAAACGTGTTCAAAAGAAGAATATCCAATGAACTGGTTTTTCGTGCCCTTTCGATTTCGATGATTGGAGTTATTATCATATTCAGTGCGGTATTTTTGCTGGAGTTAACAGAGAAGGATATTTCACTGATGAACCTGGCATTCGAAGCGGTTTCGGCATTCGGAACGGTCGGATTAAGTTTGGGCGCAACCCCGGAATTAAGTTCATTCGGGAAATTGATTATTATTCTTTTAATGTTTGTAGGCCGGTTGGGTCCGTTAACGCTGGCGTTTGCATTGACCAAAAAACAATCGCAAGCTAATTTCAAATATCCCGAAGAAAAAATACTTATCGGGTAGAATGTTGGATGCAAATAAAAGACATGACAAGCAACTCTTTTCCTCGTAGTCTGTTATATTGTACAAGTTGGGGAGCGGTATTGCCTGTGCGGCTGCCTTGGCGGTTATACGTTGGAGCCGGAGCGCTTTTTGTTAAACTTGGCTGCGACGTAATTATGCTTCCGGTCCCGGAAAAAAATCCATCCGCCGATAAAGCCGATGCCTGCCGCAAACATGACAAAGCCGGCAATAAACATGAACCAGTTAAATTCCGGCACGATCCGATCGTCGCCAAATTGGGCAAAGTAAGAAAAGGTGGAGTCTTTCATTTTTAGAAAACCGATACAAGCCACTATTCCCGGAATCACAAGAACAAGAACTGCAATAAAACGCGAAATGACCAGCTTCATCTGCGTCTCTCTCCTTCAGTGACGGATCAGGCATTATTTTTCATCATACCGTTTTCAACTATATCTGTCCATCGCTTCCCCGCGTGAAACCGCATTATTCGCCGGACGTGTTTTCTCCCGCAAAAAAAGGTACAATAGAGCAATGTACATTATCCTATCATAACAGTCTGGCAAGACCGGCTTGCAGCAACTGACGGAGGGAAAACAAAATGGCAATTCAAGTGGATGTCGCCGTTCTCGGAGGCGGCCCAGGCGGATATACGGCGGCGATCAAAGCCGCACAGATGGGGAAAAGCGTCGCCATCATCGAGATGGACAAGCTCGGCGGAACATGCTTACATAAAGGCTGCATTCCAAGCAAAGCGCTTCTGCGGAGTGCCGAAGTTTATTCGACGCTGCTTCATGCGGACAAATATGGAATTCAAGTGGATAAAAGCGCGGTTTCGCTTCAATTCGGCACCGTGCAGCAGCAGAAAACCGAAAAGGTGGAGCAACTGTACCGCGGACTTCAGCATTTGATGCGCAAACACGGCATTCAAGTCATTAACGGCAAAGGGCGGATTATCGGTCCGTCCATTTTCTCGCCCAAAAGCGGATCCGTCGCCGTAGAGCTTCCGGACGGCGAGATGGAAACGGTCGTGAACACAAATCTGATCATCGCTACCGGTTCCAGACCGCGGTTGCTCCAAGGGCTGGAAGCGGACGGCGAACTGATCATGACCAGCGATGATGCGCTGCGAATGGAAACTCTCCCGGATTCGATCCTTATTATTGGCGGCGGGGTAATTGGCGTGGAGTGGGCGTCCATGCTCCGCGACTTCGGAGTCGAGGTGACGCTGGTCGAAGCGGCGGCGAGACTGCTGCCCGGTGAAGACGGCGAAGTGTCCGCCGAGCTGACGCGTGCGCTGAAACGCCGCGGCGTGCGCATTTTGACCGGTGTTCGTTTGGATGTTAACAGCGTAACGAAGGGCAACGGAGAAGCTTCGATCAAAGCGGAAACGAGCGAAGGGAATGTCGTCCTGTCCGCAAGTAAAATGCTCGTATCGGTTGGCCGTCAGGCCAATGTCGAGGAGCTCGGATTTGAAAATACGGACATCCGGGTTCAGGACGGCTTTGTAGCCGTTAACGCTTCGCAGCAAACGGGAGAACCGCATATATACGCGATCGGAGATGTTACGGGGGGCATGCAGCTTGCGCATGCCGCCGCGCACGAAGGCATCATTGCGGTGGAGCACCTTTGCGGAAGAAATCCGGCGCCGGCATCCTCGCGCTACATTCCTAGATGCGTCTACAGCCGTCCGGAAATCGCTTCGGTCGGTTACACGGATGAGCAGGCGAAAACGAGCGGCTTCGAACCGAAAACGGCTAAAATTCCGTTCGCGGCCATCGGCAAAGCGGTCGTGCTCGGTGAGCCGGAAGGGTTCGTCAAAGTGGTCGCCGACAAGAAGACAGGCGACATTCTCGGCGTGCATATGATTGGGGCGCATGCGACCGAGCTGATTTCGGAGGCGGCGCTGGCGCAGGTGCTGGATGCGACCCCTTGGGAAGTGGGCGCAACGATCCACCCGCATCCGACGTTGTCGGAAGCGCTGGGGGAAGCGATGCTGGCTGTCGACGGCAAGGCGCTGGCGTTTTAAGGTGCTGTTTTCTTTTTATCCGGAAAGCGTTATAATGAGTGTAGCCAAGTATTAGTACCTGGTATTAACAGGTGGTTGAAGGAGGATTTCCTCATGAGCCAAAATTCATTCGGCTTCCGTCATTCGGAAGTCGGACTCAGTGACGAAGCGGTCGTCGCCATGTATGAAATGATGCTGACGGCGCGCAAATTCGATGAGCGGGTGCTGCTCCTGCAGCGGGCCGGCAAAATTAATTTCCACGTGTCGGGAGTCGGACAGGAAGCGGCTCAAGTCGCAGCCGCTTTCGCACTCAATAAAGAAAAAGACTATTTTTTGCCATATTACCGCGACTACGGGGTTGTACTGACGGCTGGAATGACGCTCAAAGAGCTGATGCTTTCCGTCTTTGCCAAAGCGGAAGATCCGAACAGCGGCGGCCGGCAAATGCCGGGCCACTTCGGCCACAAAAAGCTGCGGATCGTAACGGGGTCCAGCCCGGTTACGACCCAGGTGCCCCATGCGGTCGGTTTTGCGCTGGCCGCCAAAATGAAGAAAAAAGATTTTGTCTCCTTCGTGACGTTCGGCGAAGGCTCCAGCAACCAAGGCGATTTTCATGAAGGCTGCAACTTTGCCGGGGTGCACAAGCTGCCGGTTATTCTGATGTGCGAAAACAATCAGTATGCCATCTCGGTACCGATGCATAAGCAGATCGGCGGCAAAGTGAGCGACCGGGCGCTCGGCTACGGGTTCCCGGGCATTCGCGTCGACGGCAACGATCCGCTTGAAGTATACCGCGTCGTTAAGGAAGCGCGCGAGCGGGCGGTGGCCGGAGAAGGGCCGACGCTGGTCGAAGCGTTCATGTACCGCTTGTCGCCGCACTCCACTTCGGACAACGACCTTGCGTACCGTACCAAGGAAGAAGTGGAAGAGAACCGCGCGAAGGACGGCGTTATCCGGTTCAAAGCGTATTTGATCGAGTGCGGCCTTTGGGACGAGGCGCGGGATGAGGTGCTGCAGAAGAAGCTGCGCGAATTGCTTGACGAGGCGACCTCGTATGCCGACAAAGCGCCTTTCGCGCCTGCCGAAAGCACGTTATGGCATGTGTATGCGGACGATGCCGGACAAGGAGGCAAGTAACGATGCCGGTTATGGATTATATTGACGCAATCCGACTTGCGATGAAAGAAGAAATGGAGCGCGATGACGACGTGTTCGTGCTCGGCGAAGATGTTGGGCGCAAAGGCGGCGTGTTTACGACGACGAAAGGCTTGTTTGAGCAGTTCGGCGAATACCGGGCGCTTGACACGCCGCTGGCGGAATCGGCGATCGCCGGCGTTGCAATTGGCGCGGCGATGTACGGCATGAAGCCGATTGCGGAAATGCAGTATTCCGATTTTATGTTTCCCGCGACCAACCAGATCATAAGCGAAGCGGCAAAAATCCGCTATCGTTCCAATAACGACTGGAGCTGCCCGCTTGTCGTCCGTGCGCCGATCGGCGGCGGTGTGTTCGGCGGTCTATATCATTCGCAGTGCCCGGAATCGGTCTTTTTCGGCACGCCCGGCTTGAAAATCGTCGCACCTTTCTCACCTTACGATGCGAAAGGACTGCTGAAAGCGGCCGTCCGCGATCCGGACCCCGTCCTTTTCTTTGAAAATAAAAAGTGTTACCGGCTTATTAACGGCGAGGTGCCGGAAGACGATTATGTCGTTCCGATCGGCAAAGCGAACGTGCTGCGCGAAGGGGACGACATCACGGTCATCAGCTACAGCCTGCCGCTGCACTTTGCAATGCAGGCCGCCGAGGAGCTCGCTCAGGAAGGGATCAGCGCCCATATTCTCGATCTGCGCACGCTGCAGCCGCTGGACAAAGAAAGCATTTTGGAAGCGGTCAGCCGCACAGGCAAAGTGCTTATTATCCACGAAGACAACAAGACCGGCGGCATCGGAGCGGAAGTGGCGGCTATTATTGCCGAGGAGCTGCTGTATGAGCTGGATGCCCCAATCGCCCGTCTGTGCGGACCCGATGTGCCGGCAATGCCGTTTAATCCGGTCGGCGAGAAGTTTTTTATGCTGAACAAGGATAAAGTGAAGGAAGCGATGCGTCAGCTGGCGCTGTATTAAACGCTTTCGAAGTGTTTTTGCTTTCGCAAAAACTTGAGGAGGTCACCATGAAATCAACTGCCGTAACCGAAATTGTAATGCCGCAGCTTGCGGAGTCGGTCGTCTCGGCAACGATCGACAAATGGCTCAAGCAGCCGGGCGATACGATCGGCATGTACGAACCGATCTGCGAAATTATTACCGATAAAGTTACCGCTGAAATACCGTCCACGATCGAAGGCAAACTGGTTAAAATATTAGTTGCCGGCGGGGAAACGGTCGATGTCGGCACGGCGATCTGTATCGTGGAGGTTGAGCAGGAGAACGGGGAGGACGGCTCCGCAGATGCCGCTACCGCCGGAACGGAGCCGAGCGTTTCCGCCGCTCGCCCTAGTCCGGTCTCGGCCGCTGCCGGTGCCGTCCAATCCCGAGGCAGTGCAGGCCGCTATTCGCCCGCTGTGAATCAGCTCGCGGCCGAGCACGGCATCGACTTGAGCGAAGTAAGCGGAACCGGGATGGGCGGACGCATTACCCGCAAAGACGTGCTGGCCTACTTGGCATCCGGCCGGCCTTCCAAGGCTGCGGCACCCGCGCAGCGGCCGGCGACGGCAACAACGCCCGCCCAGCAGCCGGCAGCAGCAGCGCCTCGACAGCAACCTGCCGCACAGGCTCAGGACGAGCTGTATGATTCCCGTGTGCCTGTCCGTTCAACGGGACTGCATTTAACGGAGACGCCGCGCATTCCTTCGATTGAAGTGGAAGGGCACGAGTTTCCGGGACGGGGCGAATATTTTATCGACGTTACGCCGATCCGCAACGCCATTGCGCGCAATATGCGCCAAAGCGTAACGGAGATTCCGCATGCGTGGACGATGATCGAGGTCGACGTGACGAACCTTGTCGTGCTGCGCAACAAGCTAAAAGACGAGTTCCGCCAGCGTGAAGGCGTCAACTTGACTTATTTGGCGTTTCTGCTGAAGGCAGTCGTCAGCGCGATCAAAGATTTTCCGATTATGAACTCCGTGTGGGCCGTCGATAAAATTATCGTCAAGCGTGATATTAACGTATCGCTTGCGGTCGGCACCGAAGATTCCGTATTGACGCCGGTCATCCGCAATGCCGATCACAAAAACGTGGCCGGTCTCGCCCGCGAGATCGAAGAGCTGGCCCGCAAAACGCGGGAAGGCAAGCTTACGCTGTCGGATATGCAGGGCGGCACCTTTACGGTGAACAACACCGGTTCGTTCGGATCGATTCTTTCGTATCCAATCATCAATTATCCGCAGGCGGCAATTTTGACCTTTGAATCGATCGTCAAAAAACCGGTTGTCATTAACGATATGATCGCGGTCCGTTCCATGGCCAACATTTGCCTATCGCTCGACCACCGTATTTTGGACGGCGTCATTTGCGGAAGATTTTTGCAGCGGGTAAAGGAAAATCTCGAAAGCTTCACTATCGAAACCAAGCTTTACTAGCGGGAGGCGATTAACGGTGACAACGGATCAATTCCAAACGGGCGCCCTGGACGTTGAATATATTCCGATGATCGGCTATGAAGAGGCCTGGGATTTGCAGAAGCGATATGTAAAAGAAATTGACCGGGAGGAGCGGGCGGAAACGCTGCTCCTTCTTCAGCATCCTCCCACTTATACGCTGGGATCGGACCGACATCCGGAGCATCTGCTGCTCGGGAAGGAAGAGCTGGACAAGCGGGGGATATCCGTTTTTGAAATCGACCGCGGCGGAGACATTACATACCACGGTCCCGGTCAGTTGGTCGGTTATCCGCTATTGTATTTGGATGCGGTCGGTCTTGATCTGCACGGGTACTTGCGCAAGCTGGAGCAGTCCATTATCGACTGGCTTGCAGGCTACGGCATTACCGGAGGCCGGAAAAGCGAGTTTACGGGCGTTTGGGTCGGGGATGAAAAAATTGCGGCCATCGGCGTCAAATTCAATAAAGCGCGCACGCGCCGCGGATTTGTAACAAGCCACGGATTTGCGCTTAATATTAAAGCCGGAATCGCCGCAGAAGGGTTCGCCGGAATCGTGCCCTGCGGCATTCAACAGTACGGCGTGACCTCATTTGCCGATTTGACGGGCATTCATATGGAGGTCGAACAGGCGGCGCACGAGCTGCTGCCGCACTTCTGCCGCATCTTTGGATTCCGACGGCCGGATGCGGCCGCGTGGCCGGTCAAATCCGGGGACCCGGGCTAGGAAAACATCCAGCCGATCCCGGACAGCACGGTCGTAATCAGCAGTGCGATCAGCAGCACGTAGACGACGATTCTCATCAAACGGTTAGGCATATTGAAACTCCTTTCTGTCTTATTGGCATGCTTGTCTTAACAGTTGAATCAAGGTTCACATTCTATTTTAACGATTTCGGGGAGCGGAGGAAAGCCGATATGGTCAAACAGGAACGGTTGATCGGAGAATTCATGGAATTGGTGAGGGTGGACAGCGAAACCGGGCACGAAGCGGAAATGAGCCGCGTTCTGAAAACCAAATTCGCAGAGCTGGGATTATCGCTGGAGGAGGACGATGCGGCGGCGAAGACCGGGCATGGGGCGAACAATCTTTTTGCGACGCTGCCCGCGACGGAAGGCGTTCAGGCGCCGGTTATCTTTTTCACTTCGCACATGGACACCGTAACGCCGGGCAAAGGAATTCAGCCCCGCCTCGACGAAGACGGTTATATCCGCAGCGACGGTACGACGATTCTCGGCAGCGACGACAAGGCCGGCTTAACGGCGATGCTGGAAGCGATCCGGGTGTTGAAAGAACAGGAGATCCCGCACGGAACGGTACAGTTCGTCATTACGGTGGGCGAGGAAAGCGGACTCGTCGGAGCAAGGGCGCTGGACGCGGACAAGCTGCAAGCTGCGTACGGCTACGCGCTCGATTCCAACGGCAAAGTCGGCGATATCGCCGTTGCGGCACCGTCCCAGGCGAAAATTACGATGCACATTTACGGCCGTTCGGCCCATGCCGGCGTCAACCCGGAGGACGGCATCAGCGCGATTCAGGTCGCTTCCAAAGCGATCGCGCGCATGCCTTTGGGCCGCATCGACAAGGAAACGACGGCCAACATCGGCCGTTTCGAAGGCGGCGGCGCAACGAATATTGTGTGCGACTATGTGCTTTTGACCGCCGAGGCGCGCAGCATTTCCGCAAGCAAGCTGGAAAAGCAGATCGAAGCGATGCGTCAGGCGCTGGAGTCGGCAGCCGAGGAGAACGGAGCCCGCGCGGAGCTGAAAAGCAGCCTGGTCTATCCTGCTTATACGCACGGTGAGTCCGATCCGGTCGTTGAAGTAGCCAAAACGGCGATCGCAGCAGTAGGGCTGACGCCCCGGACGTTTCATTCCGGCGGAGGAAGCGACGCGAACATTTTTAACGGCTTAGGCGTTCCGACCGTCAATCTGGCCGTCGGCTACGAACATATTCATACGACCAAAGAGCAGATCAAGGCGGACGATCTGGCGAAAACGGCGGAACTGGTCGTACAAATCATCCGGCAGACAGCGGCGGAGTAACCGCCTAACCGCCGCTTTCATCAGTCCGTTGCAGTTGACGGACTGATTTTTTTTCTGCTAATCTTTGCCGCTCATCAGCACGTGACTTACGCTTTGGAGGAAGCGTGTGCCAAATAAGAAGCCAGAGAGCGCCGCTGCTGTACGCTTGCCGCCGCATCCCGCTTGTCCAGCTGGCGCAACGAATGACGGATTTCCCACGCTTTGCCGACAAGGCGGATTTCTTTGGAACCAATATATTTTTTCATCGTCGCCACATCCTGTTTCGATATTTGATTCAGCGTATGCGGAAGACGGACAAGTTATGATGGTCATGATTATCCAATTTTCTCATAACCGACAGGAGGAATTTTGACGATGACGACGGAACACGGCATAAACGGTAAAAAACCTGAAGCTACGCTGTCAACGGAACATATTTTTCAAGGTAAAGTGATCTCGCTGCAGGTGGACACGGTTGAGGTGTCCGGCGGCAGAACCGCAACCCGCGAAATCGTGCGTCACCCCGGCGCATCCGCCGTTATGGCACTGCTGGACGGCAAGCTGCTCGTCGTCGGCCAGTACCGCAAGGCGATGGAGAAATACCAGATCGAAATTCCCGCCGGCAAGCTTGATGCGGGTGAAGATCCAGCGGTTGCGGCGGAGCGCGAGCTGGAGGAGGAGACCGGCTACCGCGCAAAGGAACTGCGCCATGTCAGCTCCTTTTATACATCGCCGGGATTCGCCGACGAAATTCTTCATCTTTACTTTACCGATGCGCTCGAGCAAGGCACGATGAATCCCGACGAGGACGAAGAGCTGCAGGTTGAAGCCATTACGCTGGAGCAGGCGAAGCGCTATATGGCGGACGGGCTGATCAGCGACGCCAAGACGGTAATGGCGCTCTATGTCTGGGAGCTGTATCAATTAACGGGGCGCATCGTTTAACAAAAAGAGCTTCATTCGCCTGTGCAGTGGTCGGAACACAAAGTCTGTAACGCAACGGGCACGAGATTCAATAAAATGGATTTGTTTTCACTTGTTTTACTCGGCAAGCACGGCTACCGCGCAGCCTTTCCTGCCCTTCCCAAGTGAAAAAGGAAAGCGCAGAGGGCAGGTTTGAATCTGGAGAAGCGAAGCGATCGCCATTGTCCCTGGTACTTGAAACGTATGGTGAGAACGAGCGGAGAGGCTGACTTGTGAATGGAGAAGCGCCAGCGTTCGCCTTTGTAGACGGATCGTTACCTTGATAAAAATTACAAATGAAAACGATCCGTCTACAACAGCGATCGGAATCACAAGTCAGCCGCGCAGCGGCCTGCTCACCATGCTACAGCGATCGGAAGATCAAACCTGCCATCCCAGCGCTCCTTTTTCACATCCTCCCTCTCATAGAAGCTCCCTTCGGGACATACAATGCTGTATCGAACGGAATGAAGGGAGACGACCAAACATGAGCCCGCAGCTGCTGCCGCAAATGAAACATCAGCTGACATTGTATCTGTTCGTCATTATATTATTTGCAGTGGGAGTTGTGTTCGGCACGCTGATGGTAGGGGCGCTCACGCTCGAACAGCAGCAAAATCTGGGAGATGAACTGTCAAGCTTTATCCAGTACATTTCAGCCGGTATCTTCCCGAATGAAGCGCAATCGTTCTGGAGCAGCTTATGGTTTCACGCCAAATGGCTGCTGCTCATTTGGGTGCTTGGCTTGACGGTCGTGGGGATGCCGTTTGTGCTGGCGCTCGATTTTTTAAAAGGGGTGCTGGTCGGCTTTACGATCGGCACTTTAATAAGCCAGCATGCGTGGAAAGGTCTGCTGTTCTCGCTCGTCTCGGTCGCGCCGCCCAATCTGCTGGCGGTACCCGCGCTGATGGTTGCGAGCGTCGCGGCGCTGTCCTTCTCGCTCGTCGTAATCCGCAGCCGTCTGATCGGACGACAAGGCCCGCTGCTGCGGCCGGCCGTCTCGTTCGTCACGACAATGGCCGTCATGTTCCTCGCTTTGGTAGGAGCGGCCTTTGTGGACGCGTACTTGTCGCCGTCGCTTATGCAGTGGGCGGCGCCGCTCGTTTCCCCCGCCGCTGCCGGCTAAACAGGTTTGACATTATTTGCGGTTAGCCCCTATAATGAAAGCATATGTTCCGGCGTCCCGCGCCGGACATACGTGCGAGGGGGGAAGTCATTGGAAGCCCGGATTGATAAAATCAAACAACAACTCCAGTCGCAGGGCTATAAGTTAACCCCGCAGCGAGAAGCCACCGTAAGGGTACTGCTTGAAAATGAAGAGGATCATCTCAGTGCCGAGGACGTATTTATGCTGGTTAAGGATAAAGCCCCCGAAATCGGACTGGCTACCGTATACCGGACGCTGGAGCTCTTAAGCGAGCTGCACGTCGTAGAGAAGCTTAACTTCGGCGACGGCGTCGCCCGTTACGATTTGCGTACGGACAGCAGCAAACATCATCATCATCATTTAATTTGCGTACAATGCGGCACAATGGATGAAATTAAGGAAGACTGGCTCGGACCGCTTGAAGAACGTCTTGAACGGGAGTTCGGTTTTACGGTTCTCGACCACCGTCTCGACTTTCAAGGCATTTGCAAACGATGCCGGGAAAAGAACGATAACGCCAAATCAACCGAATAACAGCTCCGGCATCCGTATGTTTGATCAGTAAGCTCAAACCTACCTTTGCAGGAGCTTTCTTATTTAGCGGCTACTTGCTGCGGTCGTTTGCGCGGCTTTCTGCGATCGATGCGAGCTGCAGCAGTCCCGCTCCCTGGGCGCGGGCTGAGAAACCGGGGAGCTTGCGCGCCCGGCTGCGCAGCATAAGACGGACGCCGTCCGGCAGCAGCTGCGGATATTTGGCCCGCAATAAAGCCGCCCCGCCCGCGACATGGGGGGAGGCCATACTCGTTCCGGAGCTGATTGCGTAGCCGCGACCAAGCCAGGTGGAAACGATATTGCGGCCGGGAGCGGAAAGATCGATTCCGGCTCCGCGGCTGCTGAAGCCGTCGATCCGGTCTTCAATGGAGGAAGAAGCGACAGCGATCGTTTCGGGATATCGCGCCGGCAAGTCGATTATCCGGTTGTTTGGTCCGTTGTTTCCGGCTGGGGCTACGAGAACGATGCCTCTCCGTTTGGCCCGGATAATGCTGTCATGAAGGGCCGTTCCTTGAAGCTCGCCTTGAAGACCGAAGCTCATATTAATGACGTCCATCCGGTTGCGGATGCACCAGTCAATTCCTTCCACAATGTCGCTAATATTACCGAAACCGTTGCGATTCAGCGCCTTCACCGCATACAGCGAAGCGCGGGGAGCGACGCCGGCCGGCATCCCGGTGCGGCCAAGCCCCGCCGCTATTCCCGCAACATGAGTGCCGTGACCGTTGTCGTCGCGGAACGACCTGCCGCCGATCGTATTCGTGCCGCCCCTTACGTGCAGATCGGGATGAGCAGCGATTCCCGTGTCGATAATCGCCAGGCGGATGCCGCTTCCGCGGGTGCGCAACCAGGCGGCCGGCGCCTGAACCCGGCTGATATTCCATGTTATGCGCGGGTTAAAAGCAAGCGACTGCCGGGCGGAAGCCCTGCGGGGATCGGTAATCTTGACAGCGGTTGCGGTGTTCAAGGCAAGTGCCCGCACCCGGACATCTTTTTCGAGCGATTTGATATGCGAATGTTTCCGCAGAGATTTTAAATTACTTCTGCGATCCAAGTAACAACAGATCATTCTGCTCCCCCGAATCGCTTTCAAAGGAGTGATGCCCGCCTCCCGGAGCCCTCTAAGCAACCGGTCGTAGCCTTCGGCGCTGTTCATCACGATCAGATGGCGCTCCGTATGCGCGCCCGCTTTCTTACGGGCGTATCGGCATACCGTCCGCACAAGTTCCTTCATTATCGCTTGTAGCTCCTTCCTGTTCATCTGAAACAGTCTATGGCTCTGAACGCGGGTCGGATTGGGCAAAACGAGTTGATTGCAAGGTTACGATAAGGGGCGCGCGCCTCATTTCGTAACGGAAGAGATGGCGGCACGATGAAGCTGGGGTCCGTTATTGTGGACGTTGCCGTTGACCAGGGCAAAGAGGCGTCAGCACCTGCGCCGGCCGCATTACGCACGAAAAGGTCGCTGCAGCTGCAGCAATGCCGTTCACGCCGCTGGACGGATTGATTTAAAACGGCCCGTACTATTTTTCACGCTCCTTTCATAACGTTGTCTGTAAGAAGGAGGGCTGAACGATGATCGTGTCGCTGCGAACTTGGTTACGCCGGCTGCTGTTTGTGATCGTTTTTATTGTGCTGACGTTTTTAGCGTTTGGAGGATACCGCTGGGCCGCCCTGCTGATCGCGCCGATGGACCCTTACAAGACGCCTGAAGGCGGCGCGGTGAAAGTGTTCCATCGCCATGTCGCGCCTCAGGAGGGCGGTTCGATCGCGGACAGGCTGCGGTGGTTTTATTGGTACGGGGAATAAGAAGGAATTAGTGCGCCCGGCGCAGAACTATTGACAAGCATGGATGGAAGCTGACCTATAGCGGGATGGGCGCGACTACGCAAAGGAAAGGGAACCTTCATGGACGTAAACCTGCAATCGTATCTTTCTTTTTTGGCGGAAGAAAAAAATGTTTCCGGAAGCACGCTTGATGCTTACCGTCGCGACTTAACCTCTCTGCTGTCTTTTTTCAGGGAACAGGGAGTGGAGGACCTCGCCGCGGTCAACAAACATCATTTGCTGCGATATATGGCCCAGCTGCGCAGCAAAGGGCGCAAAGGTTCGACGCTTTCCAGGCGGACCGTCTCGATCCGGTCTTTTTTTCGTTATTTGATTCGCGAGGGAATCGTCGATAAAGATCCGTCCGTTTACGTGGAATCGCCCAAGCTGGAGCCCAAACCTCCGAAGGTGCTGTCCCAGGAGGAAGCGGAGGTGCTGATGAACGCGCCGAGAGCCGAAACTCCGGCCGGACTTCGCGACAAAGCGATGCTGGAGCTGCTGTATGCGACCGGCATCCGGGTGACGGAGCTCGTTTCCCTCGATATGGAGCACCTGGATTTGGCGCTCGGATATATCCGCTGCACCGCGCCCGGCTCCAAAGAGCGGATCGTCCCGGTAGGAAAGATTGCCGCCGATGCGGTGACGGCATATATCGAGCGCGGCAGGAACAGCCTGCTGGCGGCCGGTTCGGACAAGCAGAGCGATGCCGACAGGCGGGCGCTGTTCTTGAACCATAGCGGAACGCGGCTGTCGCGCCAAGGATTTTGGAAAATGGTGAAAAATTATGCGCGCGAAGCCGGTATCCGGGATGGCGAACATATTACGCCGCATACGCTGCGCCATTCCTTCGCGGCACATCTGATCGGGAACGGGGCCGACCTGCGCGCGGTCCAGGAAATGATGGGGCACGCGGACATCGCGACGACCCAGCTTTATGTGAGCGTGGCCCGGCCGCGCGTGAAGGAAGTGTATGACCGGACGCATCCCCGCTCCGGCAAAAACTGAAGAAAAGCGCCGGGAGAGCCCACCCGATGCCAGATGTACATGACATAATTGCTGAGAGGGTGAAGCCTTTGCGTTTTGACCGTATTGCCCTGATTGTACTGGATAGTGCAGGAATTGGAGAAATGCCCGACGCGCCTAAGTTCGGCGATGCCGGGGCTCACACCATCGGCCATATTATCGAACGCGTGAAGGATCTTTCGCTGCCGAATATGAGGGCGCTCGGACTCGACCGGATCGCCGAGCTGCCGGGCTGGGAACCGAAAGGAACCGCTGCCGGTTATTACGGCAAAATGGCCGAAGCATCCGTCGGCAAAGACACGATGACCGGACATTGGGAGTTGGCCGGCCTGAAAGTGACGGTTCCGTTCCGTACCTTTCCGGACGGTTTCCCGGCGGAGCTGATCGAAGCGTTCGAGCAGCAGACCGGGCGCAAAGTGATCGGCAACAAGCCGGCAAGCGGCACGGAAATTATGGACGAGCTGGGGGAAGAGCAGCTGCGCACCGGCGCCTGGATCGTGTATACCTCCGCCGACAGCGTGTTTCAGATCGCCGCAAACGAAGACATCATTCCGCCCCAGGAGCTGTACCGGGCGTGCGAAATCGCGCGCGAGCTGACGCTCGATCCGCAGTATGCGGTCGGACGCGTGATCGCGAGGCCTTTTACCGGCAAGCCGGGAACGTTCAAGCGAACATCGGGCCGCCATGACTACGCGGTCAAGCCGCCCGAGCCGACGGTGCTGAATGCGCTCGAGCAGGCCGGATTCGATGTGATCGCCGTCGGCAAAATCAACGATATTTTCAGCGGGGAAGGCATCACGGCCGCCGCTCCTACCGTCAGCAACGAAGACGGCATCGAGAAGACCGCTTCGCTTTTGGAATCGCCGTTCCGCGGTCTGCTCTTTACGAATCTGGTCGATTTCGATTCGTTGTATGGGCACCGCCGCGATCCGGAAGGATACGGCCGCGCGCTGGAAGCGTTCGACCGCGCGCTGCCGGATCTGCTGAAGAGGCTGCAGCCGCGCGATCTGCTGATCGTGACGGCGGATCACGGCAACGATCCCGTTCATACGGGCACCGATCATACGCGCGAATACGTGCCGCTGCTTATTGCGGGCCCTTCGCTGAAACAAGCGGGACCGCTCGGCATTCGAACGACGTTTGCGGATGTAGGCGCGACAATCGCCGATAATTTCGGGGTACCGGGTACAGGCAACGGAACGAGCATGCTGCCGCTGTTGAAATAACAATCATCTTAGCTGGAGGAGCGCAAATCCGATGAATCCATTAAATGCGACACACATTCAGGAAGCGGCGCAATTTATTGCTTCCCGCACGGGGGACAAGCCTGAGGTCGGACTCATTATGGGTTCCGGTCTCGGGATGTTAGGCGATTACATAGAAGGCGCCGTTACGATTCCGTATGAGGAGATCCCCCATTTCCCGATATCGACGGTGGAAGGCCATGCCGGAGAGCTGATGATCGGCAAATTGGCGGGACGGTCCGTCGTATTGATGCGCGGCCGCTTCCATATGTATGAAGGCTACGGGCCGGAACTGACGTCGTTTCCGGTGCGGGTCATGAAAGCGCTCGGCGTGGCGAAACTGCTCGTGACGAATGCGGCGGGCGGCATCAACACCGAATACGAAGCGGGCGATCTGATGCTCATTTCCGATCATATTAACTTGACCGGTCGCAACCCGCTAGTCGGCCCTAACGACAACGAGCTCGGCGTCCGTTTCCCGGACATGTCCGAAGCGTACAGCAGAAGGCTTCGCGCCATTGCCCGCAGCACGGCGGAAGATCAAGGCTTCACGCTGCGCGAAGGCGTCTATCTTGCGGTGATCGGCCCTTCTTTCGAGACGCCTGCGGAAATCCGCATGATGCGCATCATGGGGGCGGATGCCGTCGGGATGTCGACCGTTCCCGAGGTGATAGCGGCCCGCCACAGCGGTCTTGAAGTGATCGGCATTTCCTGTATTACGAACATGGCCGCAGGCATCCTGGATCAACCGTTGTCGCATACGGAAGTGATTGAGACGACGGAGCGTGTTAAAACGCTGTTTATCAACTATGTCAATGCTCTTATTCCGCAGCTGTAGTGTTCGTTTTTGTAACAAAATTGTAATAATTCACTCGACTCAAAGTGACAATTTTAACAAAGTCCTCGTCGTATAATGTCCATTAAGAGATAGATATATGGAGAGGAAACCATGGATAAAAAGCTGCATTTACAAATTGAACGGCTGCGCGGCCAAATGGTCAATGAAGCGATGCTGCACAATACGATGCTGCATCAGAAAGTGCTGCATCTCAGCCAAAGGCTGGACATGCTTATCGTCCGTGTACAGGCGGAGCAGCTTGCTTCCCGTGCAGGCGGCGAGGAAGAGGCAACTAGGGGGTAGGCACAAATGCGCATGGTCGATTTGATCCACAAGAAGAGAAACGGCGGCGAGCTGACCGCTGCGGAAATACAAACGATCATTGACGGGTATTGCCGCGGGGACATTCCGGATTATCAAATGTCCGCATGGGCGATGGCCGTCTATTTTCAAGGAATGACACCGGTCGAAACCGCAAATTTAACGCTGGCGATCGCGGAATCCGGAGATACGGTCGATTTATCGCAGATACCGGGCGTTAAAGCGGACAAGCATTCGACGGGAGGTGTCGGCGACAAGACGACGCTCATCCTCGGTCCTATTGTGGCGGCGGCCGGCATTCCGGTAGCCAAAATGTCCGGGCGGGGCCTCGGGCATACCGGCGGCACGATCGACAAGCTGGAGTCGATCGCCGGCTTCCGGACGGAGCTGACGCAGGAGCAGTTTTTCCGGCAGGTAAACGAGATCGGCCTCGCCGTCATTGGACAGAGCGGCAACTTGACTCCTGCCGACAAGAAGCTGTACGCGCTGCGCGACGTGACCGCGACGGTGGAATCGATTCCGCTTATCGCCAGTTCGGTCATGAGCAAGAAGATCGCCGCCGGCGCGGATGCCATCGTGCTGGATGTAAAGACCGGAAGCGGAGCATTTATGAAAACGGTGGAGCAGTCGGAAGAGCTTGCGCACGCGATGGTCGAAATCGGCACCGAGGTCGGACGCAACACGGCCGCCGTCATTAGCGATATGGACCAGCCGCTCGGCTTTGCGGTCGGCAATGCGCTTGAAGTGGCGGAGGCGGTGGCGACGTTGCAGGGGAAGGGACCCGAAGACTTGACGGAGCTGTGCGTTGAGCTGGCAGCCCACATGACGGTGCTCGCCGGCAAGGCGGCGGATATTTACGAAGCGAAGAAGCTGGTCCGGGAGCTGCTTGCAAGCGGCGCGGCACTTGCGAAGTTCCGCCAGTTCGTCGCCGCGCAGGGCGGCGATGACGCTTTCGTTGACGATTTGCGGCGGCTGCCGCAGGCGGAGTATGTTTTTGCGGCGAAATCGCCCGCCGAAGGTTATATCGGCGCGATCGACGCCGAAGAGCTCGGCATTGCGGCAATGATGCTCGGCGCAGGCCGCGCGACGAAAGACGATACGATCGATCATGCGGTCGGCATCGTGCTGAATTTGAAAGTCGGCGATCGCGTTGCGGCCGGCGAAGCGCTGGCCCGCGTTCACGCGGCTGCTCCGGAGAGCGAGCCTGCCGTGCGTCAAGCGCTGGAACGGTTGCTGGGCGCGTTTACCATAACGCCGGAGCCGCCTAAGCTGCGCCCGCTCGTGCTGTCGGTTGTAACGGCGGCGGGAACCGAGCGGACGGCCGCGCAGTAGCGGTTTACCTTCTTTGAAAAAACGGTCTCATCCTGAATCAGGAAGAGACCGTTTTGCTTTGTATGGACGGAAATCGGCTTAACCATTCCTTCCAGGCGGCGGCAGGCTTCTGTTCCTCCTCGATCTGTGCAATCGTTTTAACCCGGTACCAGTAAGGATAGATCTGTTTATATTTCAGTTTCTCGTACAGTCTCATCGCCGGCGCGTTAGACTCCACAACCTGCACATAGCTTTTGGATGCTCCGCACGATTTGCCCCACTTCAAGATATGAAGAATCAATTGTTCCGCGTAACCCCGGTTGCGGTATTGCTTGGCGGTTACGATATCGAATAATCCGACGTATTCTCCTTCGACGACGCCGATCCCGCAAGCTACCGGAACCGACAGGTGCGACAAAACAAAGTAGCCCGTCGTCAGCTCGGAGGACGCCAGCATCCGCTGCATGACCTCCGCCTGTTTCCCGGACAGGCCGCTCATCGCGGACACAAGGCGCAGCCATTCCGGACTTAAATCCCGCTGCATGTTCACATCCGGCAATTTCGGTTCCCCGATTTGATCCAGGCCGTCCAGCAATTGAACGCACGACGGCTCCACAACGGTATATCCTTGTCGCGCAAGCTCCGTATCGAGCGATTCCGGAACAAACGGCGTTATTTTAAACACGGAATCCAATCCCGCATCGGCGTATCGTTTTTCGAAAGCTGCAATTTTGGCGGCCAAATCCGCTTCGTTACCGGAATCGAATGCGTTGACTGAGTTGGCGCGTTTCGTATATCCTTCGGCAAAGCGCAAAAGCCAGCCGTCTTCGCAGGTCGTCTGCAGTGCCGGCCAGGCATGCAGGGAACACCGTTCGATTGTTTTAAACATCGGGCACCCAACCTTTTTGATAGGATTGTATAAATATACACTATAACAAATAAATATTCAATAGCCGATTCCGTTAGAACCAGTCTGAACATACCTTCCCCATCGGGTTTGGAATAATCTTCATTCTTCTGGTCAATGCTGGAATTATATCTGCGCCGATTTTGCGTATCCGGCGTCATTACGGCGCCTTTACGATGATTGCGGTAGGCGGTGCGGCGCCGCACAATATCAGGAGGGGAATCAACTTGAGACAAGCGAAAAAGAAATGGTTCATCTGTGCGATCGCGTTTGCTCTGCTAATGCCGGGAGCGGCATGGGCCGAGGAACCGCAGCAAGCAAAGCAGCCCGGCTCCGGCGGAGCTGCCGGTCCCGATCTCGCTCCGTCCGCCAAGTCTGCAATTGTAATTGACGCCGACAGCGGAACGGTCATTTATGAAAAAAACAGCCACGATAAGCTGCCTCCCGCCAGTATTACAAAAATTATGACGATGCTGCTCGCGATGGAAGCGCTGGACGACGGCAAGATCAAATTGACCGATATGATATCCACCAGCGAATATGCCGCTTCAATGGGCGGCTCCCAGATTTTCCTTGAGCCCGGCGAAGAAATGAGCGTCGACGATATTCTCAAAGGAGTCGCCATGGCATCGGGCAACGATGCGTCGGTGGCGCTCGCGGAGAAGATCGCGGGGACGGAAGCGGAGTTCGTCAATATGATGAACGCGAAGGCGAAGCAGCTGGGGCTGAAGGATACCCGATTCGCCAACTGCAACGGACTGCCGGCTGCCGATCATTATTCCTCGGCGCATGACATCGCCATCATGTCGATGGAACTGCTGAAGCACTCCGAAATTACGAAATATACCGGTAAATATCAGGATTATTTGCGCCAATCCAGCAAGAAGCCGTTTTGGCTCGTCAATACGAACAAGCTGGTCCGCTTCTACAGCGGTGCCGACGGGCTGAAAACGGGATATACAAGCGAGGCGAAATTTTGCCTGTCGGCGACCGCGCGCCGCGACAATATGAGAGTTATCGCCGTCGTAATGGGAGAACCGAATACAAAGACGCGCAATGCGGAAGTGTCGGGCATGTTTGATTACTCCTTCGCCCAATACACCAATTACCCGGTATTAAAGGAGGGCGATCCGATGGGTAAGGTATCGATCGAGAAAGGGCATGTTCCCGAGCTTGAGCTTACCGCGAAGCATAACTACAGCATTTTGATGAAAAAAGGCGCCGAACCCAAAGATATCCGTCATGAGCTGAAGCTGGACGGGAAGCTGAAGGCTCCGGTTCGCATCGGGCAGCCGATCGGCAAGCTTGTCGTCTACCGGGGCAACGAGGTGATCAAGGAGTTTCCGGTCGAGGCGCCCGTCTCGGTTGAAAAAGCAAGCTGGTGGAAGCTGTTCAAGCGCACTTGCGGAAGCCTGTTCTCATGATCGTCCGCTGCTGCCTGTAGCGCCCTGACAGGCGGACCCGAGCGCAGGTTAGCGCAATTTGTCGGCCTTTAGCGGCCTGCTTCTAGTTTTGTCGCGGGGCAGGAGAAGGCGCCCGGTGCGGAGAATCCCTTGTCTATCAACGAAGAGGAGTTGAACAAGGAATGAGTCTTCGGGTTGAACTGGAGCATCGCCGCAGCGTGCTGATCGTCCGTCTCCACGGCGAACTGGACCATCATACCGCCGATAAGGTCCGTTACCAGATGGAAGACGCCATCATGAGGGGGGACAGCTCCCACGTCATTCTCAGTTTGAAGGGGCTGGAGTTCATGGACAGCTCAGGTCTTGGCGTCATTCTGGGAAGGTATAAACTGCTGAAAAATAAAGGCGGCAAAATGGTTGTCTGCGATGTCAGTCCCGGTGTGCACCGGCTGTTTGAGCTGTCAGGCTTATTCAAAATCATGCCGATTTACGACAACGAGCGCTTGGCGCTTACAAGTTTGGAGGTCGCGCTATGAACACTCCGCAAGCTGCCAATGTAATGAAGCTGGTCTTCAGCGCCCGTTCGGAGAACGAAGCGTTCGCCCGCGTTGCGGTCGCCGCCTTCGTGTCCCAGCTGGACCCGACGATGAATGAGCTGAACGATCTGAAAACGGTTGTTTCGGAGGCGGTAACCAATGCGATCATTCACGGATACGACAACGACAGCGCCGGCATGGTCACGATCGAGGGCGTCATTGAGAACGATACGGTCAGTCTTACGATATCGGATGAAGGCCGCGGAATTGAAGATCTGGAGATGGCCAGGCAGCCGCTGTACACTTCCAAGCCGGAACTGGAAAGATCGGGTATGGGCTTTACGATAATGGAAAATTTTATGGACCGTTTCGAGGTTACGAGCGAGCCCGGAAAAGGAACGAAAATTGCCATGCTGAAGCGCATTGAATCAAAAAAAGCGCTTTACAACTAGGCGTATAGGGGTTGGACCGCATGGATGTGGATTTGAAACAAACCGCTCAGCCCTATCTTGAGGATGCGGAAGTGAAGCGCCTGATCGCGCTGAGCCAAACCGGCGATACGCTCGCCCGCGATACGCTCGTCCAGTGCAACATCCGTCTTGTATGGTCGGTTGTGCAGCGGTTTATGAACCGGGGCTACGAACCGGAAGACTTGTTCCAAATCGGCTGTATCGGGCTGCTTAAATCGGTCGACAAGTTCGATCTTTCCTATGATGTCAAGTTTTCCACCTACGCGGTGCCGATGATCATCGGGGAAATCCAACGGTTTTTGCGCGACGACGGAACGCTGAAAGTAAGCCGGTCTCTTAAGGAGACGGCGAACAAGGTGCGCAAGGCGAAGGACGAGCTGTCCAAGACGCTCGGCAGGCTGCCCACCGTCGGCGAGGTGGCTGAATTTCTCGGTTTGACGCCGGAGGATGTCGTGTTCGCCCAGGAAGCGAACAAGCCGCCGACTTCCATTCACGAAACGGTGTTCGAAAATGACGGCGACCCGATCACGCTGATGGACCAGATCGCCGACGATTCGCAGGAGCGGTGGTTCGACAAGCTGGCGCTCAGTGAGGCGATCGGCGGACTGTCGGAGAGGGAGCGACTGATCGTCTATTTACGATATTACCGCGATCAGACGCAGTCGGAGGTCGCCGGTCGCCTCGGCATTTCGCAGGTGCAGGTGTCGCGGCTGGAGAAAAAAATATTGCAGTCCATTAAAGACCAAATCGCCCAATAGCGGCGGTTTGGTCTTTTGCCGTATTTTACTGGCGGAAGCATGAGTATCCTTTGCATCGATTTCCCATACTAACAAAGGCTGGCGGTTATAGCGGCACAACAAGGAAGGGGGGCTTCACTATTGGAACCGAACGAGATGCGCAAGCACGCTTCCAGGCTTTACATAAGGCTGAAAAAAAGAATTTCGCTGCCCCCGGGCGGGACGCTGACGCTGGGACAGGCGTCCCGGCTGCTGGCGGAGCCGGGGCAGGAGGAGCGGTATAAGGCGCTGCCGCTTTACAGGCACAAGCTTGAGGACGGCAACCGCGTCGTCATCGATGTGCTGCAGATCGTCAAAGCGCTGAAAGACTCCGACCCGGGCCTCGAGGTGGAGGCTTACGGCGACCCGCAGGTACTTGTAACGGTGGAAGGCAAGGGGACCAAAACGCGCATTGCGGTGCTGATTGCGTCGTGGCTGCTGCTTTTTTTCGGAGCGGGTTTGGCTATTATGAATTTTCATACCGACGTCAGTATGAAGGAGGTGCACCAGCGCATCTCGGAGCTGATAACGGGACGGAAGAGCGAGCATCCGCTTTGGTTTCAAATTCCGTATTCGCTCGGAATCGGCTTCGGCATGATCGTTTTTTTTAACCATCTGTTCAAAAAAAGGTTCAACGAAGAGCCGAATCCGCTTGAAGTGGAGCTCTTTATGTACCAAGAGAATGTCAACGCCTACGTGATCGCCGACGAAATGCGCAAAATGTCGGGACGAGTGGACGGACGCGGCGATGGTTGAGGCGGCGTTTGATCTGTTCATGGCGCTGCTCGGATTTGCGGGAGGGCTTGCGGTCGGAAGCGGCATGGTGGCGCTGCTCATCGTGTTCGACCTTATTCCCCGGCTTGCGCAGCTTGCGAATGCGTACCGGAAATCGTTATGGTTCGAGACGGCGATCGTCGGAGGATCGATGTTCTGGACGTTTGCCGATTTTTTCAATTGGCGGATGTTTTTACCCGGTCCTCTCATTTTGCCGCTTACGGGCATATTCAATGGAATGTTCATCGGCATGCTGGCGGCGGCGTTAACGGAAGTGATGAACGTGCTGCCGATTTTTGCCAAACGAATGGGGTTATCCAATTATTTGTCCGCGCTCGTGATGGCTATGGTTCTGGGCAAGACGCTCGGCTCGCTGTTCGATTGGCTGATGTTCCAGTGGTAGCTTAAGACGATAATGAATGCGGTGGGTGAACGAAATGACGAATTGGAAAAAAATAACGCGGGTCGATGAAGCGGATGCTGCGGCGGAAATGGTTCGCTTGGGTACGGAGAACGAAACGGAAGAGCTGCTTGGCGACGAAATATTTTTGGATGTGCGCTCCTCCCATCCGCTGGGCCAACATTCAGGCTCGGAGGAAACGGGGAATGAAGAGCCGGAGCAGTCTGTGCAGCGGCAATCGATCATTCCATCCCGGATGGAGGATGTCATTTGCCGTTTGAAGGATGAGGTCGGCTACAAGAAAAGCTTCGATGTTGTCGTGCGCGAGATGACGCTCGGCGACACCCGCACCGCTTTCTTTATGATGAACGGGCTCGCCAAAGATATCGCATTGACCGAAGTGCTTAAGCGTCTTTCCTATTTGCATGGGGAAAATATGACTTCCGATGCGCTCCATTCGTTCATGAACCTGTATGTTCCGGCCGTTCAGGTGGAGCCGGAAGAGGACTGGAACAAAATGATGACGAACGTGCTCGCAGGATCGACGGCGATGTTCATTGAAGGCGAAAACCGCGCGCTTATTATCGACGCCAAAAGCTTTCCGGCGCGCGGTCCCGAGGAACCGTCGCTCGAACGTGTCGTGCGCGGATCGCGGGACGGTTTCGTCGAGACGCTCATGGTCAATGTCAGTCTCGTTCGCAGAAGGCTGCGCGATCCGCGGGCGCGCTACGAAGTCGTGCGTGTGGGCGAACGGACGCAAACCGATGTCTGCATCGCTTACATCGACGACATTGCCGATATGGAGCTGGTCGAATCGATCCGCGATAAAATTAAAGCGGTCCATATCGACGGACTTCCGCTCGCCGACAAGCAGTTGGAGGAAGCGACCGTCAGGCTCGGCTGGAGCCCGTTTCCGCTTGTCCGCTATTCCGAGCGGCCCGATGTGGTGGCATCGCACCTGCTGGAAGGAAATGTGGCCGTATTTGTGGATACGACGCCGAGCGTTATGATTCTGCCGACAACGTTCTTCGACCTGGTGCAGCATGTTGAAGAAAACCGGCAAACGCCTTTTATCGGCACTTACCTGCGTTGGGTGCGGTTTTTAGGCATTCTCGTCTCCATGTTTCTGCTTCCGCTCTGGTTCCTGTACGTGCTGCAGCCGCAGCTGCTGCCGCCGAATCTGAGCTTTATCGGCCCGTCGAAAGAAGGAAAAATTCCGCTCGTGCTGCAATTTCTGCTGGCGGAATTCGGCGTGGACCTGATGCGGATGGCTGCCGTTCATACCCCGTCGCCGCTGGCGACCGCGATGTCGCTTGTGTCGGCAATTCTGGTCGGCGATATCGCCGTCAAATCGGGGCTGTTCATTAATGAAGTCATTCTGTACATGGCCGTTTCGGCGATCGGCATGTTCGCCACGCCGAGCTATGAGCTCGGACTTGCCAACCGGATCGTCCGTCTGGTGCTCATTGTGTCGGTCGCCATCTTTAAAGTGCCGGGATTTATCGTCGGAATAACGGCCATTTTGCTCCTGTTATGCTTCCAGCGCTCGTTCAACCGCCCGTACTTGTGGCCGTTCATTCCGTTTGACGCCAAAGCGCTGCTCAATATTATATTTCGTATGCCCGTGCTGGAGAGCAAAACGAGACCGAATTTGCTCCGTCCTCAGCAGCGGGACAAAATGCCGACCGGAAACGGCCGCTCGTAAACGTTTCAAAAAAATCCATTTCTCTTTTCTGTCCACATTGCGTTATACTGGTGCCAATGGGTACAACTTTGGCATACATTAAGCACGATTGGAGAAAGATGAGGGGAAAATGGATGTATTTTCACGGTACTAGTAAAATCAACGATAAAGGGCATCTGGAAATCGGAGGCTGCGATACGACCGATCTTGCCCGCGAATATGGAACGCCGCTGTATGTTGTGGACGAGGCGCTCGTCCGCCAGCGTGCACGGGAGTATGTTGAGGCATTTCGCGCTTCCGGCCTGAAATTTCAGGTGGCCTACGCGAGCAAGGCGTTCAGCGTGCTGGCGATGTGCGTCATCGCCGAGCAGGAAGGGCTGTCGCTCGACGTCGTATCGGACGGTGAGCTGTATACCGCTCTGCAGGCCGGGTTCCCGGCCGGGCGCATTCACTTTCACGGCAACAATAAGACGCCGGAAGAAATTAATATGGCGCTCGATGCGGAGATCGGCTGCTTCGTCGTCGACAATTTCACGGAGCTGCGGCTCTTGAACGCCCTCGCCGGCGATAAAGGCAAGAAAGTGAACATTTTGCTGCGCATTACGCCGGGGGTGGAGGCGCATACGCACGATTATATTTCAACCGGGCAGGAAGATTCCAAATTCGGCTTCGATCTGCAGGGCGGGGCCGCTTTCCAGGCGGTGGAAGAAGCAACCGGCCTTAAGCATCTCCATCTGCTTGGCGTGCATTCCCACATCGGCTCGCAAATATTCGAAGTCGAAGGCTTCCGGATGGCCGCGGACAAAGTATGCGGATTTGCGCTTGACGTACGTGCGAAGCTGAACTACACGTTCCAGGTTATCAACCTCGGCGGCGGCTTCGGCATCCGGTATACGAATGATGATACACCGCTGCAAGTTGCGGAGTACATCAAAGCGATTACCGATTCTGTGCGCACCAACTTTACGAAGGCGGACTATCCGCTTCCGGAAATTTGGGTGGAGCCGGGCCGCAGCATCGTAGGCGATGCCGGAACGACCTTGTATACGGTCGGCACAAGCAAAGATATTCCTGGCGTGCGCAAATACGTTTCCGTCGACGGCGGTATGACGGACAATCCGCGTCCGGCGTTGTACCAGTCCCAATACGAGGCGGTGCTTGCCAACCGCGCGGGCGAGCCGGCTGCCGAGACGGTCTCCATTGCGGGCAAATGCTGCGAAAGCGGCGATATGCTCATTTGGGATTTGGAGCTTCCGCAGGCGAAGAGCGGCGATCTGCTGGCCGTATTTTGTACAGGCGCCTATAACTATGCGATGGCAAGCAATTATAACCGCATCCGCCGCCCGGCTGTCGTGTTCGTCCGGGACGGGGCCGCTGACGTTGCCGTCAAGCGTGAAACGCTGAGCGACATTATCGCGGGCGACGTCATTCCGGAGCGTCTTCGCAAGTCGGCGCTGACGAACGGATAAACGGGACTAATCGTAAGCATGATTTCAGTTTTGGAACGGCCGGCGCAAGCAGTGCGCCGGCCGTTCTCTATTTTGCTTGCAGCGGTAAATTATAGTATGATGGTAGACGTGCATAGGAATCCGGCGGGCTGGCTGCGCTAACATAGCCCCAGCCCCTTCAATATCGGACAAGGAGCGATAACGATGGCGAAACAAGCGAAAATAACATTGGCAACCGGCGGAGAGGTAATTTTGGATCTGTTCGAAAAGGACGCTCCGAACACGGTCTCCAACTTTGAGAAGCTGGCAAACGAAGGTTTCTACAACGGACTTAACTTCCACCGCGTCATCCCGGGTTTTGTCGCGCAAGGAGGCTGTCCGGACGGCACCGGCGCCGGCGGCCCAGGCTACACGATCAACTGCGAGATCAACCCGAACAAACATGAGCGCGGAACGCTGGCGATGGCCCATGCGGGACGCAATACCGGCGGCAGCCAATTTTATATTTGCTACCAGCCGCAACCGCATCTCGACGGTCAGCATACCGTATTCGGCAAAGTGGTGAAAGGGATGGAGTTTGTCGACGCCTTTAAAGGCCGCGACAAGATGGAGAAAGTGGAAGTTTACACCGCTTAACCTTATCGGTCGAACAGAATAAAAAAACGCCGGAATTCTTGTCACAAGATTCCGGCGTTTTTTTTCGGATTGCGGATGAACGATCGCCGGCCCGGTTGCCTGATGCCGGCATCATTCCGGACGCATCAGGTACGTTCGCGGTCCCTGTTTCTTAACCCCGCCAATCCGGCGAGTCCGATCAGACCAAGCCAGCCCCAGTCAATATCATTATCGTCGGTAGCGGCTGCCCGGTAATTGTTTCTATCCCAGTTCGTGCCGTTGTTGTTCACGGTGTTGCCCATGCGTGTGGTGTCATAGTTTGCAGCAACTTCGGAATTGGCCGATCCGTTTGCAAAAGCCGGGATCGAAAGCACGAGCGCCAAGCAAGTGATCATCATGAAAAGCGATCCTGTTTTTTTCAATTCTGTGCCCTCACTTTTTTATGGAGTATTGGTTACCGACTTGTTTTTTCCTTTTCTCGAACGAATTATTCTTCCGATTATTTCCTGCGTCTATTGGGAATCAGCCCAAACCGCTCCCGCCGTATCTCTATACAATAGAATATCAAAATCATTGGGAAGGAAATATCGGAATGGAGATCCCTGTTTCAGGTTTTGTCGTTCACTCGGACGGTTCTGACCCGCTTCATTCTCATAAGCTGTATATTACATCTTGGGATGGCAGACCGGTTCACGAGCATCCGTTTTCAGGAATGACGTCCTTCAACAACGGACACAGCCATTATTACGCCGGTACGACGGAGCTTGCGGAAAGCGGCGTTCAGCACGTACATCAATATTATGCGGTAACGTCGATGAACGACGGTCATACGCACATTGTACGCGGAACGACAGGGCCGGCCGTCAGCTTTCCCGGGGGAGGGCACTATCACTATTTTGAAGGATTTACGACCGTGAACGGAAGGTTTCCCCACTCCCATATGTACCGCGGGACAACAGGAAATGAAATCGGTTCATAACAACATATGCAAGTAAGCAGGGATGAAAATCCTTGCTTTTTTATTTCTATGGTGGTACTATGCAGTCAACACGAATTATTATTGGTAATAAAATTCATTTGGCTTTCCTTCGGGGTGGGGTGTAATTCCCAACCGGCGGTGATCGGCTAACAGACGTGTGCGGTTCCAACCGGGCGTTCGTTATCCGTCAGTCCGTGACCCGGACCTGCAATGTTTTCGATGCTCAACCGATGAGAGAAAACGTGCGGCGAAGGTGGATCCGGTGCAATTCCGGGACCGACAGTATAGTCTGGATGGGAGAAGGAGACGCCTTCAAAGTTTTTTGGCATCGCCTATTTGGTGACGGTTGCGTGCTTTTTTTCACAACCTTCCGTTAACGTCTGATGATTCGCATTCTGTTCCTTTCTCTCTTTAACGGGAGCATAATACTTCGCTTCGTCCGTTCCAGTATCGTTTGAAGCGGGCGTTTATGCGGGAGCATGATACAGAACGCTATACGTCGGCATTTGGATGCTTTCTTTGAAGATGTCTTTTACTACACTCTCTTACCCCCGAGGCCAGTAAGCCTTTGGGGGTTTTTTGCTATGGATATTTTAAATGACGAGTTTTATATGGATCTTGCGTTAAACCTGGCTTCCAAGGCGCTCGGTCAAACGTCGGTCAATCCGGTCGTCGGCTGCGTTGTCGTCAAGGATGGCCGCATCATCGGCGTCGGCACGCATTTGAAAAGGGGCACCGGACATGCCGAGGTGCATGCGCTCAATATGGCGGGTGAAGAAGCGGAAGGGGCGACCGTCTACGTGACGCTCGAGCCGTGCAGCCATTTCGGCAAGACGCCTCCGTGCTGCGAGCGGATAATAGCCGCCAAGGCAGCCCGAGTAGTCGTTGCCTGCACCGATCCAAACCCGCTGGTGGCGGGACGCGGCCTTGCCCGTCTGCGCGAGGCGGGCATCGAAGTGAAAGTGGGCGTGCTCGGCGAAAGGTCGATGAAGCTCAATGAAGCCTTCAATAAATTCATTACAACCGGCCTGCCGTTTGTGACGCTCAAGAGCGCCTCTACGTTGGACGGCAAAATCGCGGCGAAAACGGGGGACAGCCGCTGGGTTACCTCCCCGGCGTCGCGCGAAGCGGTCCACATGCTGCGGCACCGGCATATGGGCATTATGGTCGGCATCGGCACCGTCCTTGCCGACGACCCTTCGCTTACGACCCGGCTCCCGGTTCCCGGAATCCATCCCGTGCGGATTGTTGTCGACTCCGCCTTACGGATGCCGCTCGGAGCGAAGCTGGTGCAGGACCAGGCGGCGCCGACCGTTATTGTGACGACCGAATCCTCCGATGCGTCCCAAAGAGAGGCGCTGGAGGCGGCAGGCGTGAAGGTCGTCGTATGCGGGGCGGGACCGAAGGTTGACCTGACTCAGGCGATGAAGCGGCTCGGCGAATTGGAGATCGGCTCGGTGCTGCTCGAAGCCGGCGGCACGCTTAGCGGGGCGATGCTCGATGCCGGCCTGGTGGATAAAATGCTGCTATTTATCGCTCCAAAGCTGATTGGCGGAGCAAACGCTCCGGTCCCTTTCCAGCTGCACGGGTTTGACAAAATGTCCGAGGCGATTGAAATTGAAGAGCTGGATGTACAGCGTTACGGAAGCGACATTTGCCTGAGCGGCTATCCGGCCAACCGGCGGCGAATTCCGCTGGGCAATCGTTTAACATAAGGGGGCATTAGCTGTGTTTACGGGATTAATTGAGGAAACGGGCGTTATGAAACGGATCGGCCGCCAAGGGGAAGCGATGCTGCTGACGATCGGGGCATCGAAAGTGCTGGAAGGCGTACAAGACGGAGACAGCATTTCCGTCAACGGCGTCTGTCTTACGGTCGTCTCCTTCGACCGCGCTTCCTTTACGGTAGACGTCATGCCCCAAACATACCGCCATTCCAATTTGAGCGAAGTGAAGCTCGGCCAGCGGGTCAATCTGGAGCGGGCGATGGCCGCAGGCGGCCGTTTCGGCGGCCATATCGTGCAGGGGCATGTGGACGGGACGGGCGTCATCGTATCCCGCACAGCCGACGCCAACGCGGTCGTATACCGGATAAAGCCGTCCGAAGAGGAGCGGATGCGTTACATCATTCCGCAAGGATCGGTGACGATTGACGGCATCAGCCTTACCGTATTCGATGTTCATAACGAAACGTTCGCCGTATCGATCATTCCGCACACGCTGCGCGAAACGGCGCTGCAGGATAAAAAAGCGGGCGACACGATCAATATCGAGTGCGATATATTGGGCAAATATGTCGATCATTTGCTCCATTACGGCAGCCGCAGCGGTGAATCCGCCGTCCCGAGCGGCTCGGCCGGAAAGGGAGGAAACAGCCTTTCCGCCGCTTTTTTGGCGGATAACGGATTTATGTAAATTTTTTGCAAATACCGGATAGATGCACTTTAGCAGAGAGGTAGGGAACGTAAGCGATGATTGACGCAGAGAAACAGAATGATGTTTTTGATACGATAGAAGACGCGTTATTCGATTTGAAACAAGGCAAAACGATTATCGTCGTCGATGACGAGGACCGTGAAAACGAAGGCGATCTGATCGCGCTCGCGGAAAACATTTCAGCGGACACCATCAATTTCATGATTACGCAGGCGCGCGGCCTCGTGTGCGTTCCGATTTCCGCCGAACGGGCGGAGACGCTCGAGCTGCCGCCGATGGTATCCCGGAACACCGACTATCACGGCACGGCGTTCACCGTATCGGTCGACCACATAGATACGACAACCGGCATTTCCGCCCATGAACGGGCGATGACGGTGCGGACGCTTGTGGACGACGCGGCCAAGGCGGACGACTTCCGCAGACCGGGACATATTTTTCCGCTCATTGCCAAAAAAGGCGGCGTCCTGCGGCGCGCCGGCCATACGGAGGCCGCGATCGATCTGGCCGTCATGAGCGGCTCCAAGCAGGGAGCGGCGATCTGCGAAATCATTAAGGAAGACGGCACGATGGCCCGGCTGCCGGATCTCATTGAGTTCAAGCGCAAGCATCAATTGAAGCTGATTACGATCCGCGACCTCATATTGTACCGCAGCAACAAAGAGCAGCTCGTGGAGCGTGCCGTGGAAGTGAACATGCCGACCGATTTCGGCGTATTCCGGGCCGTCGCATACACGAACGAAATTGACGGCAAAGAGCATGTCGCGCTTGTGAAGGGCGATGTGGATAGCGGCGAACCGGTACTGGTGCGCGTCCACTCCGAATGCATGACCGGCGACGTGTTTCACTCGCACCGCTGCGACTGCGGGCCGCAGCTGGCGGCCGCTCTGCGCCAGATCGATCAGGAGGGCCGGGGCGTGCTGCTTTATATGCGCCAGGAAGGCCGCGGAATCGGACTCATTAACAAACTGAAAGCTTACGCGCTTCAGGAGCAGGGATTCGACACGGTCGACGCGAATATTAAATTGGGATTCGCCCCCGATCTGCGGGAATACGGCATCGGCGCGCAAATATTGAAAGATCTCGGCGTGCGGCGCATGCGCCTGCTGACCAACAACCCCCGCAAAATTAAAGGGCTTGAAGGGTACGGGCTTGATGTATTCGAGCGGGTGCCGCTGCAGGTGGAGCGCAACGAGGATAACACGAACTATTTATACACCAAAAAAACGAAACTTGGCCATTTGCTCGATTTTGAAATTTGACCCCGAGCGGGCGGTTGCCCGGCCTGATATGAAAGGATGAGAAACGTTATGGCAAAAGTATTTGAAGGAAATCTCGTATCGCAAGGTCTTAAGTATGGTATCGTCGTAGGCAGATTTAACGAGTTTATTACGAGCAAGCTGCTGAGCGGAGCGCTGGACGCGCTCAAACGTCACGGCGCCGAAGAAGATGAAGTTGAAGTCGCATGGGTGCCGGGCGCTTTCGAAATTCCGCTCATTGCCCAAAAAATGGCGGAGAGCGGCAAGTACGACGCCGTCATTACGCTTGGAACCGTCATCCGCGGGTCCACGCCGCACTTTGATTACGTGTGCAACGAGGTGGCGAAAGGCGTGTCCGCAATCGCGCTGAAAACCGGCGTGCCTACCATCTTCGGCGTGCTGACGACCGATTCGATCGAGCAGGCGGTTGAGCGCGCGGGAACGAAAGCCGGCAATAAAGGCTGGGAAGCGGCCGCTTCGGCGATCGAAATGGCCAACTTGACCAAAGCGATCGTAGGCTGAGTGAACCCCGTTGAGCGTGCACTATAAACTCGAAGCTTTCGAGGGGCCGCTGGATGTGCTGCTGCACTTGATCGATAGAGCCGAAATCGATATCCATGAAATATCCGTCAGTGATATTACGGACCAATATATGGAATTTTTAAACGCCATGCAGCAGCTGGAGCTTGACGTGACGAGCGAGTTTCTCGTCATGGCGGCGACGCTGCTGGCGATGAAGAGCAAGCAGCTGCTCCCGAAGCCTCCGATTCTGGAAGATGACGGATACGACGACTGGCACGACGACGATTCGCTCGATCCGCGGGACGAACTCATTCAGAAACTGGTCGAATACCGGAAATTTAAGAAGATCGCGGAGCAGCTTCGGGGCAAGGAGACGGCGCGCAGTCTCGTATACAGCAAAGAGCCGGAAGATATGACGACGTTTATGAAGGCGTCCCCCGTCAATCCGGTCGAAGGGCTTCAGCTATCGGACTTGATCGCCGCGTTTCAAAAGGCGCTTCGCAAGGCTACGCGGCGAAACGCCGTTGCAACGGTGCACAGGGATGAAATATCGGTCAAGGACCGGATCCGGGACATTGCCGATATACTGCGTGAACATGAAACCGTCCGGTTTTCGAAGCTGGTCCGGCAGGATATGGACCGCCACGAGGTTGTCGTAACGTTCCTCGCCATACTGGAACTGATGAAGATGAAACAGGTAACGGTATTCCAGCACCGGCTCTTTGAAGATATCGTCATCAATTGGAGAGGGGATTCGCCGGAACGTGAGTTTGAATTACCCGAAGTTGAAATCGATTATTGAAGGACTGCTGTTTATGGCCGGGGACGAAGGTCTCAGCGCCAAACAACTTGCCGATATTATGGAAGTTGACGCAGCGACCAGCTCCGAGCTGGTGCAAGATTTGAAGGAAGAGATGGAACGCGGCGGACGGGGGATCCGCATTGCGGAGGTCGCCGGCGCTTACCGGCTGACGACCCATCCGGACCATGCGCCGTATTTCGAACGGATGGCGGTTTCTCCCACGCGCAGCAGCCTGTCCCAGGCGGCGCTGGAGACACTTTCGATCATCGCTTACCGGCAGCCGATTACGCGCGTGGAGATCGAAGAAATCCGCGGCGTCAAGAGCGAACGCGCCATCCAGACGCTCGCGGCCAAAGACCTCATTGAAGAAGTCGGCCGGGCCGAGCAAATCGGCCGGCCGATTCTTTACGGGACGACGAAAGCCTTTCTGGATTACTTCGAGCTGCCTTCGCTTGCGGCGCTGCCGGAACCGTCCGTTGTCGATCCGGAAGACGTGCTTGACGAACAGACGCAACTGCTGTTTGACAAGCTGGAAAGCCGTCAATCGAATCGGGATGATCTGCCGGATGAGACCGGCTTTGAACCTGCGGAATAACCGCAGGTTTTTTCTTTTTGGTGCAAAAAGGAATGAATTTTCGCTCCAGCCCCCATACTATATTCAGCCAAATAAGGAAATCGGGGGAATAAGATTGCTTGGATATCTTTACGGCTGGATCATCACATTGGTTGTTTTGCTGCTGCTCGCAGCCGCTCTGATGACCGCTCCCATTCGGATCAGGGGGGAGATTAGAAGGGTGGGAAGCGACGACGACATGGAGTTTAGCGTCCGGGCGCTCTTTGGCCTTATTTATTTAAAGAAGAGAATTCCGATCTTGCGGTTTACCGGAACGGGGTTCGACTTTCGGCAAGAAAATGACAAGCTGGATATCGGGGGTGAAGGATACGAGTCGCTGCTGGACCGAATCGACGTCCAGAAAATGACCGAAATGATTGAAAACTCGAAAAAAATGCTGCTGCGAACGGAAGATTTGACGGGCTGGATACGTCAAATGCTGCGAAGGGTTAACCTTAAGGAGTGGAAATGGAACACATCGGTTGGAGTGGACGACGCCATGTGGACCGCGATGATTACCGGCATGATCTGGTCGCTCAAAACAACGTCAATCGGCGTCATTTCGCAGCTTGTCCGTCTCACCTCGACTCCGCTGCTTACCGTCGAGCCGGATTACCGCCGAGCACATTTTTCCACCGAATGGTCCTGCATAGCTCAAATCCGCTTCGGTTATGCTATTCTTGCCGGACTACAACTTCTTCTCCGCATGAAAAGAGCGAAAGGTGGCGTAAAGCTGTGGCAGAACATCCTATTCAAGGCTTGATGCAGACGGCAATGGATAACATCAAACAGATGGTCGACGTCAACACGATTGTCGGCGATCCGGTACAGACGCCGGACGGCAGCGTTATTATGCCGATCAGCAAAGTGGGCTTCGGCTTCGTGGCCGGCGGCAGCGATATCCAGATGAACGGGAGCCAAGCGAAGGCCGGCAGCGATGCGGCCCATGCCGCCGTTGCGCTTCCATTCGGCGGCGGCAGCGGCGGCGGGGTGTCGATTACTCCGATTGCCTTTCTCGTCGTAGGTGTGCAAGGCGTTAAAGTCGTACCGCTTGATAACCAAACCCATTTGATGGAACGGGTAATCGATGCGGCGCCGCAAGTGGTGGACAAAATTCAGACCATGTTCCGCAGCAACGCCACAGGCACGATGAATACGACAATAACTACTCCGATCACGACATCGGGTATCAACAATGATCAACTGGTTTAACGAAACTGCCCCGAGCGGGCAGTTTTTTTCTTCTTCCGCAATTCGTTCAAAACGGAGCTGAGAAAGCTTGTTCATAACCTGCAGCAACGAGGCATACAATTAGAGAAGGACGAGCGGTAAACTTGCGGCACGCCGCAGGTTTACCGGCTGTCAATGAGGAGGAGTCACACTAATGGCCCGGCTTAAAAAACCGCTGGCAGTTTTGCTGCTGGCAGGCATGACGATCTATTCCGCAGTACAGGGTTCGGCGAATGCTGAGCCGGCGCAATCGGCCGGAACAATAACGACGCATGCGAAAGCTGCCGCCCTCATCGATGTGGAATCGGGGCGCATTTTGTATGAAGACCACGGCACGGAAGAAATGAGGATTGCCAGCCTGACGAAAATTATGACGGCAATCGTTGCGATTGAGGAGGGCAAGCTGCAGGATGTCGTCAAAGTCGGCAAGCGGGCCGTCGGCAAAGAGGGATCGTCCATTTATTTGCAGCTTGGGGAAGAGATGACGCTGCACAATATGCTCTACGGCTTGATGCTGCGCTCCGGCAACGACGCCGCGACCGCCGTTGCCGAGCATGTCGGCGGATCGGAGGAAGGCTTTGTCCGTCTGATGAACGAGAAGGCGGAATGGCTCGGCCTTGCAAACACCCGCTTTATGAATCCGCACGGTCTCGATCAGGATGGGCATTACTCCTCTGCGGTCGATTTGGCCAAGCTGACCGCGTATGCGCTGCACAATTCCGTTTTCTCCGAAATTGTCGCCACCCGGGTGAAAACGGCGCCAAACCCTCACGATGCCTGGGATTACAAATGGACAAACAAAAATAAGATGCTTTCTTTCTATGACGGTGCGGACGGCGTTAAGACCGGTTATACGAAAACGGCGCTGCGCTGCCTCGTCAGCTCGGCGACTCGCGGCGGCCAAAGACTCGCCGCGGTAACGCTCAACGACGGAGACGACTGGGCCGATCACCAAAAGCTGCTAGACTATGGTTACCATCATTATCCGCTGACGAATCTGGCGGAGAAAGGTCAGGGCGTGTCCGGATATTCGCTGCGGGCGGGACGCACCTTCCGGTATCCGCTGGCGAAAGATGAGGAAGGCGCGGTTTCCTCCAGGCTTGTGCTGCTCGATTCGGCGCAGCCGACCGCCGCTTACAGGCTCGGGGAGCGCGGGCGTATCGACTGGTATTTGAACGGTGTGAAGATCGGCACCGTACCGGTGTATGAAACGGATGACAAGCGAACAAAGGGATCCGATAAACCCGCGTTGTCGCGGCGGATCGGCGGAACTTTCGAATGGAGGCAAGGCACGGCAACGCTGAGCGAAGCATTCCGCTCGGTCGTTATGGCGCTGCTTCGCGCGGGCGCAGGCTAAGGCGGGTCACAATCGTTTTTTCCGGGGGGACTTGGGCAATGGTCAACTGGATCTGGTTGTTTTTTATCGCGGCGAGTTTTGTAACGGCCGCCGTCAACGGACGGATGGAGGCGGTAACCGAAGCGGCGTTCGAAGGGGCCAAGAGCGGCGTAACGATCTGCTTCGGGCTCGTAAGCATACTCGTATTCTGGCTTGGACTGATGCGTATTGCAGAAGATGCCGGCTTGCTTCGCAAGCTTGCATCGCTGATGGGGCCGCTCGTACGGCTGCTGTTTCCGGACGTGCCGAAAAACCATCCCGCGATGGGATATATTATGAGCAACATGAGCGCCAATCTGCTCGGCCTCGGCAACGCGGCGACTCCGATGGGCATCAAGGCGATGCAGGAGCTGCAAAAGCTTAATGCCGACAAAGAAACGGCCTCCCCCGCCATGTGTACGCTGCTGGCGCTCAATACGTCGAGCATTACGCTTGTTCCGACGACGCTTATTGCGATCCGGATGAATTACGGTTCCGCCAGCCCCGCCGATATCGTCGGCACAACGCTTGCCGCAACGGCCGTCGCTACCGCAGCCGCCATTGCGGCCGACCGCTGGTACCGGAGGCGGCAGCCTCCGCAGAAGCCGCCGGTGGGGAAACCGGCCGGTTCCTTTTTGGCCGGTTCCGCCGCAAAGTCCGGTTCTGCCGCCAAACCCGGCCCAAATAGGATGGGAGGCGCGGCCGGCAGCGGATACGGCGGCCAATCCGTCGGGGGCAGGCCGGGTCAGGGCGGCATGGGTCCCCCGCTTTGACAATCCGCGAATAGCGCGTAATGCGTAAGCTATAGGGCTGGACATGACAATCGCAAGCCCGCGCAAGCAATACGTCTGTGACCGCCTGGTCGAAAGGGTGAGTCTATTGTATGAATTGATCACAACACTGTCGGCATGGATGATTCCCGCCATTATCGTTTTTATTCCTCTGTACGCCGCTTTCCGGAAAGTTCCCGTTTACGAAACGTTTACCGAGGGGGCGAAGGAAGGTTTCGGGACCGCGATCGGCATTATCCCCCATCTTGTCGGCATGATGGTGGCGATCAGCATGTTTCGCGCTTCGGGCGCGATGGATGCGATCACTGCAGCGATTCAGCCGCTGCTGCACTTCATCGGCATACCCGGCGAAGTGCTTCCGCTCGCTCTGCTGCGGCCGCTTACGGGAGCCGGTTCGCTTGCCTTTACGAGCGACCTGATCAAGACCTACGGCACCGACTCGATGATCGGCCGCATCGCCTCCACGATTCAGGGGAGCACCGACACGACGCTGTATGTTTTGACCGTTTATTTCGGAGCCGTCGGCATCCGGCGCACCCGCTATGCGCTTAAGGTCGGACTGTTTTCCGATGCGGTCGGGTTTCTGGCCGCCGTCTTTATTTGCTTATATATTTTCGGCTAAAGCGCTGCTGACAAGCGGCGCTTGTGCTTTTTCCCGGTAATCGTTATGATTGAGCTTGAGGTGAATCTATTGGAACGTTTACAAAAAATTTTGGCGCAGGCGGGGGTCGCTTCGCGCCGCAAATGCGAGGAATTAATCCAGAGCGGACAAGTTGAGGTTAACGGGCAAACGGTTACGGAGCTCGGCACGAAAGCCGATCCGTCCGCCGATATCATTACGGTGAACGGCAAGCCGATCCGCAGCGAGAAAAAAGTTTACTTGATGATGAACAAGCCGAAAGGCGTCATTACGAGCGCCACGGACCCGCAGGGCCGCAAAGTGGTGACCGATTATTTGGAAGGCATCAAGGAGCGCGTCTATCCGATCGGCCGGCTCGATTACGATACGGAAGGGCTGCTGCTGCTGACGAACGACGGCGAGTTTGCGAATCTGCTCACCCATCCGAGCCATCACGTGCCCAAGACGTATTTGGCGACCGTAAAAGGGGTGCCGCACGGCTCCGCGCTCGATCAGCTGAAGAAAGGCATCAAACTTGAAGACGGCATGACCGCTCCGGCGGAGGTGGAGTATTACGATGTCGATCCGGATAATAATTCGTCCACCATTACGATTACGATTTACGAAGGACGGAACCGTCAGGTAAGACGGATGTTCGACGCGATTTCCCATCCTGTCGTGCGGCTGAAGCGGATCCGGTTCGGAGAGCTGGGGCTGCAAAACATGAAAAGAGGCCGCTTCCGCCATCTGACACCCCAGGAAGTGAAAGAGCTGAAGGACGCGGCGAACAAGAAATCGAAAGCTCATAAGAAATAGAGATATGCCGGCTGCCCTAAGGCCGGTCTATCTTAACCTATAAGAAAGTATAACGTTTCACGCTTATACTTTCTTACCACAGATAGAATTTATAAATTTCGCAGTTGCGAAAATCAAATTCTATCTTGGCGATAAAACCTACCTTTAAACGCGGTCGCTCATCCCTGAGAGGCCTCGAAAGAGGTTTTCTCATATTTCACCGTGAATCTTTCGGTCGCCCATGATGACGGCGATAACCGTTTCTGCTTGCGTGGAAAAAGAATAAAACGCTTTCTTTAAAAGGGGGACGGCTCGATGGGCTCGTATCGTAGGCCGGTTCAGCTTATTATTTTTCTCGGCGTCCTGCTGCTCGGGGGCTACGCGGTCGGCAATACGCTGTTTGCCGGCGGGAGCTCGCTGCCGGCGACCGGCAAACAGCCTCCGGAATTCGCGCTCTCCGATTTGGCCGGAGGCGAGCACCGGCTGTCGGACTATGCGGGCAAGCCGGTCGTGCTCAATTTCTGGGGCAGCTTTTGCCCTCCGTGCGTGAAGGAAATGCCGGAATTCGAAAAGCAGTACGGGAAATGGAAAGCGACCGGGCTAACCATTCTCGCGGTCAACTTAAGCGAGGACGACTTGACGGTGCGCAATTTTGTCGGCCGCTTCCAGCTTAGCTACCCCATTCTGCGTGACGTGAACCGGCAGACGGAGCGCAGCTACGGGCTGCGCCAATACCCGACCACATTTTTTATCGGCAGCGACGGGACTGTGCGGCATATTTTCGTCGGGGGCATGACGGAAGCGCAAATCGACGAGCAGATCGCGCTGCTTTTGGGGAAATAACGTTTTTCACACGCTTTCGCTGGGAGGGGAAGGAGTGTTCCGAAATACAAAGTGTGAATGCGGGCACCAAAATCCGACGGGAACGGTGCTGTGCGAATCGTGCGGCAAGCCGCAAGGCGACAGCGAGGCCGATGCCGGCATCCCGCTCGAAATGCGTTACGACGGCGTCGCCCGCCGTTCACAGAAGAGCAATCCGGGAATGATCGACCGGATCTGGAACTTTTTTTCTTCGGTTAAAATCGCCGTTTGGCTGATTATCATTACGCTGATCGGAGCTTCGCTCGGGACGATTTTTCCGCAGGAGGACTCATTTCTTAATATCGATCCGTCGACTTATTATGCGGACAATTACGGCCCATTAGGCGCCCTCTATTATGCGCTCGGTTTATCCCATACTTACAATTCGTGGTGGTTTATCGGGCTGCTCGTCATGATCGGAACGTCGCTGGTCGTATGCAGCCTCGACCGCGTGCTGCCGCTCTATAACGCGCTTCAAAAGCAGCAGATCCGCAAGCATCCCCGCTTCATCCTGCGGCAAAAAACGGTTTACCAAGGTCCGGTGGAAGGGGATGCGGATGCATGGGTCGAAGCATTCGCGGCCCAGCTGCGCAGCAAAAGATACCGCGTTTATACCGAAGGCGACGCACTGCTGGCGGAGAAATACCGCTTCAGCCGCTGGGGTCCGTACATCAACCATATCGGTCTTATCGTGTTTCTGCTCGCGGTGCTGGCGCGCGCGATTCCGGGGTGGCAGATGGACAGTTACGTCACCATTCCGGAAGGGGATACGGTAAGAATCACCGGTACGAACTATTATGTCAAAAATGAAAAGTTTACGGTGCAATTTTACAGCGAGAATGAGCTGCCGACAGAGCTCAAAGGACAAGCCCGCGCGAAGCTGTACCGGACCGAGGCGGTATTGTACAGCTGCACGTCGGCCTGCGGCGGTACAACCCGCGAGCCCGAGCTGAAGGAAGTGGCTCGGCACAATATCGAGGTGAACAGCCCGCTCGAATATAAAGGGCTCAAGCTGTTCCAGTTCGATTACGACAATACGCCGGTGCTGAAAGCGGTCAAGCCCGTGCTCGTGGACAAAAAAAGCGGGAAAGCCTACGGCCCGTTCGAATTGCCGATGCACAATCCGCCGCTTGAGTACAGGATCGGCCCTTATTCGCTTACGCTTAAACAAAATTTCATGGAGTTTGCCATCGGCGAAGACGGAGCGCCGATTACGAAGTCGCGCGATCCGAAAGCGCCGGCGTTTGTGTTTGTCATTCAAGGTCCGGGCCTTGCCGCAGGCGGCGAGCCTTATATTTATTTCCCGCTGCAGAAGGATAAGGCGGCGTTCAGCCAGGATCAGATCAACAAGGCGATTGCGGACCGGTTTGAAATTAAAGTGGAAGGGATGGACCGCGTTTCGTTTACGGAGTACACCACCTTTTTGAACGCGCGGGTAGACAAGGCAATGCCTTACATATGGACGGGGCTTGGAATATCGATGCTCGGTCTCATTATGGGCGCTTATTGGCAGCATCGGCGCATCTGGCTGCGGATCGACGGAGGCAGCGTTGCGCTCGGCGCCCACACGAACAAAAACTGGTATGGCCTGCGTGCCGAAACTTCCGCCGCTTTAGCCAAGGTCGGCATCGACGTCAAGCCGGAGTCGCTTGATAACGGGGGGAATCATACGTGAATTTGATCGATTTCAGCAGCTATGCGTTTATTTTCGCCTTTTTTTTGTACTGCTTCGCGTTTCTGTTTTATGTTGTGGCTATAGCAGGGAAAAAATGGAACAACCGCAATGCTGCCGACCATGAGCGGCGCTGGGGACGGATTGCGTTTGCAACTGCCGGGGCCGGTCTGGGCGGTCATTTGCTGTTTTTCTTTACGCGCTGGGCGGGGGGCGGCCATATTCCGACCAGCAACATGTATGAGTTTATGACGTTTCTGGGCATGGCGATCATGGTAGCTTTTATCATTATTTATTTGCTCTACCGCAAACCGATCTTGGGCATGTTCGCGCTGCCGCTCGTTATTATTATCGTGGCATACGCTTCCGTATTCCCCCAGGAGGTGCAGCCGCTCATTCCGCCGCTTCAGTCGATTTGGCTCAAGATCCACGTCACGACGGCCGCTGCCGGCGAGGCGTTTCTGGCGGTCGGCTTCGCGGCGGGACTTATCTATTTGCTGCGGACGATCGACTACGGCTCCGCGTCGAAACAAGCGCGGCGCGAGCAGTTTTGGGCGGAGTTTGCGCTGTTTATGATCGTGGTGGCGTGCGGATTCATTATAACCGTGTTCGTGTTCCGCGGCTTCGGGTATGAAGCCGTTTTTACCCGGGAGCAGGTGCCCGTTGCCGACAGCGGCCAGCAGCAAAGCGATACGAGCCAAGTCAAATACGCCATGCCTCCCATCGTGAAGCCTTACAACAGCACTGAGGTTGCAATGGAGCCCTTTCTGGGCATGAAGCGGCCGCTGTTTGAAGCGCCGTCCTGGATGCACGGCGTAGGTGCCGCCCGCAAGCTCAACACGGTCATTTGGTCCTTTATTAGCGGAGGCATTCTGTACGGGCTGTTGCGCCTTTTGCTGCGCCGCAAGCTTGGTGCGGCCATTCATCCGTTGACGAAGGATATCGATCCGCAAGATCTCGACGAAATCAGCTACCGGGCGATTGCGATCGGATTCCCGATCTTTACGCTGGGTGCTTTGATTTTTGCTATGATATGGGCCAATATCGCCTGGTCGCGCTTTTGGGGCTGGGATCCGAAGGAAGTGTGGGCGCTGATCACGTGGCTTTATTACAGCGCCTACCTGCATTTGCGCCTCTCCAAAGGCTGGCATGGCAAAGCGTCCGCTTGGCTTGCGGTAATCGGTTTTGTTATTATTATGTTTACATTGATCGGCGTCAATCTTGTCATTGCCGGACTTCATTCTTATGCCGGTGTTTAGCGCCTGAAAGGAGAAAGTAATGAACGACTTTATTCACCGGATTCTTGTTGTCGACGATGAAGAACGGATCCGGAGACTGCTCAAAATGTATCTGGAAAAAGAAGGGTATCAAATTGAGGAGGCGGAAGACGGGGAGACCGCGCTGCAGCTTGCTTCGGGACGCGATTACGATTTGATCCTGCTCGACGTCATGCTCCCGGGCATCGACGGTATCGAAGTGTGCAGCCGGCTCCGCCAAATTAAAGCGACCCCGGTTCTGATGCTGACCGCCAAGGGCGAGGAGATGAACCGCGTGCAAGGCTTCGAGGTCGGAGCGGACGACTATGTGGTCAAGCCGTTCAGCCCGCGGGAAATTATCTATCGGGTAAAAGCGATTTTGCGCCGCTCGTCCGCAACCGCGTTTTTGTCCAAAGAAGTGAGCCCGAGCAACAATATCGTGTTTCCGCACCTCGTCATTGAGCACGATGCCCACCGCGTAACGGCAAGCGGGCATGAAATCAGTTTAACGCCGAAGGAGTACGAGCTGCTGCATTATCTGGCCACATCGCCCGATAAAGTTTTTTCGCGCGAAGAGCTGCTGAAGGATGTGTGGAACTACGAGTTTTTCGGAGATCTGCGCACGGTTGACACGCATGTGAAACGGCTTCGCGAGAAGCTGAACAAAGTATCGTCCGAGGCCGCTTCCATGATTACGACCGTCTGGGGCGTCGGCTATAAGCTGGAAGTGCCCAAGTAAGCGATGAAAATGAGCTGGCTCTGGAGAAGCGTCGTCGGCAAGCTGTGGATTACGATTATGCTGCTCGTGGCGGTCGTGCTGATCATTTTGGGCATGTTTTTGCTGCAATATATCGACATCGCCTTTAGCGAGCCGTACCGGGTCAAAGTGCTGTTCGTTTATATCGGCATCATCGGCTTTTTGCTGTCGACGCTGTTTGCCTTTTTTCTGTCCACGAAAATTACGCAGCCTTTGCTGCATTTGAAGAAGGCGGCCGACATGATCTCGCAGGGGCAGTACCGGGCGAAAGTCCCGATCCGCTCAAGCGATGAAATCGGCGATCTGGCGCGGACGTTTAACCGTATGGGAGCCGAGCTCGACAGTATGATCACGGACCTCAATCATGAAAAAGAACAGCTCTCCAGCATTCTCCGCTCAATGGCCGACTCCGTCGTCACTTTCGATGCGGAAGGCAAGGTCATCCTGGCGAACCCGCAGGGCGAGCAGCTGATTGAGAAGTGGAAGAGGATCGACTGGAACGGGGAAGAGGCTTCCGCAGCGCCCGGAACGGCGCCGGAGCCGCTGCTCGAGCTGCTCGGGACAGTGACGCGCGAGGGCAGGGATTTAAGCGAAAAAATTCACGTGCAAAACGCGGTTTGGTCCGTCGTCATGGCGCCGTTAAAGTCAATGGGAACGGTCCGCGGCGCCGTTGCCGTCATGCGCAATGTGACGGAAGAGTTCAAGGTCGAGAAGCTCAGGCGGGATTTTGTCGCGAACGTGTCGCATGAAATCCGCACGCCGCTTTCGATGCTGCAAGGCTACAGCGAAGCGCTGCTGGACGATATCGCCGCCTCGCCGGAAGAGCGGCGCGAGCTGGTGCAGGTCATTCACGACGAATCGCTCCGGATGGGAAGGCTGGTCAAAGACCTGCTCGATCTCGCCCGGATGGAAGCAGGGCATGTGGAGCTTGAATTTCACGCCGTGAACCTGGACGAGCTGCTGCGGCGCGGCGTCCGCAAGTTCCAGGTCTACGCGAGAGAGAGGGGTATCCGGCTTGCCTATGAGCCGGAAGGCGAACTGGTTATACTCGCCCAGGCCGAGGAGGACAGGCTGGAGCAGGTGATGACGAATCTGCTGGACAATGCGCTGCGTCATAGTACGGAAGGATCCGCCATCACGGTAACGTGCCGCCCCACAACGGTGAACGGCGCGGCGTTTGCCGAGGTGGCCGTCAAGGACGAAGGGCAGGGTATACCGGCCGAAGATTTGCCGTACGTATTCGAACGGTTCTATAAGGCGGACAAGGCGCGCAAACGCGGCGCATCCGGCGGGACCGGACTCGGTCTTGCCATCGTCAAAAATATCGTAGAGGCGCATCATGGCCGCATTGAAGCGGAAAGCACGCTCGGTGTCGGCACGACGTTCACGCTGCTGCTCCCAATCGAAGACGAACGCCTGCTGTCTTAACGCCCGGTTTGCCGGGCGTTTTTTGTTAATTAGGAAATTTTGCGAATTCTAAGAAGTGTGGATAGAGCGCATTGCTGGCAGCGATGGGGTCGCAGATTCAGCCGTCGCACCTCGAGAGGGAATTGCGCTCCTCGACCTTCGAGAGCTAACGGCTCGCAAAGACCTTATTGGGCTCAAAATGCCCTTTTGCAAAATGTAGCGGTTGTGAGAGACCTTATTTGATGGTTTCCGCCTAAAAAGGGCTATTCTTGCAGCCAATAGCTGCGCTCATCTCCGTTAGAATTTCAAAGGGGTCATTTTCATCAAATTAGCGGCAATGGCAGCCGTTAGGAAATAACCAGACATCCATCGAATCCTCAGCCGGAACGAATCGAACCGGGTTTAGTCGAACTGGGCCTAAAACATGCGGAATCGCTGATCTCCGCTTTACGTCGAAATAAATCGGGGAGGGATGAGAGCTTCGAGAAGCAGGAGACATGAAAAAGCGTTGTGTTGTGAAGCTACAACTGGAGATTCCTGAAGCAGTAAAGAAGGCAATTCGATGCGAACAACAAATGAAATTTTTTTATTTCGGTCTATTCCGCTGAATACATACTCTGGGACGTTTAATCGCCCTCTGCTCGGGCATTCTCCGAACCCGCAGAAAGGAAAGACACCGATGATTCTCGAATTTTTGTACAGTCAAAATGAACGGATTAGGGGTGAGCCAATAGACCATTATCGTTATCCGATCGGGCATTTCGAACCGATCGACAGTCCGACTGCAGAGCAACGAAGCAGATGTATTGAGGAAATTAAAGAAATACCAAGCATTCTCCGTCTGGCGGTACAAAACTTAACGATGGAGCAGCTGCTTACACCCTATCGTCCCGGCGGCTGGACAGTGCTGCAGGTCGTCCACCATATGGCAGATAACGATATGAATGCCTATATTCGGTTCAAGAGAGGACTGACTGAGGATAGCCCGCTTGCCGGGTCTTACCGGGAAGATTTGTGGGCCGAACGGAGTGATTACAGGACACCTGTTGAAACTTCGCTGGTTCTCCTGGAATCGCTCCACATTCGGTTTGCGGATTTACTTCGTTCCTTACACTCCTCAGACTTCAAAAGGACATTCACGAGCCTCACTCACGGCGTAATGAGTCTTAATGTTGCAACCCAAAGATATGCCTGGCACGGCCGGCATCATATCGCGCAAATCGTTTCTCTTAAAGAACGGATGGGATGGTAATCAAGATCATGTATCTGTGCAAAAGAGAAGCCGTATCAGAAAGATGGAATCTCATGAGGCACGTTCATAAGTAGAAGTGTAGAAGCGATCCATACAAGCGAATCTTAAGCGGACCTAAGCGGACCTCACCGCCGTTAATTAACGAAAAATGACCATTTCTCAAAAGGAATCGGACTCCAGGAGCCTGTCGATTAACTGTTCATAACTTCGAAAATCTGCGGGAGACCACAAAATGTATGCGAAAAATCATACATAATGAGCGGGACACACACCGAATCAGTCGATTCTATTCGAAAGTTCATATACAAAACGTGACTTGAACCCTGATTCTGTATATGTATCCGAAAAATCATATACATTCTCTGCATGTGTCCGTTCACTCTCCAGAACCGTTATGGGGCAGATAAACTGGCCAAATACGGTCAAGCGATGAATATGTGCCCCTCGGTTCGGTTGCATAATAAATTCGCGTCATTTCCATGAAATAGCGAATTCTCTGTCCGTAAGCCATTTAACAAGCGGGTATTCCGGCGTTTCCTTCCCAGACGCATTTCCATTTGTGCGAGCTCCCAGCGTGCGGTGAAGCGTAGCATAACTATAAACATGACTTGAGTCTCACGTCGCGTGATCCTATACAATCATCATTGTCTTCAGCGATGTCAATATCAATACGAGGAGGATGACGATGACGGAATTTTATCCGATGCCAATGTTTGTCAAACTGCAGGTAAGGGATCTGGATCACGCTGTAAAATGGTACAAGGAAGCATGGGACTTTGAAGCGGTGTTTCAAATGACGGGAATGGCTCATTTGCGGGGAGCGAAGTATCATGATTTAATGCTGGTGGCCGCTAACGAAATAAATGAAGCAAAAGGTTTGGGTATCGTTGTCAATTTCGCGGCGGAAGACGTTGACGCCATTGCCATGAAGGCGCTGAGCGCGGGGGCGGACATTATTGAACAACCAGTAATCCGTCCTTGGAATGCAAAAGAATTTGTCGTGCGCGATCCGGACGGCTACATGCTTACCTTTTCGCAACTCGTTGACCGGCAAAAAAAATTTGACGAGGTAATCGAAGCGATTCGATGACAATTGCCGCCGGGCAAGTATTGGTCCAACAGCGCAAAAAAGACGCCGTTCGTCTGATGAACGGCGTCTTTGTCGTATACCGGCTATCCGGCGTTAGCTCAAAATAATTTCTTTCGCTTTGTTCAGATCCGGCAGCTCCAGCATCTCCGACAGCAGCTCCTTTGGCACGCCTTTGTCTACGGACAGCACCATAATGGCTGCGCCGCCTTCGATTTGACGTCCGACCTGCATCGTCGCAATGTTGACTTCCTTGGATCCGAACAGCGTTCCGATCCGTCCGATGATGCCCGGCTTGTCGTTGTGCGAGATGAGCACGAGATGGCCGACCGGAGGTACGTCCACCGTGAAGCGGTCGATCTGGACGATACGCGGACCGTATCCTGTCAGCAGCGTTCCGGCGACAAGGCGCGTTTCGTTTTTCGCCCGCAGCGAGACGGTGATCAGGTTGGTGAAGTCTTTGGCCGTCTGTGACTGACTCGTTACGATATTAACGCCGCGCTCTTTGGCCAGATGCAGGGAGTTGATAATGTTAACCTGATCCGCTCCGAGATGGTGACCGAAGATGCCTTTGGCAATATAACGCGTGAGCGGCTGCGTGTCGACTTCAGCCAGCTCGCCGGAGAAGCTGATGTTGATTTCTTCCACGGCACCGTTCAAAAGCTGAGTGATAAAGGAACCCAGCTTCTCGCCGAGCTCGAAGTAAGGCTGCAGCTTCGTCATGACGTTTGCCGGAATCGGCGGCATATTGACCGCATTCTGGAACGGCTCGTTGCGCAAAATGTGAAGCACCTGCTCCGACACATCGATTGCAACGTTTTCCTGGGCTTCCACAGTAGAGGCGCCGAGGTGAGGCGTTACGATGATTTTCGGATTGGACAGGAAAGGATGATCCGGTGCCGGCGGCTCCGATTCGAATACGTCGAATGCGGCTCCGGCCACGATTCCTTCATTGACCGCCTGTACAAGCGCCTGCTCGTCGATAATTCCGCCGCGCGCGCAGTTTACGATGCGCATTCCTTTCTTCATGACGGCAAATTGATCCGGTCCAATCATATGGCGGGTTTCAGGCGTCAGCGGCGTATGCACGGTCATGAAATCGGCATTCCGTACGATCTCATCGACAGACGCAAGCTTAATACCGAGCTTGGCCGCTTTTTCTTCCGTAAGAAACGGATCATAGCCCAAAATTTCCATTCCGAAAGCTTTGGCGCGCTTGGCCACTTCGCTGCCGATACGGCCCATGCCGAGAACGCCCAGCACCTTGTTGCGAAGCTCGACGCCGAGGAAAGACTTGCGGTCCCATGTTCCTCCAACCGTCTTCGCGTAAGCTTGCGGGATGTGGCGGGCGAGCGCCATCATCATCGCAAACGTATGCTCGCACGTGGTGATCGTATTGCCGTCCGGCGCATTGATTACAATAATGCCGCGCTGGGTGGCTGCCTGCAAGTCGATGTTGTCAACGCCGACGCCGGCCCGGCCGACGACTTTGAGCGATTTGGCGGCTTCCATAATACGGGCCGTCACACGGGTTTGGCTGCGTACGAGAAGCGCGTCGTATTCACCGATAATGGCGACCAGCTCGTCCTCGCTTAGTCCGGTTTTTTTATCCACTGCGACGTCTGGTGCATCCATAAGCTGCTGGATTCCCATGTCGCTGATCGGATCGGACACTAACACTTTAAACATAGTTGATTTGCCTCCTAGTGATAGTTGGATATGAGAAGCAAAAAACCCCGTTCCCGGCACCATCGTGCAATGGGAGACGAGAGTTCCTTAACTGACAACAACGGTATTAAGCGTTAAACATTGTGCTGAAATCGATAGGTACTTGCGCCGTTGGCAGGCGCGAAAAGGTGTAACTGGCCGTTCCTAACTTAACGTTCTCTATTCTATAGCAAGGCAAGGTCACATTGCAATGTCAAAACTTGATGAAATGTGAAATTTTCGTTATGATTCAAGCATTGCTTTAAGTAGGGGGAGACTGGAAATGGAACGTTGGAAATCCGTTTTTGCGGAAAATTTGCTCTCTCAGCTTTCGGCCGGCGAAATTACAGCCGACCAAATCATCGACGTCAGAGAAGCTGAAGAATGGGACTATTACCATCTCGAAGGAACGAAGCTGATACCGATGAATACGGTTCCGCATTGCCTTGGAGACCTTGATGACAATAAATCGCTATATATTATTTGCGCACACGGCGTCCGCAGCGAAGCGGTATGCCGTTATTTAAGCGGGCAAGGCTACGACAAGCTGTATAATGTCGAAGGCGGTATGGCCGCCGTAGCCCATCTGCAAGGATTTCAATACGATTAAGAACGAAAGCGGCGAAGGTGAACGGCCGCGCCTCCCGTCAGTTGACGACGGGAATGAAAAACGGCAGCTGCGGCAACGTTTCGTTTGCATAAAGCTTCGCTTTACCGGCAAGGAAATCGCCGCTGCGGACGGCATCGGTGCCGATCAGCAGGCTGGCTGCGGCGTTCATGGACTGCATTTTCAGCTTGCCCGCTTCGCCCGAACGGACGAGCTGGTCGATCCGGCTGGTCAAATCATGCGGCATATAGGTTGTCCACTTGCCCCGGTTCAAAAGCAGCTCGGCGATCAGCTTGTTTTTGACGGTGAGCGGCAGGCTTTTCCACTTGGACAGCTCCAGGACGGCCGGCTGTTTATAATCGCCCGGAATTTTCGGGTCGACGGACGAGCCCCATTTTTCCATTGCGGCATAAAAGTCGCGCTGGGCGAGCAGCGCCAGACGTTTCGCTTCGGCTACGTCGGAATCGGCTTCGATGCTTTTCAATAACGATGACTGACCGGCGGATTTCCGCAAGTTGTCGGCAGCCTCCGCGATAAGCGACAAGCTGCGGCTGTATTCCGAGCGCGCTTGCACCAGAAGCGGCGATGCGGCGGAAACTTGGGCGGCCTCCGTTTCCAACCCTTTGCGGCGGGCCAATTGTCCGAGTTCCTTCAGCACCGAGGAAGAGGAAGCGAGCTGTCCGGATTCCAGCTTGTCAAGCGAGTCTATCCATACGCTCTGAAATTCACGGAACGGCAAATATACGGTATGATAAAAAGAGACCAAATCCTGCTGCTGATACGCGAACGGCTTGGCGGGGGAAGCGGCTCCGAGCGGGTTCATTTCGGCCCGGTTTTCGACTTTGGCGGTACCGACTTGAACGCCGAAAAAGAATGCGGCGACAACACAAACGAGCATAAACAGAAATCCGAGTGTGAACAGCATTTCGTAGCGGGTCAAACGTTTCTGCATAAGAATCTCCTTCTTTGGGACGAAGTATGTCATTTTGATGTGGCCTAAGATTAGGTCAGAAGATGTAAAAAGGGAATCCAAACCTTTATTGACAGGCGGGAAACTATGAAAAAATTCGACCTCCGCAACATCCGTGTGCGCAAAGTGTCCGTTGACGAGATCAACGACCGGATGCTGCTTATCAATTTATATGCGACGCAGGCTATCACTTTAATTATCGGTTTGATCTGGATTTTTTTACAGCGCCGCAATCCGGTCTCGATAGTAAAGTTTCCCGTTGATTTTACCTTTCTTGTCTGGGGATTGGGACTTTCAGTTCTTGTCATTGCCGTCGACCTTCTTATATCGCGCTGGGTGCCGGAGGAAGCGACGGATGACGGAGGCGTAAACGAACGGATTTTCCGCAAACGCCCGCTGTGGCATATATTGGTATTGTCCTTCATCGTGTCCGTTTGCGAAGAAATTTTGTTTCGCGGCGCCATTCAGCATGCGTTCGGCCCATACTGGACGAGCATCCTGTTTGCTGCAATTCATGTCCGTTACCTTAAACATTGGATTCCGACCGGATTGGTGTTTTCGATCAGTTACGGACTCGGCTTCATCTATATTCATACCGGAACGCTTTGGGCGCCGATTGCCGCGCATTTTGTGGTGGACAGTGTGATGGGACTTATTATCCGCTACCGGAGGGACAAAGTGACAAATGAGTAGAATGGAAAAGTTCGGATCGCGGGCTGCAGGCCGCAAGGCGCAGTCAAAGGAGCCCAGGCGAGCCCAAGATGACGAGGAAAGGCTGCCGCCCAGAAGACAAAAACATCCTTCCAGCCGCCAGAAATTTTCCAAATGGTTTTATAATTCGTTATTTATATTATTCGTTCTGTTGGTCGCGGCTCTTCTGATGTGGGGAAGGAACGCTTTTCCGCAAGAAAAACAAGTGCAGCCTGCAATCGGGCAGGAAGGGGTAAAATAACTTGATCTTTGCCTGGACTGCCGCGGTCTTCATCGTGCTCGCGCTGATCGTCCTGTCAGCGTACATGGTGTTCGAATCATACCGAAACCGGTTGCAGGAGGAAGAGATTTCCTTCGAGCGGCTGCCTCCCGCATTTGACGGTTTCCGCATTTTTTTTATTTCCGATATTCACCGCCGAAAGCTCCATCCGTCATTAATCGCCATGGTGCAGCAGGCGGGAGGCGCCGATCTCGTGCTCATTGGCGGAGATGTGAGGGAAAAGGGAGTGCCGCTGGAGCGCGTGCGCCATAACGTCCGGCGTCTGGCTGCTATTGCGCCCGTATATATGGTGTACGGCAATCATGATTATGACGACAACATTAAGCCGCTGCAAAAACTGCTGCAGCAGGAAAGCGTGCGGACGCTTAAAAATGAATCGGTCTTTCTTTCCCGCGGCAGGGAGCGGATCCGGCTTGCCGGCGTGGACGATCCGTTTACCGAGCGCGACAGCTTGAAGACGGCGCTGGCGGACCGCCGGGCATCCGGCGTTTTTACACTGCTCGCCGCGCATGACCCGATTATTGCCGACCGGCTTAACGGGGCGGATGTCGATCTCGTGTTGAGCGGCCATACGCATGGCGGCCAGATGGTGCTGCCGTTATACGGCCCGGTTATCCGTCCGGGCAGCGTTCGCACCTACTGCAAAGGATGGTTTTCGCTGGAAAATAAAGGCGGGACATCCGCTCTTGCAGAAACAACAACCGGACCGCGGCCGGTCCGGCTGTTTGTCAGCTGCGGCTACGGCACGTCGAAAGCGCCGATCCGGCTGGGCGTACCGCCCGAAACGCATCTGTTCACGCTAAGGCGCAACCTATTATGATAGCGATCCTTTCACATCAATCGTGGCGGGATCGATAAACCCGTAGCCTTTCGCTTCCAGCTTCGTAAGCAGTTCATCCAGCGCGTCCGCCGTCCACGGCAGCTCGTGCATCAAAATGTTGGCGCCCGGATGAAGCTGGTCGAGCACGTTTCGGATGACCGCATCGGGCTTGTTTTTGCTTTCTTCAGTCCAGTCCAATGAGCCGTCCGACCAAGTCATGAACAGCATGCCTTCTTTTTTGACGATCGCTTTGACCGTGTCCCCGCCCGCTCCGAACGGAGGTCGGAAAAACTGCGGGCTGCGGCCGGTAGTCTGCTTCACGATCTGCTGAACGCCCGAAATCTGTTTTTGTACCTCTTGTTCGGTCTCTTTTTTCAAATCGATATGATCCCACGAATGGTTCCCGATCGTTTGCCCGCGCTCGTCTATGAGTGTGAGCAGATCGGGATTTTGTTTGACACGGTAACCGTTAACGAAAAAAATCGCTTTGGCATTATGTTTATCGAGCGCATCCAGAATCTTGGTCAGCTCTTCCTTCTGCTTTGGACCGTCGTCGAAAGTAAGCAGGACGACTTTGCTCGGTGCTTCGTCGTTAATCGGCTTGAACCGGTAGGAAGGCGTCATTTTGTAAAGCAGCTTTTTTTCAGCAGCCGCGCCGGCGCCGGATGCGCCTTTGCCTGTGCCGGATGTGCCTTTGTCTGCGCCGGATGTGCCTGTCGCTGTCGTGGCTTGCGCGCCTTTCGTGCCGGACGAGCCCGACGTGACTGTCGAACTTGTCGAACCTGTCTTGCCGGCCGAACCGTTACTTGCCTCTTCTTGTTGTTGTCCCGATCCGGCATTGCCGCTTTGTTCATGATTCTGCTCTTGTCCGGGGCCGTCCCCTGCGTTTCCGGTTGCGGCAGGGCTCGATTCGTTTGCCGCGCTTTCACCGGAGCCGCCCTGTGCCGCCGATGTTGGTCCGGACCCGTTTCCGGATCCGGAAGAACATGCTCCGGCGGATACAGCCATCGATAAAGCGACAAGCAGTGGGGCGGTCTTCTTCCAATTCCATCTCATGGATGCAGTCAACCTCCAAGTAGGTAAATCACCGTCCGTAACGGTGCAATTGTCGTATCATCTTACCATATTACACAATAGCTTGTTTGCATAAACGAAAAAGGGTCCGCTTTGCGGAATGACATGCGGATACGGGGGGCAAACTACGCAGGAAGACGATAATTAGATAAGGAGGAAGCCGTTCATGAAATTTGGCGGATTTTTATTGGGTACATTATGCGGAGCGGCCGCAGTGTTTTATGTGGCGAGCAGAAAGCCGGGAATGACCGCTCTTGCAGGTGCGGCAGCGGGAAAAATGTGGACGAACATGGGTAAAGGAATGATGCTGGGCGTGTCCACCCGCGGAGTAAGCGGGAAAACGGCCGGCAAGCCGGACACGGCAGCCGCAGCTTCCGACCATAAAGAAGCGTGGTCGAGCATCGAATCGATCGTCAGCAGCGATCCCGAAGTGAAAAGGGAAACGGAAAAAATATTGGCCGAATCCGGAAGCGGCAGCCGTTCGGCGCACTAAACAATGATCTCGACCGCAATGAAACTTTTCCATGAATAATTCGTATAAAGAATCGTAAGTCCTACCCGGTGAAGTTCCGGCGGACAGCGGTTCTTTTTTTTTCGCTCGTAGTGCAATCCGGGGACAGACATGGTAACATAGTTATATAGCACGATTTTGGCACCTATCGGAAATTGTATCATACGCTGTTATATCCGATGCTGCAGAGGAGGATCCTGTCATGAAGATCGAACGGCTGGGGCAAGACAAAATACGGATATTTCTGACGTTCGACGACCTGCTGGAACGAGGGATCCAGAAGGATGATATGTGGCGCGAAATTCCGAAAGTGCATGAATTGTTCAGCGAGATGATGGACCAGGCTTACAGTGAACTCGGATTCGACGTCAACGGTCCCTTGGCCGTGGAGGTGTTCGCGCTTCCCGCACAGGGCATGGTAGTGATTGTAACCCGCGGCAAGATGAACGGACACGTCGAGGAAGGCCAAGCCGTCGAGGACGATGACGGCGAAGAAGAACTGTATGAAATGGAAGTCACATTGGAGCAGAGCGATAACATTATGTATCTGTTTCGAGATTTCGAAGACGTTATCTCCGTCGCCAGACAGCTCCATTCATCCCGATTAACCGAGGACGGCAGACTGTACTCCTATAACGGGAAATATATTCTGACCTTCGAATCGGCATTAGTGGAACAGCCGCAGCAGAACGCCCTGATCGCACTGCTCGCGGAATATGGGGAAGCGACTTCAGTCACGTATGCGATGCTGGAGGAATATGGGAAAGTCATTATGCCTTCCGGCGCCGTCAAGCAGATTTGTACTCATTTCAAACCATAATGCACCCTCATATAAGAGAGCATCTGCGCGAGGATCGAATTCTTACGCAGCATGCTCTTCTTTTGTGCGCCCGCATAGCAGGTTCGCGACGTGTCTATACTGATACAACATTGATGTAAGGCGGTGGGCTTACGTGTCCGAGATACAGAATCAGAATGTCCTGACTTCGACACAGATCGTGATTGAACAAGCGCTTCGCAAGCTGGGTTACGGCGATGACATGGTGGATCTGCTCAAGGAGCCGATCCGTTTGTTGACCGTTAAAATCCCGGTGAAGATGGATAACGGCAAAACCCGGATATTTACCGGATACCGCGCCCAGCATAACGATGCCGTTGGGCCGACGAAAGGAGGGGTCCGGTTTCATCCTGCCGTCAACGAAGACGAGGTGAAAGCATTATCCATCTGGATGAGCCTTAAGTGCGGCATTGCCGATCTTCCGTACGGCGGCGGCAAAGGCGGGGTCATTTGCGACCCCCGCAGCATGTCCTTTGGCGAGCTGGAGCGGCTCAGCCGCGGTTATGTCCGGTCCGTCAGCCAAATCGTCGGACCGACGAAAGATATTCCGGCGCCGGACGTCATGACCAACGCTCAAATTATGGCATGGATGATGGACGAATACAGCCGCATTCGCGAATTCGACTCGCCCGGTTTTATTACCGGCAAGCCGCTTGTGCTGGGGGGCTCCAGGGGCAGAGAAAGCGCAACGGCGCGAGGTGTCACGATTATGATCGAGCAGGCTTTGATGAGCAAAGGGATCGCACTGAAGGGAGCACGCATCGCGATTCAAGGCTTCGGCAATGCCGGCAGCTACCTGGCAAAATTCATGCATGAGGCCGGCGCACGCGTAATCGCTATTTCGGATGTGCATGGAGCGTTGTATAATGAAGAAGGACTGGATATTCCGGATCTTGTGGACCGGCGCGATTCCTTCGGAATGATCACGAACCTTTTCAAAGATACGATTACGAATGAAGAACTGCTCGAGCTTGATTGCGACGTGCTTGTTCCTGCGGCCATCGAAGACCAGATTACGGAAGTGAACGCCGGACGCATCCGTGCCCGGATCATTGTGGAGGCGGCCAACGGCCCGACGACGCTGGAAGGCACCCGCATCGTGACCGAGCGGGGCATTCTGCTTATTCCCGATGTGCTCGCCAGCGCGGGCGGCGTCATCGTCTCCTATTTTGAATGGGTGCAAAATAACCAGGGCTATTACTGGACGGAAGAAGAAGTGGACGATAAACTGCAACGGATGATGCTGCGCGGCTTTAAAGACGTCCACGACCTTCATCTGTCCCGCGGCGTCGATATGAGGCTGGCCGCTTATATGGTTGGCGTGCGCAAGATGGCGGAAGCGGTTCGTTACAGAGGCTGGGTTTGAACGAACCTGCAATTTAATTGCGGAAATTAACAGTTGAACCTAACGAAGGAGGTGAGAACGATATGCTGTTGTTTTCCGTTCTTGCTGCGGCGGTGGCACCCGGCGTTTCGCTGCTCACCTATTTATATTTGAAAGACCGCTACGATACGGAACCGATTCATATGGTCATCCGGATGTTTCTGCTCGGGGTATTGATCGTGCTGCCCATTATGGTGATCCAGCGGGGGCTCGAGCTGTGGTGGGGCAGCAGCCATCCGTTCGTATTTTCATTCGCTCTGTCCGCAGGTGTGGAGGAGCTGGTCAAATGGTTTTTGCTTTACCACATTATTTTCAACCACACCGAATTCGACGAGCCTTACGACGGAATCGTGTATGCCGCTTCCGTCTCGCTCGGATTTGCGACGCTGGAAAACGTGCTGTATGCGGTGTTTTCACCTTCGACCTTCGGAACGCTGCTTGTAAGGGCGCTGCTGCCGGTAACGGGCCATGCGCTGTTCGCGATCTCGATGGGATACTATTTTGGCAAAGCCAAATTTGCCCTCGGCACCCGCCGCAAAGTATTCTTGGCCGTTTCGATTGCGCTGCCTATTTTGTGGCACGGCATTTACGACTGGATTATGGTTTCGGAAATTAAGGAATGGGTGTGGGTATTAATCCCTTTCATGGCGTTTCTTTGGGCGTGGGGCCTGAGCAAAATCAGAAGGGCCAACGCACGCTCCCCGTTCCGGATTGTCGGTCGTGAAGAAGAGGTTAAATTGTAATGCTCTCGTTCATAATAATAAAGAATTAACTCGACATCGAAAGGGAGCTCACATGGTTGAAAACAGGGTGAAGGTGAAAATCCGCTGCAACGTTTGCGGCGAGAAATTCGTTCTGCGCGGCAAGCGGGATCACGGCAAGGTAGACACCGGCTTCAAGATGTGCTTATGCAATAACGTGAACGATTTCGAAATCGAAGAACTTCCCATGTGAAAGCTGCGCTTATCCCGCGCGGCTTTTCTTTTTTCTCACCGATTATCCGGCGTCTGATGTATAAAGCTTCCTTTCGCAAAGCAAACTAACACCAGCTTATGGACAAGAAAGGAGCTTATACGTTATGTACCAAAGACTGAGCGCCGTGCTTTTCCCGATTATGAGTTTGCTGTTTATCGGCTCCATCTATTGGGGGTATCAGGAACATCAAGAAAAAAATTCAGTGCTGCTCAAAGCGGAAAATCAATATCAGCGGGCGTTTCACGATTTGTCATACCATATGGACCAGCTGCACCATCAGCTCGGCAATACGCTGGCGGTCAACTCCGCCTCGCAGTCGTTTCACCGCAAAGGGCTGGTCAATGTTTGGCGTTTGACGAGCGAAGCCCAAAATGAAATCAATCAACTGCCGCTGACGCTGCTGCCCTTCAACAAGACGGAAGACTTTTTATCGCACATTTCAAACTTCGCCTATAAAACGTCCGTTCGCGATTTGACCAAACAGCCGCTTACCGACAAGGAATACGCCACGATGAAAACGTTGTACGCCAAATCGGGCGAGCTGACGAAAGATCTGCAGGCAATGCAGGACAAGGTGCTGGCCAAAAACTTGCGCTGGATGGATGTGGAGAGCGCGATTGCCACGGAGAAGTCGGCCGAGGACAATACGATTATCGACGGATTCAAGACGGTGGACAAAAAGGTAAGCGAATATCCGGAAATCAATTGGGGTCCTTCCGTCGCCAGCATGTATCAGAAGCGTACCTTCAAATCGCTGTCGGGCAAAAAGGTGTCGGCTCAGGAAATTGCGTCCCGTGCGGCTAAATTTCTGGATCTGCCGTCGACGAAAGGAATACGTGTCGTCGAGAACGGCAAAGGAACGGAGTACGCCTCTTATTCCGCAATTGTAGCCGAGCCGAAATCGGGTAAAAACATCAGTCTGGATTTTACCCAACAGGGCGGAGAGCTGCTTTGGTACATCCATCCGCGGGATATTAGCGCCAAAACGATGGGTCTAAAAGAAGCGCGGAAGCATGCGGATCAATTTTTGACCAACCACGGCTATGAAGGAATGACGCCCGTCAGTTACGACGAATACGGAAACGAAGGCGTGTTCACCTACGTTTCAACCCAAAACGGGATCCTCATTTACCCTGAAATGATTACGGTTAAGGTTGCGCTCGACAACGGCCAAGTGGTCGGGCTGCAGGCAGGGGACTATGTTTACGAGCACCGCGCCCGCAAGCTCAAGAAACCGGCTTTGACGGAAAGCGCGGCGCGCAAAGCGCTGAATCCCGATCTGAAAAGCGCCGAGGGGCATTTGGCCCTCATTAAAAACGATATCGGTCAGGAAACGCTTTGTTACGAATTTGCGGGAAAAATAAACGGTGCTTACTACCGAATCTATATCAATGCCGATACGGGAGCCGAAGAAGCGATCGAGGAAATGCCCGGAATGACGCCGATATCGACATAACATTAGGAAACGGCCTCCGCAGAACGGGGGCCGTTTTGCTTGCTCCGAAGAAGCGGGCTTTTCCGCCGCCCGCTTTCGCTAAAAACCATCATGAGGCGCATACTTATGCGACCGCAGGGAAAACTACCCATCGACATCGTTTGTTGAAAGGCGGTATTGGCGTCCATGGCAAATCAAAGAAAAAGCCGGTGGCATGACGCGGCGGATAAATGGCTGCGCCTCATTGCGATCGCGCTGCTCGTTCTCCTTGTACTTTCTCAAATCGGGCTGCGCAGCGATTCTTTCCGTCACTGGGTGACGGAAGTCGAAAGGCTCGAAGGAACGCCGATCCGCTGACCTTTTTTGCATCTCTTAATGGGTTGTGGTATACTAATTAGGCAGGCAGAGCCTGCTTTTTTATTGAGTATACCGTCATTTGGCGGCTGCATCAGTCTGTAATGCTTGGAGGAAACGAACGTTGAGTATTCATCGGGATGGCGCAGACGAGCGCATTAACATTGCGATCGACGGACCTGCCGGAGCAGGCAAGAGCACCGTTGCCCGCACCGTTGCCGCGCAGCTCGGTTATGTTTATATCGACACGGGCGCCATGTACCGGGCCGTTACGCTCAGCGCCCGGCGTGCCGGGATTGATCCGCTCGATACGGCTGCTCTGGCGGCTCATGCGTCGGGTCTGACGATAACGCTTGCGCCGGGCAAGGAAGGGCAGCTCGTTTATTTAAACGGGGAGGACGTAACGGCCGAGATCCGTTCCCGCGACGTCAACCTGCATGTGTCCCAGGTTGCCGCCAGCGAAAAGGTGCGTTCGCTGCTTGTCGCCAAACAGCAGGAACTTGCGAAGGATAAAGGTGTCGTCATGGATGGGCGCGACATCGGTTCTTGCGTATTGCCGGGCGCCGAACTGAAAGTTTTTTTGACGGCATCCGTGAAGGAGCGGGCGCAGCGGCGCTTTATTGAAGCGGGCAGCGCGCTGGGCGTTACTCTTGAGCAGCTGGAGAAGGAAATTGCAGAACGTGACAGAATGGACGAGCAGCGGGAATTTTCTCCCTTGAAGATCGCTCCCGATGCCATTCTGCTCGATAGTACGTCGATGTCGATTAATGAAGTGGCCGACGCTATTGTTTCCTTGAGCCGTACTAAATTGGCGGAGGCGAAGTAAATGGTTTACCGTATTTGCCGAAGGCTTCTTTTGGTTATATACGGAATTTTGTTCCGCCTGGAAGCAAAAGGGCTGGAAAACGTTCCATCCGAAGGTCCGGTTATTTTGGCATCGAACCACTTGAGCAATTTCGACCCGCCGACAGTAGGTATCAAAGTGCCGCGCAAAGTGCACTATATGGCGAAGGCCGAGCTGTTCGACGTTCCTCTGTTGGGAACGCTTATCCGCAATTTAGGTGCGTTTCCGGTTAAACGGGGCGGCGTCAGCAAAGATTCGATCCGCGGCGCGATTGCGCTGCTCAAGGACGGCGGCGTGATGGGGATTTTCCCGGAAGGGACGCGCAACAGCAAGTCCGAATCGGGAAAGAAAGGCGCGGCGATGATTGCGCTCCGCAGCGGAGCGACGGTTATACCGGTGAAAGTGACCGGGACATACAAGCTTTTTCGCAAAATGCGTGTTACTTACGGCAAGCCTGTCGATCTTACAGCCTTTATCGACCATCCTTCATCCTATACGCTGGAGCAGGTTACAGCCGAAATTATGAGCGCGATCCGCAAGCTTTCATAAACGCGGCGGACGGGCGCCGACAAGTTTTACGTTTTAAATCCCTTATTCCTGTTTCAACGGTGCAATATGGGTTTAAATAAAGTTGTGGTATGAACTGAGGAGGTTATTTCTATGTCAGAAGAAACGAAGATTCAGGATTCTGTCGAAGTGGAGCAAGGCACCGAAGCAGCAGCCGAAGCAAACGAAACGATCAGCCAGGATGCGCTGGAAAATATCGTGTCCATTAAGAAGGGCGATATCGTAACCGGCACGATCGTAAAAATCGAAGATAACCAAGCAACTGTTAGCCTTGGATATAAATATGACGGTGTTATTCCTCTTCGCGAGCTTTCGTCGGTACAGCACGACAACGCTTCTGAGCTGGTTGAAATCGGCCAAGAAGTGCAATTGAAAGTGGTCAGCATCGACGACGAGAAAGAGAAGCTCGTTCTTTCCAAACGTCAAATCGACAGCGAGAAAGCATGGGACTCCCTGCAATCCAAGTTTGAAAACGGCGAAACGCTTGACGTTATCGTTGCCGACGTTGTAAAGGGCGGCCTTGTCGTCGACCTCGGCGTTCGCGGCTTTATCCCGGCTTCCATGGTGGAGCGTCATTTCGTGGAAGACTTCAGCGATTACAAAGGCCGTACGATCACGGTGAAAATCAAAGAACTCGACCGCGAAAACAACAAAGTGATTCTTTCGGCGAAAGAAGTGCTGGAAGAGCAGTTCGAGAAAAACAAACAAGCCATTATGGCTGCGCTTGAGCCGGGCCAAGAAATCGAAGGTACGGTTCAACGCCTGACTCCTTTCGGCGCATTCGTTGATATCGGCGGCATTGACGGTCTCGTGCACGTGTCCGAAATGTCTTACCAGCACGTTGCGCATCCGAAGGATGTCGTTTCCGAAGGCGACAAAGTCCGCGTTAAAGTGCTGAAAGTCGATCCGGCCGCAGGCAAAATCAGCCTCAGCATCAAAGCCGCTCAACCGGGTCCATGGGAATCGGTTAACGGCAAGTTCAACACAGGCGATGTTGTAACGGGCACGGTTCGCCGTCTCGTAAGCTTCGGCGCTTTCGTTGAAATCGCTCCTGGCGTAGAAGGACTTGTTCATATTTCGCAAATTGCGCACCGTCATATCGCGACTCCTTTTGAAGTGTTGAAGGAAGGTCAGGAAGTGAAGGCGAAAATTCTCGACTTCAACCCGGCCGAGAAGCGCGTAAGCCTCAGCATTAAGGAAACGGAAGAAGCTCCGGAAGCGGCTCCGCGCGCCGAGAAGCCTTCGCGCGCACCGAAAGAAGACCTGAATAATCCGAACGTAAGCCTCAGCAACCAAAGCATGAGCTTTACGCTTGGAGAGCGTTTCGGCGATAAATTGAGCAAATTCAAGTGATTGAACAATAAGGAGGGGGGCGCCTTGCGCCCCCTTTCTTTGCATTTTAAGCCGATGTTTGGTGACAACTGTGAGACGGGCTTTTCTTAATGGAATTCGTAAAATGAACGCACGGATCGTCCTCGCTGGAGGACGGTCCGTTTCTGCTTCGCTTTGATCGAATCAGGCTCACCAGGATAGCGCATAATAGATGCAACAGAGGTGATGCATAGTGAATGGGATTCACGACGGATACATAACCTTTTTTTTACTGCTGCTTTCATTTATTTTGCTGACGACGGGCTGGAACCGGGAATTGGCCGAAGAATTGACCTGGAAGCAGGCGGCTTTCTTTGCCGCCGGCTGGTTCGTAACCCAGCCTGCAGTCTCGGTCTTGGCGGGAGGAGCGTTTATTTTGCGGGGTAGCGTCCTCTGGACGCTTGGCGCATCAGTATTTGTTTGCATGAGGGGAGTGCGGGGCCGCCATCCGGGTTATATTTTTTTTTGCTCGGTGCTGCTCGGAATGTTTTGGGTCTGGGTCGAAGCTTTGTACAATAGCGACCCGCTGCTGGAAATATTCGATTCGCGTTTGGATGTGCCTCTATTGTGCGGCAGTTTGGCAACGCTGCTCGTGCAGCAGGCGGGACAGCAATTCGTTGTCATTACACTCGCTTCTGCCGTCAAGTCCATACTATCGGCAAGCATATTGACGGGAGCTGTGGTTGAAGCCGGTTCGTGGAACTGGTGGGACGGCTACTTCCTGGCGCTTGCATCGGCCCGATTGACGAGTATCGTATTCCGTTATTTCGCGGCGCTTGCGGCACTGCTGTTCAATAATCGCGAAGGGGATGTGTGAGGCGTGAACGACTGGCTTGAATATTTGGATGAGCACAAATTTCTGATCAGCGTTTTGCTCGGGATGATATTCGGCGTTAGTGCAAGGCTACTGCTGCTGCGCTCCGATTACCGTCAATATCCGACACACCCGCACGGCCGCATCATCCATATTTCGCTCGGTGTCATTGCATCGGCACTGGGCGCGGTGGCCGTTCCGGCCCTGTATCAAAAAAATTACACGGCGATCACCTTCCTTACTTTGGCGGCCCAGCAGTTCCGAGATGTGCGCAATATGGAACGGGAAACGTTGACAAAAATCGACGGCATGGAACTTGTTTCACGCGGTCCGACGTATATTGAAGGCATCGCGATGGTTTTTGAAGGGCGCAACTACCTCGTCATTATGACCGCGCTGCTGTCATGTCTGTTCAGTACCGCATTTAACCTGTTCTTCGGCGCTTTGATCGGGGTCATTTCTCTTGGCATCGTGTACAAGCTTCGTTCCGGCAAACCGCTGTCGCATATTGCGTCCATTGAATCGGCATCCGTCCGGTTCGATGGTCCCGACTTGTATGTCGGGGACATGGTCATCAATAATATCGGTCTCTCCAGCAACCGGAGCATTATTGAACAGCGCGGAATCGGGCTGATCATCAAGCCTTTCAATGCCAATAGCAAAGCGACGCTCAGTAACATGGGACAGAGGCAGGCGATTTTGTATGACCTGTCGACGATACTGGGCGTTTACCGCGATGACGGCGAACCGGCGCTGATGCCCCAGGCCAAGCTTGATATGAACGACGGACGGCTCATCGTCCTTATTCTTCCGCAGGAAAAGGATACGTCCAAAGCGATCGAAGTCGCAAGCCGCGTCCCGGTATTGGAGGCGGCCGTAAGAATGCCGACCAAAGCGGATGTAAACCGCAAAGAGGGGGCGGAAAATGGCTAGAATCGTTGCAGTCGTCACATCCGATGGCGGCAAGGTTGCGGGAGGCGTGCCTGTTTTTATCGAAAAAGATCCGGCCGGAATGGAACAAACCGCTTTTTTGCTGGAAAAGATTATGGATGCGAATGCGCACGATTTGAAGAACGGCTCGATCGTCATCGTCAATCACAAATTGGCGCCTCCTTAAACCCAAGCTGCTGTTCAAATTGAAATGTTAGCCAAGACCGCTGTTTTTTGCTATGATGATAGGCGTTAGAATTTTTGGAGGAGTGTTAACTATGGCAAGACCCGTTATCGCCATCGTAGGAAGGCCGAATGTGGGAAAATCAACGATTTTTAATAGGATAATCGGTGACCGGCTGGCAATTGTAGAAGATAAACCGGGCGTAACGCGGGACCGTCTTTACGGAACCGGGGAATGGAACGGCCGGGCATTTAACATCGTGGACACCGGCGGCATCGAGATTGAAGGCGAAGATGAAATTATGAAGTCGGTCCGGATGCAGGCGGAATTGGCCATTGAAGAAGCGGACGTCATCATTTTCATGGTCGATGCAAAATCCGGCTTGACGCTGGCTGACGAGGAAGTGGCGCATATTTTGTTCCGCTCGCACAAGCCTGTCGTCGTAGCCGTCAACAAAGTGGACAACCAGGGCCGCGCTGACGATGTGTACGAATTTTACGGCCTCGGGTTCGGAGAGCCGATCGGCATTTCGGGATCGCACGGTACCGGCATTGGAGATCTGCTGGACGCGGCAGTCGGGAAGCTTCCGGAAATCGAAGAGGATCCGTACGATGAGGACGTGATCCGCGTCGCTCTGATCGGCAGGCCGAACGTCGGCAAGTCTTCGCTTGTGAACGCATTGCTCGGCGAAGAGCGCGTGATCGTCAGTGACGTCGCCGGCACGACGCGCGACGCGATCGATACGCCCTTTGAACGGGATGGCCAGCGTTACGTGCTCATTGATACGGCGGGCATGCGCAAGCGCGGCAAAGTGTACGAGTCGACGGAGAAATACAGCGTCATGCGTGCGCTCAAAGCGATTGAACGCGCGGACGTCGTGCTTATCGTAATCAACGGCGAAGAAGGCATCATCGAGCAGGATAAACATATTGCCGGATATGCGCATGAAGCGGGACGCGCCTGTATTTTTGTCGTGAACAAATGGGATGTCGTCGAGAAGGACGACAAGACGATGCAGCAGTTCACGCAAAAGATCCGCGAACAATTTCTGTTTATGACTTATGCGCCGATCGTATTTTTGTCCGCGAGAACGAAGCAGCGTCTGCATAAGCTGCTGCCGGTCGTCAATCACGTCTCGGAGCAGCATGCGATGCGCATTCAGACGCATCTGCTCAACGACGTGGTGGCGGACGCGGTTGCGATCAACCCGCCTCCGACCGACAAAGGCAAGCGGCTGCGCATCAACTATGTGACGCAAGTGTCGGTACGGCCGCCGACGATTGTCATTTTCGTCAACGCGCCGGAAATCATGCATTTCTCGTATGAGCGGTATTTGGAAAACAAAATCAGGGCGGCGTTTGACTTCGAAGGAACGCCAGTCCGCTTGTTTACGCGCCGCAAATCGGAAGAAGATTAGGGGAGAAGAACGTTGCTGTCATTCGCGGTTGTTATCATCAGTTATTTGCTCGGTTCCATTTCATTCAGCATTGTTGCCGCCCGTTTATTGAAAGGCATCGACATTCGGCAGCACGGCAGCGGAAACGCCGGCGCCACCAATACGCTGCGGGTGCTTGGTAAAGGTCCGGGCATAACGGTTTTTGTGCTCGATATTTTAAAGGGCGTCGCGGCGGTGCTGCTCGGCCGCTGGCTTGTGCCGGATTCGGAATGGGTGCCCGCGCTATGCGGATTGGCCGCTATCGTCGGCCATAACTGGCCGGTATACTTCCGCTTTAAGGGCGGCAAAGGGATCGCCACCATGGTCGGCATTATGCTGACGCTGGCGTTTCTTCCGGGACTGTATGCCGGAATCGCCGCGATTGCCGTTATTGCGCTGACCCGTTATGTTTCGCTCGGCTCGCTTGTATTTTCGGTTTTGGCGCCGGCATTTATTCTCATGATGAATTTATCGCTACCGCTGTTTTGGATTAGCCTCATTCTGTGCGCGTTTGCCTTTATCCGCCACCGCACCAATATCGTCAAGCTGGTTCAAGGACGGGAAAACAAGCTTGGCGCCAAGAAAGGGGCGTAATCACGATGCCGGTAAATTCAAAGCGTCATGCCGAGGGCAATAAGGCGGCAGTACTTGTTGCGGGCAGCTGGGGAACGGCGCTTGCAGCCGTTCTGGCCGATAACGGATATGAAGTCAGCATTTGGACGCGCAACGCCTCTCAGGCGGATGAAATCAACGTCCGGCATACGAATACCCGGTTTTTGCCGAAAGCGGTTCTGCCTGCAGCGGTAACGGCAACAACCGATATGGAAGCGGCGCTGCGCGGAGCGGCGCTGGCGCTGTTTGCGGCCCCTTCGTCCGCCATGCGGGCGGTGGCGCAGTCGGCATCCCGTTATTTGGAGAACGACACGCTGGTCATTCATGCCGCCAAAGGATTCGAAGCGGAAAGTCTGAAGCGGATGTCGACCGTTCTGTCCGAAGAGCTTGACCGTCCTCAGGCGGAAATCGTCGTGCTTTCCGGTCCGAGCCATGCGGAGGAGGTTGTGGAGCGCAAGCCGACGACGGTCGTCGTCGCCGCCGAGTCGCAGGAAGCGGCGGAGAAAGCCCAGGATGCGCTCATTAATACCGATTTCCGCGTTTATACGAACAGCGATGTCGTCGGCGTCGAAGTTGCCGGCGCCATTAAAAATATTATTGCGCTCGGAGCCGGACTCTCCGACGGTCTCGGATTCGGCGACAATGCGAAAGCGGCGCTGCTGACGCGCGGCTTGGCGGAAATTGGCCGGCTCGGAGCCGCAATGGGCGCGAACCCGCTAACATTTGCCGGTCTGGCAGGCGTCGGAGATCTGATCGTCACCTGCACCAGCCCGCACAGCAGAAACTGGCGGGCGGGCTCGCTCATTGCCGCCGGCGGTACGCTGGAAGAAGTGCTGCAAAAGATGGGCATGGTTGTGGAAGGGGTCCGGACGACGCGCGCTGCCCATCTATTGGCGGAGCGTTATGAAGTAGAGATGCCGATTACCGAGCAGCTGTTCCAGGTTTTGTTCGAAAACAAATCGCCGCGGGCGGCCGTCGAAGATTTAATGGGACGGACCCGTACCAACGAGATATAATAGCCTACACCATTCCCGTATCCCTCTCATATGATGCAAGCGAAAGGCAATAGCTATGCTTCTTGAACCGGAAGGCTATGCCAGAGCAAATGGCTAAGGGAGGATTACGGTGAATAAAGATTTTTCCAAAGATGTTTTGGGCGCTGTCAACAAAAAAACCGGAAAAGCCATCTCCGAGAACTCAGTGAAGAAGCTTGCCAGCGGCGTGACGAAAGACACGCTTCACAACGAGGCTGAGCTGCGCAAGCTCGTGAAGCAGGTCGCCGCCATGGCTAAAGTTCCTGTGACGGAAGCGACAATCAACGATATCGTGAAGACTGTCAAGGCAAGCGGCGTAAATATGGGCAGCATCGAATCGTTGATGAAGATGATGCTGAAAAAATAACGGTCGCCTGCGTCCGCTAAAGGGTCAAATCGTTGCAGCCTCCTGTTTTTTGTCATCGAAGGAGAGCGGCCTAAACGGTTTGGCCCTTTTTTTGCTTGAATGGTATAATCGCTTTAACGGAATTGATCTGTTCATGTCAGGAGTGGCTGGGCTATGGATCCGATGACGGTCATGTGGATCTCGCTCGTCGGCATCGGCCTGATGGTCGTGTCGGCGGTATTGATTACGTTTGCGAGACTAAAAACGAAAGGCTTTCTCAGAATCGTATTGACGATCATTGCGCTTGGATTTCTGATGACCGGTTTTCTGCTCGGCGTATTTTCGATTATCGTATAATTCCCGGTTCGAAGCGGAATTTCCGTACATACTGAATCAAAAGCGAATGCGAAAGTTTAAGAGCAAGCGGGAAAGCGAGGGATGTGAATGGACGTTCGGCAGCAAATAAGCGAAGCGTTGGCAGCTGCGGCTGCAGCGGGACGCGCTTGGGGAGCGCAGTGGGTTGTCGGCGGAAGCTCCGGCCTTCTGCTGCGCGGACTGAAGCTTCCCGCAGCGCCCCGCGATTTGGACCTGTACGCCGACGAAGAGGATGCGCGTGCGCTTCACCGCGGTTTGGAGCGGTATGCGGTCGATGTACCGGCTTGGAGCGAGACGGACATGTATCGCTCCCTGTTAAGTCATTATGTCATTCATGGGGTGGAGGTCGAGCTGGTCGGCGGTTTTATCGTTACCGCCAAAGGGTGCCGCTACCGCGCGGAAGTGCGCGAAGTGCTGCGTCCTTACGGAGAAAATGTCCGGCTCTTAGGGCGCGACGTTACGATTGCTCCGCTCGCGCATGAGTTCTGGTTCAATCTGCTGCGCGCGAGGGAGGACCGTTGCACTTTGATCGGGCCGGCGCTCGGCCGCGAAGCCGAAAGCGGCCGGGTGCTTGCGGAGATCGAGCGGCGGAACCGGTTTTCGCCGGAGGCGGTCGCAGAGGCGCGGAAGTGGCTGGAAGGCATGAAAGCGGGGGCGGGCAATTGACTTATGAAGTTACTTTTTTGCCCGAGGGGCGCAAAGTGTCGGTGCGCCCCGGCATGACGGTGCTGGGCGCGGCCCGTCAGGCGCGTATCGGAATCCGTTCCCGCTGCGGGGGCAAAGCAGGCTGTCTCATGTGCAAAGTCGATGTCGCTTCCGGCGGCGGGACGGCTGGGGACGGACTGTCTCCTGCGGGACTGTTGGAGAAGCGGAAGCTTGCGGGTCTGGACTCCAGCCGCACGCGGCTTGCTTGCCAGGCGAAGGTGACCGGCAACGCGGTCATTTCGGTGCCGGAAGATCCGCTCAAAGCCGCCGTAAGGCGTCAGTTGGAAAAGGCCGAACAGGATGAAGACGATCTCGGATGGTAAAGGAGCCGTTACGCGATGATTGTGAACCGAATTCTCCCGCATCAGAGCGGGGCTGCGGGAGCCCCCCGCTCCGCCGGAAGATGCGTTTTTTTGCTGACCGTTATTATGATTGCGCTTTCGTTATCCGGCTGCATGTACCCCCAGGAGCGGCGCGCGCAAGGGGGACCAGTCTCAAAGGATGCGGTGCGAGCCGTTCAGGCCGCAGTGGATGACTATAAGCGGGATACCGGGCTGCTCCCGATCAAGAACAGCGATCAAAGCACGCCGTTCTATGAAAAATTTGTCGTCGATCTCGGCAAGCTGCAGCGGATGCGTTATTTGGATACCCTTCCTGCGGCCGCATTCGAGAGCGGAGGGGGCTACTATTTTTTGGTGCTAGACGAACAAACAAAACCGCGCGTGAAGCTGATGTCGCTGCTCGTCTACCAGCAGCTGGCCGACATTCAAGGCTGGGTGAGCGACTATAGCGCCTCCCATAGCGGCAATCTGCCGAAGGGAGAGGAAACGTATCCCGGCTTTAACGCGGTCGATTACGCGAAGCTGGGACGGAGCGCGCTTTCGGTTCGGAGCATGTATTCCGGCAATCCGGTTCCGGTCATGATGGACGGCAGCGGGCGGGTGTACGCCGACTATGCCCGTGACATTATGGCTGCGGTGCAAAAAAACGGCTTGGCCGGTATGCCGGCGGATACGGATCTGCGGATTCTGCTTGTGGACCAGACCGATTTCGTGCCGGTGAAGTCTCCCGTGTACAAGCTCGTGCGCGGCGAACCGCGCCCGCAGCTGCCCGAAACGAATCGATAGCCGGCGCGATTGAAGATACCCGTTACATCGAACCTGATTGCCTGCGGCATCCGCCATGCCGCCGGTGATGAGGTTCTTTTTTATTTCCGGTTCTCATATATCTCAATCTTGAAAGGGAAGGTGCGAAGACCCGGCTCTCAAAGTTTTCCCGCACGATCCGTCATAAACGGGGAATCCGGGCAATATGCTATTACTAGTCCACAGCATGTACGAGTTGCGTCGCTTGCCTGCCCGATTGACCGGTGGATGGCGGCGAACCGGAAATTCAATGGGGAGGGGAAACTGAAGTGGAGAAAATTGACATTTTCAAGGACATTGCCGAACGCACGGGCGGTGATATATACCTTGGCGTTGTCGGCGCGGTCCGGACGGGGAAATCGACGTTCATCAAACGCTTTATGGAGACAGTTGTGCTTCCCAATATTACGAGCGATGTAGACCGTGTCCGGGCGATTGACGAGCTGCCGCAAAGCGCTGCCGGCAAAACGATTATGACGACGGAGCCGAAATTCGTGCCGAATCAGGCGGTCCGGATCAAGGTTGCCGAAGGACTCGAAGTGAACGTGCGCCTCGTCGATTGCGTCGGCTATGCCGTTGAAGGCGCCAAAGGCTACGAGGACGAGAACGGTCCGCGCATGATTACAACCCCTTGGTTCGAGGAGCCGATCCCATTCCAGGAAGCGGCCGAGATCGGTACGCGCAAAGTGATCCAGGAGCATTCGACGCTTGGCGTCGTGGTGACGACGGACGGCACGATTGCCGAAATTCCGCGCAGCTCCTACGTCGAGGCGGAAGAGCGGGTCATTGCCGAGCTGAAGGAAGTCGGCAAGCCGTTCGTGCTGATTATCAACTCAACGAAGCCGCGCAGCGAAGATACGCTTCAGCTGCGCAGCGAGCTGCAGAATAAATATGATATTCCGGTCATGACGCTCAGCGCGGCGAGCATGGGCGAAGAAGAAGTGATGTCCGTCCTGCGCGAAGTGCTCTACGAATTTCCGGTCCATGAAGTCAACGTCAATCTTCCGAGCTGGGTCATGGTGCTGAACGAAAATCACTGGCTGCGCAGCAATTATGAAAATTCGGTCCGGGATACGGTAAAAGATATCCGCCGCCTGCGGGATGTGGACAGGGTTGTATCCCAATTTATGGAATTTGACTTTATCGCCAGGGCCGGATTAAGCGATATGAATATGGGCCAAGGGGTTGCCGAGATTGATTTGTACGCGCCCGACGAGCTGTACGACCAAATCCTGATGGAAGTGGTCGGAGTCGAAATAAGGGGCAAAGACCACCTGCTGCAGCTGATGCAGGACTTCACCCATGCGAAGCGGGAGTATGACCGGTTTGCCGACGCGCTCGAAATGGTCAAAACGACCGGGTACGGCATCGCCGCCCCGACACTGGCGGAAATGGCGCTTGACGAGCCGGAGCTGATCCGGCAGGGCTCGCGCTTCGGAGTCCGGCTGAAGGCGACCGCGCCGTCCATTCATATGATCCGCGTTGACGTGGAATCGGAATTCGCGCCGATCATCGGCACGGAAAAGCAAAGCGAGGAGCTTGTGCGCTACTTGATGCAGGACTTCGAAAACGATCCGATCAAAGTGTGGGATTCCGACATGTTCGGCCGCTCGCTTCATTCGATCGTCCGCGAAGGCATACAAGGAAAAATCGCCATGATGCCCGACAATGCGCGTTATAAGCTGCAGGAAACGCTGGGACGGATTATTAACGAAGGCTCCGGCGGGCTGATCGCCATCATTTTATAATCGAAGCGGCGCTGGTGCAGTACCGCCGGCAAAACGGCCTCCATGACCACAATGAAAAGTGGTGATGGAGGTTTCTTTTTCGTATTTATTGCTTTGTTAAATGCTGCCTTTCGCATGTAAAAAGTTTGCAATCCGGGCAGCGGCATTTTATAATGGCAATTGCGCGTTTTTTCGGTAACAGTCGACATTTGCCTTAAATTCCGATTGACTTGCTTGGAAAACGTGGTATGATAAGCCTTAGATTTAATAGATTACATGGCTTGATAGAAGCACAGGAGGAGAAACAAAGATGAACAAATGGGGTAAACGCGCTCTGCTGCTGCTGGCGGCTGCTATGCTGCTGGTCGTTTCGGCGTGCGGAAATTCGGAGAAAAAGTCCGGAAACGAGACAAATACCGGCGCGGCAGCAACCGCAGCCGAGCAGACTGACGCGTTGAAAATAACGCTCGGCAACGAAAAATCGCTTGAAGGCAAAAAGATCGCGCTTGTGATGCAGTTCAACCAAGGCACCTTCTCCGCGCAATATATTGCCGGAGTAGAGGAGCAGGTCAAAAACTTCGGCGGAACCGTTCAAGTGTTCGTTTCGGACAACGACCTTGCCAAAATGGCTTCCAATCTCGATTCGGCGATCAACGGCGGCTTCGACGCCATCCTTACCGACCACGGGACGCCAGAGGCGCTGCAAGCCGGCGTGAAAAAAGCGGTCGACAAAGGAATTCCCGTCGTTTCGTTTGACGCGGATCTGAACATTCCGGGCGTTACCGTGCTGCAGCAGGACGACCAAAAAATGGCCGAGCTGACGCTGAACCAATTGAAAGCGGACATCGGCGGAAAAGGCAATATCGTCAAAATCTGGGTTGCCGGTTTTGCACCGATGGAACGCCGCCAAATCGCATACAAATCGTTTCTGGAAGCTAATCCGGACATTAAAGAAATCGCCGCCTTCGGCGATGCGAACAACGCGGCTTTGAACGCGCAAACGCAAATGGAAGCGATCTTGAAGCAAAATCCGGAAAAAGGCAGCATTTCCGCGGTATGGGCATCGTGGGACGAATTCGCTAAAGGCGCAACACGCGCCATTCAGCAGGCGGGCCGCAATGAAATCAAAGTATACGGCATCGATATGAGCGACGAAGATCTGCAGCTTATTCAAGATAAAACGGGTCCTTGGGTAGCTTCGGCCGCCGTCGATCCGAAAGATATCGGACGCGTGCAAGTCCGCTACCTGTATCAGAAGCTGCACGGCGACAAAACCGAAGACAAAGTCGTTCTGAATGCTGTTAACGTCAGCCGCGATCAGCTGCCTGATGAAAAAATCAACACCGCCCAGCTCAGCAGCTATGTGAAGGAATGGGGCAGCAACGAGCAGGGTATCGCCGATTGGATGGTTAAATCGGGCGGATCCGCAGCGAAATAATCCGGTTAGCAAAGCAACGGGCCGATAAGTTAACGGCGAAAGCTAGGAGATGGTTGGAATGAATAAAGCGAATATACTATCGATGTCCGGCATCACCAAGTCCTTCTCCGGGGTGCCCGCCTTGCAAGGCGTCGAGTTCGAGGTGCGCGGAGGAGAGGTGCATGCCCTTCTCGGAGCGAACGGAGCCGGAAAAAGCACGCTGATGAAAATTTTGTCGGGTGCCTATACGTTTGACGGCGGAACGGTCGACATCGGCGGAAGCCCGGCCCACATCTCGTCGCCGGGCGATGCAAAGCGCCACGGCATCCACTGCGTATACCAGGAAGTGGATACCGCAATCGTACCGAGCTTAAGCGTCGCCGAAAACATTCTTCTCGACCGGATCGCGGGAGCCGGCGGCGGATTGTTCGTGAACTGGAAAGAGGTCGAGCGGGAAGCGGCGGACGTGCTGGCCCGGCTCGGTACCTCGCTGCCGGTTCGCAAGCCCGCTTCCGAACTGACGCTTGCGGAAAAACAGCTGGTGCTTATCGCCCGCTTGCTTACGGAGAAAGCGAAGTTCGTCATACTGGACGAGCCTACCGCGCCGCTCAGCCTGGAAGAGGCTGAGCGGCTCTTCCGTGTCGTGGAGCAGCTGAAGGCGGACGGCATCGGCGTTATCTTCATTTCGCACCGGCTGCCGGAAGTGTTCCGGATTTGCGACCGGATTACGGTGATGCGGGACGGCCGCAAGGTGATGACCGAGAATACGTCCGCTACGAGCCAGGAAGCGGTCGTGCAGGCGATGCTCGGTCGCGTATTCGAAGAGGAATATCCGAAGGCCGAGGCTGCCATCGGCGGCGTGCGGCTGGAGGTGGACAATCTGCGCAGTGGCAAGCGTGTGCAGGGAGTAAGCTTTAATGCCCGCAGCGGCGAAATCATCGCTGTCGTCGGGCTGGTCGGCGCAGGCAAAACCGAGCTGTCGCGCGCAATGTTCGGCGCCGACCCCCATGATTCGGGACAGGTGAAGGTGGACGGAAAGCCGGTCCCTACGGGCAGCCCCGCCGATGCGATCAAGGGCGGATTGGCGCTCGTTCCGGAAGAGCGGCGCAAGCAGGGGATACTTGTCTCCGATTCCGTACAGCGGAATTTGAGCCTTCCCATTCTGCGGGCGATTTCGAAGCTCGGCGTTCTTTCCGGCAGGAAGGAAGCCGCCAATGCGGCCGGGCTCATCGAAAGGCTGGGCATCAAAACGTCGTCCCCGCGCCAGCAGACCGCCCACCTCAGCGGCGGCAACCAGCAGAAGGTAAGCATCGGCAAATGGCTGCCGACAGAGGCTTCCGTCTATTTGTTCGACGAGCCGACCAAAGGGGTCGACATCGGCGCGAAGAGCGACATTTTCCGAATTATCGGAGATCTCGCCCAGCAGGGTAAAGCAATCGTCTATTTCACCTGCGAATTCGCCGAGGCGCTCGGCATCGCCGACCGCATACTCGTCATGTGCGACGGAAAAATCGTAAAGGAATTCCGTCATGGCGAAGCGACGCAGGAGGATCTGCTGATTCATGCCAGCGGAGGAAGAGAGGGTATCGCGTGAATTCGAAATTACTTGACTTTGTGTTCAAATACGGCTCCTTGATCGTCATCGGGCTGGTCATCATCTTTTTTTCGCTGTGGAACGAGTATTTCTTCACTTATGCCAATCTTACGGACATTTTAAGATCGATTGCCATTACCGCTTTTGTGGCGCTCGGCGTTACGTTTTCGCTGACGGTGGACGGGTTTGACTTGTCGGTAGGCTCTACCGTCTCCATGACGACCGTATTCTCCGCTGCGCTGATGGTATGGTACCAAATGCCGCTTGTCGTCGTCATTATCGCTTCGCTTGCGGTCGGCGCCGCGGTCGGATTGATCAATGCGCTGCTGATCGTGCGCATCCGCATTCCGGACATGCTCGCCACCCTTGCGATGCTGTATATCGTCTCCGGGGTGCACCGGACCTTCACGAAAGGGTATTCGATCTACAACAATATGGCGATGCAGGACGGTTCCACCGCTCCGGGCCAAATCAGCGCGTCCTTTTTGTGGCTTGGGCAAGGGAAGTTGCTCGGCATTCCGGTTACGGTGCTGCTGATGGCCGTCGCATTTGTGCTTGTATACCTGTTCTTTAAATATACACGCTTCGGGCGGCAAATGGAGATGACGGGCGGCAACGAAGAAGCGGCAAGACTTTCCGGCGTGCGCGTCCGCCGCATTCGCACGGCGGCATACGTTCTCGCCGGCATCTTCGCTTCGATCGGCGGTATCCTGTTCGCGGCGCGTACGGGAAGCGGCCAGGTGGATGCGGGCGCTCCCGTGCTGATGGAAGCGGTGGCTGCCGTGTTTATCGGATACTCGGTGCTTGGAGCCGGTCGCCCCAATGTGATCGGAACGTTCTTCGGTGCCCTGTTAATCGGGGTGCTGTTGAACGGTTTGACGATGATGCGCGTGCAGTATTATACGAACGATATTATTAAAGGCGGCGTGCTCGTGCTCGCGCTTTCAGTGACGTTTATCCATCTGAACAGGCGAAAAGCGGGCTAACGGCGCCAGAGCGGCAGCATCGGTGCGCAAACGGCCGGAATGCGCGACTTTGTTGCCTTTTATACTTGAAATCGGCTAAAGGCTGTATTACTATAAGTTTGTTCCGCTTTCAGAGGTATATTTTTGCAGTTTTCGGTTAAACAGAATGATATTGAGGATGTCAGAGCGTTTTTTTCAGGGAGGTGAAAATCAATGAACAAGGCGGATTTGATTACGAAAGTGGCTGAAGCAACGGAATTGTCCAAAAAAGACGCAACGAAAGCAGTAGATGCGGTTTTTGACGCGATTTCCGACGCGCTGCAAAGCGGCGACAAAGTTCAATTGGTCGGCTTCGGCAACTTCGAGGTTCGGGAACGTCAGGCGCGTAAAGGCCGCAACCCGCAAACCGGAGAAGAAATCGATATTGCAGCAAGCAAAATGCCTGCGTTTAAACCGGGGAAATCGTTGAAAGACCTGGTGTCGGGCGAATAATTAACTGCCCGCGTCCGAATGAATTTCATTCGGGCGTTTTCTATCCCGCTCCTATTCAATTGTCTATTGACAATGCATTTCATATTCGGTTAGAATCTTTTATGTTGCTGTCGGGGTATAGCGCAGCCTGGTAGCGCGCACCCTTGGGGTGGGTGAGGCCGTGGGTTCAAATCCCGCTACTCCGACCATACATAACGTTTACCTAACTGCTTTCCTGTCTGCTGCGGGAGAGCAGTTTTTGCTAGAGTGAGCGGGAAGCAGAGAGGAGGATGTGAAGTGGATGCGATGCAGGGTGAATACATCGTCGTAAAAGCTAAAGATCAGGGAGTGCAGGTTATCGGCCTCACACGCGGATTGGATACGAAATTCCACCATACGGAGAAGCTTGATAAAGGTGAAATTCTCATTGCCCAATTCACCGACCATACGTCTGCCATCAAAATTCGCGGCAAAGCGACGGTCATGACCAAGTACGGCACAATCGAAACCGACCAATAAACGAATCGCGCGTGAGAAGCAGGCATAGCCTGCTTTTTTTGTTTATATACTAGTTTAAGAGGTAATTAGGTTCGTAGGTTGCCGTTAGCGGGAATGACGGACCGGCCCTAAGAGGGGGATGGAAAAGATGAGTGTCCGCATTCGTATGCTCGCCGCATGGGCCGCGGCGCTTGCGGCCGTTCTGCTGCTGGGGCTGCTGCCGTTTAAACAGACGGACGGAAACGGGAGCGGTGCTGCGGTTAGGGAGATGATGGTCTTTAACCCCGAAGCGGAGGGCCGGATGAACAACCGCAATCTGGTCGATCTGCTTACCGGGCTCGAGCTTTCCCAGCGAATGACAAGAGTCGGATGGAATAACGCCGTTCTGTCCGTAGATCTGGTCGTTCCGGCAGAGGGCGGATATTCGGACGATTGGTTCCGCGATGTGAACAAGCTCGTCCATTTGGCGTTCCGCCAGGTCGATAACGTCAGCCGGCTGCTTGTCCGCTGCTCTTCGGAGTTTCCGGCCGGTCAACAGGCCGCTTCGGCACCGGGAGATGCACCCGCCGCTTTCGCGGAAGGAGATTTGCTGTTCTCTGCGGATGTGCGCAAATCGGATGCCTGGCTGAAGGATAAGGGGGAGGAAGCGCCTCCGACCGACCCGGTTCGAAACCGGGAGTGGAGGAACCGGCTCCGTCTCCACTTTACGAGCGAATGGGATGCGCGCTTCGGCTCTTCGTCCCTGTAACGTTTATTCATGCCGCACGCGCGAGTGGCCGTATTTGTTCTCCACCCGTTAACGAATTGTGAAGAACAAGGAGCGGACTGTGACTCGTGTCAATAATTATGCTATAATAATTTAGATTATTGAGCGGCTATGGTCCGTTCTGTTCGGAGGCTTACCCGATGAAACCTTACCGCATTCCCGAAATAGCCCAAAAATATGTTGATTACGACATGATCCAGCGGCATACCGAGCTGCCGGCTTTTCCCGATCCGCGCATCCGCCTGCTGTTCGCTTTTTTGAACCGGCAGCGCTTTGCCGCCAAGCACAGCGAGCTGTATTCGCTGGTCGTATCGCTTGTCCAGCTCGGCCTCGACACTCACGATATGGTCGATGTTGAAGAAGCTCCTTTAACTTTAAAGGATATGCGTTCCCGCCAATTGCGCATTTTGGCCGGCGATTATTTCAGCAGCCGTTTCTACCAGCTGCTGTCCCAGGCGGGACAGATCGAGATGGTGGGGCGACTCAGCGAAGCCATCTGTGAAGTGAACCGGATGAAAACGGGTTTATACGTGAAGGCGAAACAGCTTAACCTGACGGCTGAAGAGTATATCGTGGAAACCGCCCGTCTGAAAGCGGGGATGTTTGAAGGGTTTGCGGCGCTGCTCGAAGAGAAATACGTTTCCAACTGGCCGGAACTGCTGCAAACGGTATGCCTCTGCGAAGCGGTGCGCGATGAACTGGCGCGTACGGATGACCGGTTTACAGGCAGCTGGGGATACTGGCATGTGCTGGAGAACGGCAACGAGGAAGAACGCCGGCTACTTACGGAGCATGCGGAATTGCAGCCTGCGTTTATCCATTCGCTGTCCATCAAATTCGACATCCGCGGCAAGCTGACGGACAAGCTGCACGGCTGCGCGGAGCATCTGCAATCATTGGCGCGGCGGCTTGACTCGGACAAGCTTGCGGCCGAGCTGCTGCAGTTGAAAGAAAAGCTGCTGTACCCTTTGTCGGCGACAGCGCCGACGTTAACCGAGATGAGGTGACTTTCGTTCTAATGGATCCCAAAGCAAAGGAACAGCATGTTCACGCCGTATTTGAAAAAATTGCGCCCAAATACGATCTTATGAATGATCTGCTCAGTTTCCGCAGACATCAGGCTTGGCGCAAATTCACCATGAAACAGATGAACGTGCAGTCCGGAGCGACGGCGATCGATCTGTGCTGCGGCACTTGCGATTGGACGATCGCAATCGCGCAAGCAAGCGGCACCGGCAGGGTCGTCGGATTGGACTTCAGCCAAAGCATGCTCGATGTGGGAGCCGACAAGCTGAAGCAGCTTGGGCTGGAGCGGCGGGTCGAGCTCATCCGCGGCAACGCGATGCAGCTTCCGTTCGAAGACAACACATTCGATTACGCTACGATCGGATTCGGCCTGCGCAACGTTCCCGATTTGATGCAGGTGCTGCGCGAGATGCAGCGCGTTGTCAAACCGGGCGGGCAAGTCGTTTGCCTCGAGCTGTCCAAGCCGACGACGCAGCCGTTTAAATCGCTTTATTATTTTTATTTCGAACGGCTGCTTCCGCTGGTCGGTAAGCTGGTTGCGAAGTCGTACGAGCAGTACAAATGGCTTCCGGACTCCCTTAAAGCGTTTCCCGATATGAACCGACTGTCGGATATTTTCCGCGAAACCGGCCTGCGCCATGTGCGCGCGTATTCGCTCACCGGAGGAATCGCGGCGCTGCATATCGGGAAAAAGGAGACAGACGGAGCATGATTCGCAAACTGAACATTTTTCTGGAAATGATTAAATTCGAGCATACGATCTTTGCCCTGCCGTTCGCTTATATGGGAGCGCTGCTCGGCGCGGTGACGATGAACGGCGAGCTCCCTTCCTGGGCGGACATCGGCTGGATTACGCTCGCCATGTTCGGCGCACGCAGTGCGGCAATGGGACTTAACCGCCTCATTGACAAGGCGATCGACGCCAAAAATCCGCGCACGGAAAAAAGAGCGCTGCCCGCCGGACTGCTGAAGACCGGCGAAGTCGCATTTTTCGTCATCATCTCGTTTATATTATTGTTTATTGCCGCCTCCCGTCTCGATCCGATCTGTTTGAAACTGATGCCGATCGCCGTCTTTATGCTCGTCATCTATTCATATTCCAAACGCTTTACATGGCTGTGTCATCTTATTCTCGGCCTGACGATCGGACTCGCTCCGCTTGGCGGCTGGGTGGCCGTAACGGGAGAGTTCGCGGCTCCGGCCTGGATTCTGTATGTCGGCATCATTTTTTGGCTCGCGGGCTTTGACACGATATACGCCCTTCAAGATTTCGAATTCGACCGCCGGGAACGCGTCTTCTCCATACCGGCGCGGTTCGGCGTCGCGGGTGCGCTGAGGCTGGCCAAGCTGTTTCATGTCATTACGGCCGCCAGCTTTATCGCTTTATATATGCTGACGGATTTGAGCTGGCTGTACCTGATCGGCATTGTGCTGTCGGTCGCGATCCTGTTTTACGAGCATCTGATTTTAAAGCCGGCCGACATGAGCCGTCTGCAAACGGCGTTTTTTACGATGAACGGTACGCTCAGCATCGTCATGCTGGCGTTCACGCTGCTGGATCTGGTGGTGCTGCGGCAATGGTAACGAAACGCTCGGCATCTGGGGGAAGCGGCCGCTGGGTTGTCGGCATTACCGGCGCGAGCGGTTCCATATACGGCGTGCGGCTCATCGAAGAGCTGCTCGCCGCGGATGCCCACGTGGAGCTGGTCGTGACAGATGCGGGGTGGCGCGTGCTCAAGGAGGAGCAGGGTTGGAACGCCGCGCGGCGGCAGGATGCGCTTGAAGCGAAGTTCGGGGCGGCGCTGGCGGGAGGACGGCTGCATTATTACCCGAACGCCGATATCGGCGCAAACATTGCGAGCGGTTCGTACAAGGCGGAAGGAATGGTCATCGCCCCTTGTTCGATGGGCACGCTCGCTTCGATTGCGCACGGCATTTCCGACGACTTGCTCACCCGGGCGGCCGACGTTGCGATGAAGGAAGGGCGCAGGCTCATTCTTGTGCCGCGCGAGACGCCGCTGCACGCCATTCATCTGGAAAATATGCTGACGCTCTCCCGAATGGGCGTCAGCATAGTGCCAGCGATGCCGGCTTTTTATTACGGGCCGCAGACGCTTGACGATATGGTCAACTTTCTCGTAGGCAAGCTGCTGGACGTGATGGGAATCGATCATCAATTGTACAGAAGATGGGGAGATGAGCCGAATGAGCGCTAATCACCGCATCGCCATCGGACGTATCGATTATGCCAATGCCTGGCCGCTGTATCATTACGTGCAGGACCGCACGCCTCAATATGAAGTCGTCTACCGTGTCCCGGCAGAGCTGAACCGCATGCTGAGGGAAGGCGGACTCGATATGTCCACCGTCTCCTCGTTCGCCTACGGGGCGAATGCGGATGAGTACGTCCTCCTGCCCGACTTGTCGGTCAGCTCCGAGGGACCTGTGCAGTCGATTTTGCTGTTTATGAAAAAACCGCTTGAAGATGTGCTGAAGGGAACGATCGCGCTCACTGCGACTTCAGCCACTTCCGTCAATCTGCTCAAAATTTTGATGAGCTTGCATTTGAAAGGAAATCCGGCTTACATTACCGGTGAGCCGGATTTGGAGACGATGCTGCGGTCGGCGGATGCGGCGCTGTTGATCGGCGATTCGGCGATCCGGGCTTCCTGGAGCAACCGGGAGCTGCAGGTGCTCGATTTGGGGCGGCTTTGGCAGGAGTGGACGGGCCTGGGCATGACGTATGCCGTTGCCGCCGTTCGCAAGGAATCGGCGCAGCGCAATCCCGAAGCGGTCGATGCCGTTTACCGGTCGATGCTGGCCAGCAAGCTCCGGAGCTTGCGCAATCTAAAGCCGCTAATTCATAAAGGCGTCTCCTTCATTGGCGGCGACGAGATGTACTGGAGAGGTTATTTTTCAGGATTGAAATATGATTTCGATTCCGGGCGGCAAGCCGGTCTGGAACTTTACTTCCGTTACGCGAGGCGTCTCGGTTTGCTGGAGCGGGAAGTGAAGCTGGAATTTTTTCGTCCGACCCAAACTGCTGAGCAGGTGAATGAATGAAACTACTTGATCTTTACGCCAAGATGAAAGGCGATTTGAACCAAATCGAACAGGAATTGGAGCGCAGCGTGGCGAGCGACCGGACGCTGCTTGGCGAAACGTCGCTTCATCTGCTCAAAGCGGGAGGCAAACGGATCCGTCCCGTTTTTGTGCTGCTTGCGGGCAAGTTCGGCGACTACAGGCTGGACGTGTTGAAGCGGATTGCCGTTACGCTGGAGCTGATTCATAGCTCGAGCCTGGTCCACGACGACGTCATCGACGATGCCCAAACCCGGCGGGGGCAGCCGACGGTCAAGTCCAAATGGGACAACAGGATCGCCATGTATACGGGTGACTACATATTTGCAAAGGCGCTGACCATCGTGACAGAGCTCGGCAATCCGCAAATTCACCAGATTCTGTCCAAAGCGATGGTGCAGATGTGCATCGGCGAAATGGAGCAGATTCGCGATTTTTTCAACACCGAGCAAAGCGTCCGCAACTACCTGCTGCGCATCCGGCGCAAGACGGCGCTCTTGATCGCCATCAGCTGCCAGCTCGGTGCGATCGCCGCCGGGGCGCAGCGCGATGTATGCAACCGGTTGTACCGGTACGGCTACAACGTCGGCATGGCGTTCCAAATCCGCGACGACCTGCTGGATCTGCTCGGCACGGAGAAACAAATCGGCAAGCCGCCCGGATCCGATATCCGTCAGGGAAACATTACGCTGCCCGTTATTTTGGCGCTGCGGGAGCCGTCTCTGCGCGATGCGCTGTATCGTGAAATCGGGATCATCCGCGATCACGACGGCAATGCGGACACGCGCACGGCGATCAATTTGATCCGTTCCAGCCACGGCATTCATGAAGCTGAGCAGCTTGCCGAAAATTATATTGGCAAAGCGCTCCATGCTTTGCAGGGATTGCCTGACCTTCCGGCGAAGAAAAATCTGACGGATATCGCCCATTTTATCAATACCCGCAACTATTAATAAGCGATCCGTCGCAAGTTGCAGTACGCAAGGTACCGGAACGGCCAAACTCGACACAAGGGAGGACTTATGATGGAACAAACATTTTTGATGGTTAAACCCGACGGAGTGCAAAGAGGTCTTATCGGCGAAATCGTTTCCCGTTTTGAGAAAAAAGGGCTGCAGCTCGTCGCCGCCAAGTTCATGCTTGTCAGCCGGGAGCTTGCGGAGCGCCATTACGCCGAGCATGAAGGGAAACCTTTCTATCCGCCTCTTCTCGATTTTATTACGTCCGGACCGGTATTTGCGATGGTATGGCAGGGGGATCATGTGATTGCGCTGACGCGCGCTTTGATCGGCAAAACGGACGCGCGCGATGCCGCGCCGGGAACGATTCGTTCCGATTTCGCCGTACATACGAATTTCAACTTGATCCACGGCTCCGATTCTCCGGAGAACGCCGAGCGGGAAATCAACCTGTTTTTCGAGCAGAAGGAGCTTGTGGCATACGAAAAAAGCATCCAGAGCTGGATTTAAGGCGCACCAAACGAAACACGGGGGAACCGGGGAATGGAAGACCGCGACTTTGCGCAGTTTATAAGCCGCATTAAAGCAAGCACTGCAATTGATCTTTCCCAGTATAAAGAAGCGCAGATGAAACGCCGCCTGACGACGCTGCGCAACAAATACGCCTTCGCGACGTTTGGCGCTTACTGGCAGGCGATGGCCGCCAACTCGTCGATGATGGACGAGTTTCTGGACCGGATGACGATCAACGTATCGGAATTTTGGCGCAACAGAGCCCGGTGGGAAGCGCTGGAGCAGCGGTTTCTGCCGGAGATGCTGCGCGGGAGCGCCAAGCTCCGCTTCTGGAGCGCCGCCTGTTCAACGGGAGAGGAGCCGTACACGCTGGCGATGATTATGCACCGGCTGAACGCGCTTGAGCGATGCTCGATTGAGGCGACGGATCTCGACGCGGGCGTGCTTGTGAAAGCAAAGGCCGATTTGTACCATGAGCGTTCGGTTAAGGACGTTCCGCCTTTCTACCTGGACCGGTATTTCAAGAAAGAGGCGGACGGCTATTCGATTGCGGAAACGCTCCGCCGCTCCGTCCGCTTCGGGCAGCAAAATTTGCTGCAGGATGATTTCGGCGGACCTTACGATCTGATCATATGCCGCAACGTGATGATTTATTTTACGGAAGAAGCGAAGCATCTGCTCTATCGCAAGTTTTCGCAGGCGCTGAAGCCCGGCGGAATATTGTTCGTCGGCAGTACGGAACAGATTTTTTCGCCGGGACAGTACCGGTTCGAGACGGTGGAGACGTTTTTTTACCGCAAACAGGATTGAGCTTTGCATCGTTGCCTCATATCCACCAACCTTCGACACAAACCCGCCAGCCGTTGTCGCTGCGCGGGTTTTCTTGTCAAACCGCCCTGCCTATACTATAATGGGCAAAGATGTTTTACGGCAGTACAGCGCCGGTTTTAGGCCGGCAAGAAGAGGCGCCTTGCGATGCGCTTGCTTTTTTTCTAAAGGGGGAAGTCGACTTTGAGTCTTCGTTATTTGACAGCAGGTGAAACACACGGTCCTCAGCTGACCGCTATTATTGAAGGATTGCCAAGCAATTTGCAGCTGGATTTTGAAGAATTGAATTTTCAACTGCACCGCCGCCAGAAAGGCCACGGCCGCGGACGGCGCATGCAAATCGAGAAAGATACGGCGAATATCGTCGGCGGAGTGCGCCACGGGCGCACAACGGGCGCTCCGGTCGCTCTCGTCGTTGCCAACAACGACTGGAAGCATTGGACTTCGGTCATGAATATCGAACCGATCGAGGGCGGTGACGAAGAGAAGCGGCGCGTTCACCGGCCAAGACCCGGACACGCCGATTTGAACGGCGGCTTGAAGTACAATCTGAAGGATCTGCGCAACGTGCTTGAGCGTTCCAGCGCCCGGGAAACGGCTGCGCGCGTCGCCGTCGGCGCCGTTGCCCGCCAACTGCTCGCCGAATTCGGCATTAAAGTGGGCGGACAAGTGATCCGGATCGGCGAAATCGAAGCGCCGCCGAATAATTTGCCGCTTGACGAACTGATCGAGCGGACGGAAGCGTCTTCGGTGCGCGTCGTGGACAAAGAAACCGAAGACAAAATGACGGCGTACATCGATCAGATGAAAGCGGACGGCGATTCCATCGGCGGCGTTGTCGAATGCATCGTGGAAGGCGTTCCGGTCGGACTCGGCAGCCATGTGCAGTGGGACCGCAAGCTCGATGCGCGCATTGCCGGAGCGGTCGTTTCCATTAACGCGTTCAAAGGCTGCGAAATCGGCATCGGCTTCGAAGCGGGGCAGCTGCGCGGCTCGCAGGTGCACGATGAAATCAAGTACAGCGAAGAAAAAGGCTTCCACCGCGCCAGCAACCGCGCGGGCGGTTTCGAAGGCGGCATGACGACGGGCGAGCCGATCGTCGTGCGCGGCGTCATGAAGCCGATCCCGACGCTTTACAAGCCGCTGGCGAGCGTGGACATCGACACGAAAGAACCGTTTACCGCTCAAGTGGAGCGCTCCGACAGCTGCGCCGTTCCGGCTGCCAGCGTCGTTATGGAGCATGTCGTCGCCTGGGAAGTGGCGCGCGCGTTTCTGGAGAAATTCGGCGGCGATTCCATCGAGGAAATCCGCGCCAACCTCAATTCGTATCTGGAACAAGTGGGGCGTTACTAAGATGCGTGAGCTGATGGTTAATCTAGGTGAACGCTCCTATCCAATCTATATCGGAGAAGGTATCTTAAACGATATCGCGTCCCTGTTCGACAAGCACGGCATCAGCCGCAAGTCGCCGCTGCTTGTCGTGACCGACGATCATGTCGCCCAGCATTATTTGAACGGCGTCATGTCAAGCCTTCAGAATGGCGGATACACCGCTGCCAGCGCGGTAGTGCCTTCCGGCGAAAGCTCCAAGTCGCTGGCGATGCTGGAATCGCTCACGGCAAAAGCGCTGGAAGCGGGTCTCGACCGCAAATCGGCGATTGTCGCCCTCGGAGGCGGGGTCGTCGGCGATCTGGCCGGTTTTGTCGCAGCTTCTTATATGAGAGGCATCCGTTTTGTGCAAATTCCGACGACGATTTTGGCTCATGACAGCAGTGTCGGCGGCAAAGTCGCGGTCAACCATCCGCTTGCCAAAAATATCATCGGCGCGTTTCACCAGCCGGAGCTGGTGCTGTACGATTTAAGCACGCTGCAGTCGCTGCCGGCCCGGGATGTGCGCTCCGGACTTGCGGAAGTCGTGAAGCACGGTCTCATCTGGGATGCGGAATTCGTAACCTGGTGCGACAACAATGCGGAGAAGCTGCTTGCACTGGATGCCGAGGCGCTCGGATATGCCCTTTACAAAGGCTGCTCCGTCAAGGCGGCTGTCGTATCGCAGGATGAGCGGGAGAACGGTCTGAGGGCGATCCTCAATCTCGGACATACGATCGGCCATGCGCTGGAAGCGGTCGCCGGCTACGGTGAGTTTCAGCACGGTGAAGCGATCGCGATCGGCATGATCGGTTCCGCCAAGCTGGGCGTGCGGCTGGGGGCGCCGGAAGATGTGTATACGGTGACCCGGCGCGTGCTGGGCAAATGCGGGCTTCCGGTGCGGCTGCCGGAGCAATACGATACCGATGCCATTATGAAAGCGATGATGCACGACAAAAAGTTTGGCGAAGGCACGGTAACGTTTATCGTTCCGACTGCAATCGGCAAGGTGGAAATTAATAAACAGATCGATGTAACGATGATTCGCGACATCGTGAATGAGTTGAAACAGGAGGCCGATTGGGCATGAGTGTACGGGGAATACGCGGAGCCATAACGGTCGAAGCCAACGATAGAGATCAGATTCTGCAGGCGACATCCGAGATGGTGGAGCAGATTGTGGCTGAAAACGCCATTTTGCCCGAAGATATTTGCAGCGTTTTTATTACGGTAACAACGGATTTGGACGATACTTTTCCGGCGGTTGCCATCCGCCGCTTGAGCGGCTGGGAGCTTGTCCCGCTGATGTGCTCGCTGGAAGTTCCGGTTAAAGGCAGCCTGGAGAAATGCATCCGGCTGATGGTGCTTGTCAACACAGATAAAGGGCAGGCGGAAATCAATCACGTTTATTTGGGCGGCGCGCGAGTGCTGCGGCCGGATTTGAGCAAGGCATAATAAACGTTCCTTAACTTGACGCAGAACCGCATCGCGGTGTATAGTGAAAGACAGTTGAGAGCAATACCGAGTGCAGAATGAGTAATCAGCCTAGCTGAACGTATCGATGAGTACAGATGAGATGAGCGTTTTTTGAGACGAGAAGAGCTGAGACTGGCGGCGGTTCGATATACGGTCCGTTATTGAGGATGCGTATGCGGATATAGGCGGCCATTACAGGTATGTTGCGCAGATGAGGCATATTATCTCTTGCGTTGCCTGTTTGTTAAAGGTTCTCTTTGGCCATCTTATATACTCATATAACGAACGCTTCCGCTTACGGCGGGAGCTTTTTTCATGCAAAATTCAAACCCGGAGGAGAATCGATCATGCCAAACGAACTGCAGCGCGTCATCCGGATGGCGGGCACTTACAACCTGATTCCGATCGTCCGTCAGCTGATGGCGGACACGGAGACGCCGATCCGCCTGTTCCAGCATTTTTATAAGGAGAACCGCGCTTTCCTGCTGGAAAGCGTGGAGGGCGGAGCCAAATGGGCGCGGTATTCGTTTATCGGAACCGATCCGTTTATGATGGTGTCCGGGAAGTCGGGCAAGATGGTGCTGGAGCGCCGGGGCGAGAAATATATATTGGCCGACAAGCCGCTGGAGCTGTTGAAAGCGCACCTGCGTTCGTTCCGCAGCCCCCAGCTGCCGGATCTGCCTCCGTTTACCGGCGGAGCGGTCGGATTTTTCGGCTACGATCTGCTGCAATATTACGAGAAGCTGCCTGCCCACCGCGTTGACGATTTGGCGATGAACGATTTGCAGTTTATGTTTTGCGATCAGATTCTCGTCTTTGACCACTTCAAGCAGCAAATTCAAGTGATCGGCAACGTGCATATCGAGGACGGGGCGACGGATGCGGACATTGCCCGTTCATATGAACAAACATGCGCGAAAATCAACGCGACGCTGGAGAAACTGCAGCAGCCCGTTCCGCTTCCGCTCACTGCGGGCGGCGTCATTCCGGCCGATCCGGAGCTGGGCGACGTGCAGTCCAACGTGACGAAGGAGCAGTTTATCGCCAACGTGGACCGGGCGAAGGAATATATCCGCGCCGGCGACATTTTTCAAGTCGTCCTTTCCCAACGGTTCAGTATCGAAACGGATGTCGATCCGCTGCAAGTCTACCGCGTTTTGCGCATGACGAACCCTTCCCCTTATATGTATGTGTTGAAAATGGACGATGAGGTCATCGTCGGCACTTCGCCGGAATCGCTCGTCAAAGTGGACGCGGGCAAGGTGGAGACGCGGCCGATCGCCGGCACGCGGCCCCGCGGGGGGACGCCGGACGAAGACTTGCGGCTGGAGAAGGAGCTGCTCGCCGACGAGAAAGAACGGGCGGAGCATCTGATGCTTGTCGATTTGGGCCGCAACGATATCGGGCGGGTATCGGAATTCGGAAGCGTCAAGTGCGATTCCTTTATGGAAATCGAGCGCTACTCGCACGTCATGCATATCGTCTCCAACGTGAGCGGGACGATCCGGCAGGATAAAGATTTCTTCGACGCCTTTATTTCCTGCCTGCCGGCGGGAACGGTATCGGGAGCGCCGAAGCTGCGGGCGATGGAAATAATCGCCGAGCTGGAAAACGAAGCGCGCGGCGCGTATGCGGGCGCGATCGGATACTTCGGCTTCAGCGGGGCGAGCATGGATACGTGCATTACGATCCGCACCATTATTTTCAAGAACGGCAAAGCGTACGTACAGGCCGGGGCCGGCATCGTGTGGGATTCCGTTGCGGAGAGCGAGTACATGGAGACGGTAAACAAAGCGAAAGGGATGCTGAAGGCGATCCGCATGGCCGAAGCTGTGTTTCCGACCAATAAAGTGCCGGATGATTTCGTTTCGATCATTAACAGCGACTATGTCCTGAATTCCCGGGAGGATTTCGTACAATGAGCGCGAAAGTTACCATTAAGGATGTGCTGAACAAGCTGCTGGAAGGCCGCGACTTGTCCCGCTTGGAAGCGGGCGCGGTTATGGAAACGATTATGAGCGGTGAAGCGACACCGGCCCAAATTGCCGGCGTTGTGGTCGCGCTGCGGATGAAAGGCGAAACGAAAGAAGAAATAACCGGCTTTGCGGAAGTGATGCGGGGATTCGCCAGCCGGGTCGAAACCGAGCGGGAAGGGCTGCTTGACACTTGCGGCACGGGTGGCTCCGGCGTTCACAAGTTCAATATTTCGACCGCATCGGCGATCATCGCCGCGGCGGCCGGCGTACGTGTCGCCAAGCACGGCAACCGCGCCATGTCCGGCAAAGCCGGCAGCGCGGACGTGCTGGAGGCGCTGGGCGTGCAAATTACGCTAAACGCGGAGCAGGCCGAAGCGTGTCTGCGCGATATCGGCATTTGCTTCATGTTCGCGCAGATGCATCACCCGTCGCTGCGCCATGCCGCGCTGCCGCGGAAGGAGCTGGGCGTTCGGACCATATTCAATATGCTCGGGCCGCTGGCCAATCCCGCCGGCGCGGACCGGCAGCTGCTGGGGCTGTACGACCGTTCAAAGACGGAGACGGTGGCGGAAGTGCTGCGGGAGCTGGGGCTGAAGCGGGCGATGGTCGTCAGCAGTTTGGACGGCCTGGATGAAATCAGCATTTCGGCTCCGACGCAAGTATCCGAGCTGTCCGCAGGCCAAGTCCGCACCTACGAGCTGACGCCCGAGGAGCTCGGCCTTGCGAAGCGCGATCTAAGCGAGGTTCAAGGCGGCGACGCGAGCGTCAATGCCGGCATCATTCATGCGATTTTTGACGGCAAAGAACGGGGCGCTTACCGGGATATCGTGCTCGCCAACGCCGGCGCCTGCATTTATGTTGGCGGCAAAGCTGCGAGCTTGCAGGACGGGGTTGCCGCAGCCGCGGAAATGATCGATTCCGGCGAAGCTGCGGCCAAGCTGCGGCAGCTTATTCAAAAGACAGGAGAGTTGGCTCATGTTTCTCGATAAAATCGTTGCGACCAAACGTGCGGAGGTTGCCGCTTTGGCGGAACGCTTCTCGCTATCCGACTATGAACGGACGGTTTCCGCCATGCCGGAGTGCCGCGGCTTTACGCGCGTCTTGACGACGGGGCGCAACCGTCCGATGGGACTGATCGCCGAGGTGAAGAAGGCATCACCTTCCAAAGGGCTGATCCGCGCGGACTTTCATCCGGCGGCACTGGCGCAAACTTACGAGCAGGCCGGCGCCGATTGCATCTCGGTATTGACCGACCGCGACTATTTCCAGGGCTCCAATGACTATTTGACGCTGGTGCGGGAGACGGTGAAGGTGCCGCTGCTGCGCAAAGATTTTGTGATCGACTACCGCCAAATTTACGAAGCGAGAGCGATCGGCGCCGATGCCGTGCTGCTGATCGTGGCGATTTTGACGCTGGAGCAGCTGCGCGAGCTGTACAAGACCGCCCGTTCCATCGGCCTTGATGTGCTGGTTGAGGTGCACAACGAGCGCGAAATGGAGACGGCGCTGCAAATCGAAGGCATTGAGCTGATCGGGATCAACAACCGCGACCTGCATACGTTCGTGACCGACCTGAAAACGACGGAGCGCCTGATCGGCGTTGTTCCAAAGGGCGTTAACGTCATCAGCGAGAGCGCGATCGCCGGACCGGAGGATTTGGCTTATTTGCAATCGGTGGGCGCCGAAGGCGTGCTCATCGGCGAACACTTTATGCGCCAGAGCGATGTCGGCGAAGCCGTTGAACGGCTGATGGGGCCGGCGGTCCGCTCATGAGTGGAGGGGCGAAGGCGAGCGGAGGCGTTCGCGTCAAAATTTGCGGTCTCCGGGACAGCGCCACGATCCGCGGCATGGACGGACTTGCCGTTGACGAAGTCGGCTTCGTGTTTGCGCCCAGCAAGCGCCGGGTGACACCGGAGCAGGCGTTTCAGCTGGCGGCGGACGTCAGAGCCTTAAGGAACGACAAAGGAGCGGCTCCGCGCACGGTCGGGGTGTTCGTAAATCCCGATCCTGAAGAGCTTGCGCGCGTCTTGTTGGAGGTTCCGCTGGATGTTATCCAACTGCACGGCGGGGAAACGCCGGAGCAGTCGCGGGAAGTAAAGCGGCGCTTCGGCCTTGAAGTATGGAAGGCATTTTCGGCGGCGGAAGGCGATACGGAAAGGGCGGCTCGCGCCAAACTGGCGCCGTACGCCGGCGCCGTAGACGCCGTGCTGCTCGATACGGCCGGGGGCGGCACCGGCAAAACGTTCGACTGGTCCGTTATTGAAGTCTACAAGAAGGCCGCTTTCGAAATCGGCGCTCATCTTTATGTGGCGGGAGGTCTTCATCCCGGCAATGTCGAAGAGTTAACGATACGTTACCGTCCGGACGGCGTCGACGTATCGAGCGGCGTGGAAACCGATGGTGTCAAGGACATAACAAAAATTCAAGCTTTTACAGGAAAGGTGATGCGATCATGACCCAGGTACCGGATTCAAACGGACGTTATGGCAAATTCGGCGGGCGTTACGTGCCGGAAACACTGATGAACGCGCTGATGGAGCTGGAAGAAGCGTACCGGCATTATTCTAAAGATCCCGAATTCCAAGCGGAAGTCCGCTATTTGCTTGATAAATATTCGGGACGGCCGACTTCGCTTTATTACGCGGAACGATTGACGAAGCATTTGGGCGGCGCAAAAATTTATTTGAAGCGCGAAGACCTTAACCACACGGGCGCCCATAAAATCAACAATACGATCGGCCAGGGCGTGCTCGCCAAACGGATGGGCAAGAAAAAAATTATTGCCGAGACCGGAGCGGGCCAGCACGGCGTCGCATCGGCGACGGTTGCGGCGCTGCTCGGACTCGAATGCAAGGTGTTTATGGGTGAAGAGGATACGAAGCGGCAGCAGCTGAACGTCTTCCGCATGAATCTGCTCGGCGCCGAAGTGGTGCCGGTGTTGTCCGGAACGCGCACGCTGAAGGACGCGTGTAACGAAACGCTGCGTTACTGGGTCAGCAACGTCGACGACACGTACTATATCCTCGGCTCGGTAACGGGACCGCATCCGTACCCGATGATTGTGCGCGATTTCCAGCGCATTATCGGCGACGAGACGCGCGAGCAGATGCTGAAAGAGGAAGGACGGCTGCCGGATTATATCGTCGCGGCCGTCGGCGGCGGCAGCAACGCGATGGGCATTTTCTACCCGTTCGTAGGCGATGAATCCGTTCGCCTGATCGGCGTGGAAGCGGCCGGGCGCGGCGTCGAAACGGAAGAGCACGCCGCTACGATGACCAAAGGGCGTCACGGCGTATTCCAAGGCTCGCTCAGCTATGTGCTGCAGGATGAGGCAGGCCAGGTGCTGCCGGCGCATTCGATCTCGGCCGGACTGGACTATCCCGGCATCGGACCGGAGCACTCGTATTTGAAAGACTCCGGACGAGCGGAATACGTACCGATTACCGACGCCGAAGCGCTCGAGGCGCTGCAGCTGCTCTCCCGTACGGAAGGCATCATCCCGGCGCTTGAATCGGCCCACGCCGTCGCCCAGACGATGAAGCTGGCACCGACGCTGTCCAGCGACAAGACTGTGGTAATCAGCTTGTCGGGCCGCGGGGACAAGGACGTGGAAGCGATTATGGGCTATCTGGGGGGGAAAGCGCAATGAATTTGATCGACTCGGTTTTTGCAGCTTTAAAGAAGAACGGCAAGCCGGCGCTCATTCCTTTTCTGACGATGGGCGATCCGGATCTTAAGACTTCGGTTGAAATTATTGCGAAGCTGGAGGAAGCGGGAGCGGATATGATTGAGCTTGGCGTTCCTTATTCCGATCCGCTCGCCGACGGACCGGTCATCCAGCGCGCTTCCGAACGGGCGCTGAAGCACCGGATTACGATCCGCGACTGCATGCAGGTGGCCGAGGATGCGCGTGCGGCCGGCGTCAAGCTCCCTTTTATTTTGTTTTCCTACTACAATCCGGTTCTGCAAATGGGTCTTGAAACGTTTATCGCGCTTGCCAAGGAAAAAGGAATCAGCGGCCTCATCATTCCCGATTTGCCGATTGAAGAGGATGCCGAGATGCGCCAGCTGGCGGAAGCGGCGGGCATTCATCTCATTCCGCTCGTGGCGCCGACTTCCAACGAACGGGTTGCCCGGATCGCAAGCAAAGCGCGCGGTTTCGTCTACTGCGTATCTTCGCTCGGCGTAACCGGCGTTCGCTCCGATTTCCACAGCGGCATCGACGAATTCCTGCAATCGGTCCGCGGCGCGACCGATTTGCCGATTGCCGTCGGCTTCGGCATTTCCAGCCGCGAGCAGATCGAGCGTTTCGCGGGGCAGAGCGACGGCGTTATCGTCGGCAGCGCCATCGTGCGCAAAATCGAAGAGGTTCTGCCGCTTCTTAGCCAGCCTGAGGGCAAAGAGGAAGGGCTGCGGCAAATTTACGACTTCGTGCACGGATTAAGAGTTTGAGGGACGGGGGGACGTTAAGTCCGACCGGCTAACGATCCGCAGCTTTCGCAAAGCTTAAGGGCCGGCGCTTTCGCGTATGTGCGCGGATGCTCCGGCCCTTTTTTCGCATGCACCCGTAAATACGAACAAAAATACTTTAAAACAGCTGAAAGATATGCGAAAATAATCGTTGGGCATTCATGGACGGTTTTTTTTAGATGGAATGCAAAATATAATGCCGCATTTGAAACAGGTGCTGCAGGAAGCGGCGGTGCTAGATTAATTGGAAACGACAATCGTTATTTGCGGCGTCGGGCTGATTGGAGGATCGCTCGCGCTGTGTTTAAAAGGTCAACCGGGTTTAAACGTAATCGGACATTCGCCTGATGCTTCGCTTGCGGAAAAGTATGTGCGAAGAGGCGTGGTGGATTCGGCGACGACTTCGCTGCGGGAAGCGGCCGAAGCGGCGGATTTTATTTTTCTATGCGTGCCGGTAGGTGTGCTGGATGACTATATCCGGCAGCTCAGTGCCATGGATTTGAAGGCGGGGTGCATCATTTCCGACGTCGGCAGCACGAAATCGTCCGTAACCGATTGTGCGCGCGCGGCCGACCTGAAGCCTGCGGTATTTATCGGCGGCCATCCGATGGCCGGTTCCGAGCGTTCCGGAGTGGAGGCGGCGTCGCAGCATTTGTTTGAAAATGCGTTTTACGTGCTTACGCCCGAGCCGGCCACGCCGATTGATGCGCTGGAGCGCTTGTCCGCGCTGCTTCGTCACACCGGCGCCAAAATTGTGCGCGTCGATGCCGGAGAGCACGACGAAATCGTGGCGGCGATCAGTCATCTTCCGCATCTGATTGCGGTCGCACTCGTCAATCAGGTGCGGAAGCATAACGAAACGAACGGCCTGTACGCTTCGCTCGCGGCCGGGGGATTCCGCGATATTACGCGCATCGCATCGAGCGAACCTGTCGTATGGCGCGACATTTTGCTGAATAACCGCCATGTCCTGCTGGAGCTTATTGAGGAATGGCAGGAGGAAATGAAGCGGTTCGCGCAAATGCTGCGCGATGAAGACGGCGAAGGCGTAAGCGAAGCGTTCCGGACGGCGGGAGAGTTCCGCAGGCAGCTTCCCGAGCGCCGCAAAGGGATGCTTCAGTCGGTATACGAATGCTACGTGGACGTGCCGGATCATCCCGGCATTATCGGCCGGATCGCAACGGAGCTTGGCAGCCGCAGAATCAACCTCAGCAATTTGCAAATTATCGAAAGCCGCGAGGATGTGCCGGGGGTGCTGAGGCTGTCGTTCCGCACGCAGGAAGACTTGGATCAGGCCGTCACGTTGCTGGAAGGACTTAATCATTCGGTTCGATTTTAAAAGAATGATGTTAAAGCGGCTGCCTTAGTATGACGCGGCTGGTTAGGGCAGGCGATTCTAACCCTCCCTTGTCATTAAACCAGCCGCTCAGCTTTTAACATAGAAGAGCGATTATGACGTCAATTTATTTAACTCACAAAAAAATGAAAGCGCTTATTGACAAAATGAAAACGGATACATATAATAAAAGTACAGTATGGTTTCTCTCCACTCCTATCCAATATTCGCATTTGTCGTGCGGGCCGCCTCTTACGAGGCGGTTTTTTTTGTTTGGCGTGCCGAGAGAGAGGCACGGATCCTCTAGCCTCTAGCGTGCAGCATTGGGTGTGAGGCAAGCAGGTTTAAGCTTTGTAATAAGGTGAATAAATAAATGTTGCAATCATATAATTATTAACTTGACAAAAGTAAGTTAGTGGCATTAATATAAGTTCATAAGCAGTTCATTCAAGATCACATAAACGAAAGGGTTGGGAAATATGAATACGTTGGATTGGGGTCTTCTTATTATTCGGGTCGTTATCGGACTATTGTTTATCGGTCACGGAGCGCAGAAGCTGTTTGGCTGGTTCGGCGGATACGGACTGAAAGGAACTGGCGGCTGGTTTGAGTCGATCGGCATGAAGCCGGGAACGCTTGTCGCTTTTGTGGCCGGAGCCGGGGAACTGATCGGAGGTTTGCTGTTCGGAGCCGGTTTGCTCACATGGGTCGGAGCCGTTCTGATCATCGTACCGATGCTGGTCGCGATTGTGAAGGTGCACGGCGCAAACGGCTTATGGGTGACGGCAAACGGCTATGAATACAACCTGGTGCTTCTAACCGTCGCTCTAGGCGTGGCGCTGACAGGCGCAGGCCAATATTCGCTCGACGCTTTGTGGATCGGCTAAACGGGCTGAAAGCAAAGGCAACGCGATGAACGCTTCTCTTAACGAGGAGCGTTTTTTCGTGTTTTTGTACTTGCCCGAGAAATAAAGGGCGACGCCGCCTTTGTACTGTGATACAATACTAACGTGCGGCTACGATGTAAAAATATGGATTAGTTAGTGATCGATTGTCGAAAACGGAAGCAGGATTTTGGTCGCAGCAACTCGAAATATGGACGTACAAGCGCAAACTTTGTAGGCTTATGCCTCTTTTTCATGTAAAATGAACTTTATACCCCGGTGCACCGCAACTTTTCACCGCCGACTCGGTAAAATATATATACCGGATCGGGAGGACCTACAGGCAAGGAGGTTTTCGCCTGTCATGACCGATTCCCAGTTAATTCGAGAAATCAAGGACGGCAATATACAGCTATATTCGGAATTGATGCGGCGATACCAGCGCAAAATCCTGAGTTTTATTTTTCATATGCTGAAGAGTGCCAAATTGGAATTGCTGGCGGAAGATCTTTGTTCGGAAACGTTTTATAAAGCTTACCGCAGCATTCATTCCTTCCGCGAAGTGGACGCTTCGTTCTCCACCTGGCTGTACACCATAGCGCGAAATACCGTTTTGAGCGAACTGCGCAAACAGCGCAGCGTAAACGTATCGCTCGAGGAAACGGGATACTTGCCCGTTGCGCCGCCTGAAACGGTGCCGGAACAATTGGTGCTGCAGTCCGAGAGGATGAACCTGGTTCGCGAAGCGATAAACAGTCTGCCCGAAAAGCAGCGCTCGGCTCTTATACTTCGTGAATATGACCAATTGGATTATCAGGAAATCGCTGCCATTTTGGGACAAACCGTCAGTTCCGTCAAATCGCTGTTATTCCGTGCAAGGGCCAGTGTCAAATCGCAGCTGGAGCCTTACTTCGGAGATACGCAGAGTGATGAATTTGAAGGGATGCGAACGAGATGAAATGCCATGAAGTGCAGGAGCTCTTCAGCGTGTACTGGGACGCCCCGGAGAACGATTCCCAGCGATTGGACGTCGATACGCACCTGGAGCACTGTGAAATCTGCAAGGAAGAGTTTCGCTTATGGGAGGAAAGCGAGGCGCTGATCCGCAACCTTTCCGAGAGCGAAGACATAACCGGGCCGCTCGACCATATCAACCGGGAAGTGATGGAGCGGATTTACGCCGAACAGACCTGGTATATGCCGGTTTACCATAAGACGTATCAATTCACGCGCAGCTTCAGGCGCAACGCGGCTATCGCCGTTGCCTGCTGCATGGCCATGTTCGCGACGGCGCTGCTTGTTCTCGTATTTAACAATCAGACGGCTTCCCCGGATACGGCTCAAATGACGGGATTGATCGAAACGGCCAACGCATCCGAAGGGAGCGCGTTTACCGCAGCCTATTACGCGGACGTTCCCGTTGCGAGCATCAGCGATCCGCTTGTGCTTAAAGTGGTGCCGACCTATCCGCAGTATTGGATTGCGCTGTCGATTCTCGGATTGATTATGGCGATGCTGATGCTGAACTGGCTGGCTCGTACGCGCCATTGACCAGCTTTTGAAATCGTACAAGGAGGGCGTCAGGCGGCAATGAAAATCGGATTAATTCGTCATGGCAAAACGGAATGGAACGCCCTCGGCAAAATTCAGGGACAAACGGACATTCCGTTGAATGAAGAAGGACTTACGCAAGCGCGCCTGCTCGCAGACCGTTTGGTCAGAGAAAATGAACGTTGGGACGCGGTAGTAACGAGCGATTTGTCGCGCGCGGCCGAAACGGGCCGAATCGTGGCCGAGGCGATCGGCGTCCCGCTCTTGCCGGGCGAGCCTTTGCTGCGCGAGCGTTCGTTCGGCCTTATCGAAGGCACGACCGAGGCGGAAAGAATCGAGACGTGGGGCGCGGATTGGCGCTCCAGCAGCAAAGCCGGCGTCGAAAGCGACGCTTCCGTACAGGATAGAGCGGCTGCGTTTCTGGCAAAGTGGCGCAATAATATGCCGGAAGCCAATTTGCTCGTTGTCTCGCACGGAAGCTATCTTGCCCAGATGCTGGCTTTGATGTGCGAGCATTTGGACAATTCGTACATAGGCAATATGTCCTTCTCCGTGCTGGAATTCAAGGACAATCGTTGGGATCCGGTACTACATAACTGCACGCTTCATCTTCAATAACCGCTGCCCCCGGCGGCAGGCACATGGAGCTGTCCCGGCTTCAAAAACCGAAAATGAACACCAGGCTAAGGCCTTCGTATAACGACGATGAAGAAATGCCAACCAGAAATTTTCTGGCTGACCTCATAATACGAAAACGAACCGATCAAGGGACTATCCTTGGCCGGTTCGTTTTTTGTTAACATAATAGAATTTTATAAATTTACGGGGTGAGAGTAGTCTTCCGCCTCGTTTTTGGTTTTTAGTTATGGCCGCAGGGTTTGGGACAATCTTGACGTAGGTGGAGTCTTCGAGCAGTGAACGGCAGTGAACGGCTTATGAAACTGGCTAAAGAATCGTAAAAACGTTATTTCAGGAATAATTAGACTTCTTGTGCGATAACGAACCCTACAATCATTATTTCATCAAAAACAACCCAACCGAGTCGATAGGAGTAGAATAGTGACTCTATGATTCGTTAGAGCTTGGAACAGGTTCAAAATGTACAAATAACGATGACTCGGTTCGTAAGCCATGCGATGCTGGTCTGTGTCCGCAGATATTCGGCCAATTGGCTTGCTGCAAATGGATGCAGTTTACGGCGTGCATCGTTTACCATACCATACGTATTTTACCGTACGTGCCTTAAAGTTTCAGATTTAAGCCGGGACAAGCCGGCAGGACCTCAGACGATATGAATTTGCGAGAACCGGCGGTTGGCATCGTTTGGGGCTTTTAATAATGGATAGAGGCAAGGGCTTGAACATGCTGCGGAAGTTTGGCGAAACTCCGGCACCGGTTTGGCTTCGTGCTAATGCTCCGGGTCAGATGCAGACGCCTTCGACACAGCCAAAAATATAGCGACGAACTATTTCGCGCTAAATACTTTCTTAGAGTTCCCCCCGAAACTTTCTCCGCGAGACATTGACCGCTCATTACGTAAGAAGAGCGATGCATCGGTTTGGTGTTGAATGGACCGGCAATTGCACGATTCGCTTTGAGGGCGGTTATATTTTTCGAATATATTCCCATAATGGTAGTACAACAAGCGATGCCGGATGACCAAATTGAGATGTTGTTAGCTTGGATCAGAAAGGAGGAGTCGACGGATGAATCTTGCGGATATGCTGGGATATGCGGACATCAAGCAGCTTAACCGGATCGCGGATGCGTACCGCTGCGAGTGCAACGGAAACTCTAAAAACGAGCTTATCCAGTCGATTCTGTCAACGGTTGGGCGTAAAGAGGTGTTCGAGGCGCAGATCGGCAGCATGAAGCTGGAAGAGCTGCGGTTCATCAACTCTCTTCTATTTGAGAAACGGAATGCATTCAGTCTGGAAGAGCTTATTGCGAGAGTCCACAACAGCAAATTCGATGCAGACAAACCGCAAGCCAGCAGTGCGGGTCAGACGGACTCAAAGCCGGCCAAAAACCGCAAATCAAAGTCGAAACCGAAAGCGAAAGCGAAAGCCGAAGTGCCCAGCGACAGCCCGAGAGATATTATTGCCAGGTTCAAGCATCAGGGATGGCTGTTCAACGGACTGGCCGGACCCGACCGTTACTTGTTCCAGGTACCGGACGACCTGAAGCGCCGTTTCCAGGAAACGATGCGCCGCCGGTTCGCGGCAGGCTTGATTTATACGGACGAGCCGTCCGTTTACCGGGATGAGCAGCAGCTGCTAAATGAAGACGTTTTGGCGTTTCTCCGGTTTGTCCGCCACAATGAAGTGCCGCTGACTGCGGAGGGGTTTATGTACCGGCGCAGCATTCAGGCGGCAATCGAAAGCTTCGGCGTCCGCGAGGATTTACCGCAAAAGACGGCATGGAGATTCGGATACGGCCGCAGATTCCGGGAATATCCGGAGCGGATGTCGCTTCTCTACGACTATTGCTACTATAATTCGAGGATTGAAGAGAATGACGGCAGCCTCGTATTGACGGCTGCAGGCGAAGAATGGGTGAAAGAGAAACGGTGCGATGAACCGACTCAGTTGTACCGCTTCTGGCTCAGGCTGTACAAAGGGGCGATACCGAATCTGCTGTCGTTCGTTCACTGGATCGATGCGCTGGCCGGGCAATGGGTGACCGTCGATTCGCTCCGCAGTGCGCTGACCCCTTACATAAAATCGTATTTTTACGATACGCCGGACGATGTTTTCGATAAACGAATTTTGTCCATGATGCTGCACTTGGGGCTGCTCAGAATCGGTGAAGATGCGAATTACGGCGCTGTAGCGGTCATGACTCGGCTCGGGAAAGCGGTTGTTGCAGGCGTTCACGTCGAGCACCACGATTATATCGAACTGCCGCGGGATCGCTAGTCCGCTGCCTTGGAGCGGACGGATTGCCGGGATAGGCAAAGAAACATTCCGCTCAAACAAAGGCCAATATACGGGCGTCACGCTAGCAGTTGAATATAATTTCAGTAGAGCCGCCGCTTCTTAAGCCTATACTCTAGTTCAGACAATACCGTAAGCAATCCATGAACAGTAGAGACGTCCGGGAACATGAAAGTGGAATCAGCACGGTAGTCGGCAACAGATATAGGATCTCTTAATCCGTACATGGAGGTGTGTATCCTATGGATAAAATGAAATTAAATTACGAAACGATGCTGGGCCTTGCTGCCGAAATGATACTGGACGAGGCGATACTGAAGTACAGGACGGAAAAGCTGTATGCAGCAATCGACAGCGCTCTCGAACAGGGGGACGAGGATACGTTTCGTCGTCTGTCATCGGAATGGAGTGCTTTAAAACTTTAATAGGTTTTCGGCAGAAGCAGCCCCCGCCAATGCGGAATTCATGTTCCGAACAGGCGGGGGCTGCTTTATGGGCAGCGGAAGATAAGAAAACGCTTAAATTGTAAAAAAAAGTGATTGGCAAAATCGGACAAAGACGTTACGATAATGGTGACAAGCCTTTAACCGGGGGCCGTATGAAACGGCAGCTCCATGCCTGCAAAAGGAGGTGTGCCCGACATTGAAGTTCAATGACCTGCCCCGGGAGACGTGGTTCGAACTTCAGCCGTATTTGGACACCTGTCTGCTGCCCGTCACAGGACTGTCCGGAAATGAAGCCCCTTACATCGTGACCGAAACGCTGGAGCGGCTTCGCGATTTGCTGTACCTGCTCGAAATTCCTTTTAAAGGAAGAATCGTCACGTATCCGGCATACCATTATACGGGAGCCGATGAAGCTTCGTTAACGGAAGGATTGGATGCCGTCTGCAGCAGGCTCAAGGAAAGCGGTTTTCGTTATGTTATTGCGCTTACGCTGCTGGAACAGGTCCCGGCTTTGATGCATGCGGATTTGGTGCTGGGCGGCAAGCACGGCGCGGACGAAATGAATGCGGGGGTGCGTCGGCTCTGGGGACAACCGTAATGTTCATATCGTTCATGTTATTGTAAGCCTGAGCTATTATTCGGAATGTCCTGGTTCAACATCAGTTGGCATAGGGGGTTATCTGGGTGGATCAATACGAATCGAACGAGACTGCGCACCATCCAAGAAGGCGCAATGAGATGACGCGGCGGCAGTTTTTAACTTACACGCTTGGAGGTGCAGGCGCTTTCATGGCCATGGGCACTGTGCTTCCGATGATCCGGTTCGCCGTCGATCCTCTATTGGAGAAGAAAGAAAAGGGCAACTGGATTAAGGTAGTGGCGGAATCGGAGATTAAAACGATGGAACCTGCCGTATTCAATTTTAAAATCCATCAGGTCGACGGCTGGTATGTTAGCGATCCTGAGCAATCGGCCTGGATTATGAAAGATGAGAGCGGTAACATATTCGCCCTCTCCCCCGTCTGCAAGCATCTTGGGTGCACCATCAACTGGAATACGGAAAAGAACAATGAATACGTCTGCCCTTGCCATGGAGCGCGCTACACCGTCGACGGCAAAAATTTGGTCGTGGCGCCGGCGCCGCTTGACGAATATGAAGTGGACATCAGAAACGGATACGTATACCTCGGCGAAATTGTTCCCAATAGACGGGTATAACAAGGAGGCGTTTGCAGGTATGTTTAAAAACGTATACAACTGGATCGACGAACGTCTTGACGTGACGCCGATGTGGAGAGATGTGGCCGACCATGAGGTTCCGGAGCATGTCAATCCGGCGCATCACTTTTCCGCTTTCGTTTATTGTTTCGGGGGACTGACCTTCTTTATTACCGTCATCCAAATTTTGTCCGGCATGTTTCTGACAATATACTACGTTCCGGATATTAATCACGCTTACGCAAGCGTCGATTATTTGCAGCATAAATTGGCTTTCGGCTCCATCGTGAGAGGAATGCACCACTGGGGAGCGAGCCTCGTCATCGTGATGATGTTTTTACATACCCTCCGCGTCTTTTTTACCGGCTCGTACAAGGCGCCGCGCGAGATGAACTGGGTGGTCGGGATGCTGATCTTTTTCATTATGCTCGGCCTGGGCTTTACCGGATACCTGCTTCCGTGGGATAACAAGGCTTACTTTGCGACCAAGGTCGGCATTCAAATTGCGCATTCCGTGCCTTGGATCGGCCCGTATATAAGCACCTTTCTGCAGGGCGGAGAAATTGTCGGCGCCATGACGTTGACCCGTTTTTTTGCGATCCATGTGTTCTTCCTTCCGGGCGCCCTCCTTGCCATGCTGGCGGCACATTTCTTTATGATCCGCAAGCAGGGCATTTCCGGACCGCTGTAAGCCACGGCCTTTCGATGTAAAGTGGTTTTTAAACGGAAAAAACGTAAGGGGGAGATCAGATGGCGCATGGCCGTAAATCGAACGAAAAAGTTGTTTACGTCGGCGATTCCAGGGTCCGCAAACGAGAAGGCGAAAGGCCGGTGCCGCCCGATTATTCTTCCTATCCCGGCAGATCGGAAGCGTTCATTCCGAATTTCCTGCTGAAGGAATGGATGGTAGGCGCAGTCGTCCTTGTCGGCTTTCTCGTTCTGACGATTGCGGAGCCGGCGCCGCTCGGTTATCCTGCAGATCCTTTGAACGCCGCTTTTATTCCGATGCCCGACTGGTATTTCCTATTCCTGTACCAGTTGCTCAAATACCCGTGGGTATCCGGCGATTATGTCGTTCTGGGTGTTGTGGGCGTGCCCGGCATCGCGTTCGGGGCGCTGCTGCTCGCTCCTTTCCTTGACACAGGCAAGGAAAGGCGGTTTTACCGCCGGCCCGTCGCAGCTTCGCTGATGCTGCTGTCGCTCATCTCCGTCATTTATTTGACGAAAGTATCGTGGGATCATTATCAGTATGAGCTGAAACTGACAAACACGGTTCCGGAGCATATCGAACGGGAGGAAAAAGCGCGCGAAGCGGCGCAGGCGGGCAAGGCTGGCGTCGAAGAGCAGAAGCCTTCTGCACCCGAAGCTGAAACGGCTCTGGTCGATCCGAATGATCCGGCCGTCGAGCTGACGAAGAAAGCGGCCTGCATCAGCTGTCACGGCACCGATTTAAAGGGAAGCGGAAGCCAGGTCCCGTCTTTGCACGGCATCGGGGAACGATATTCAAAGGAACAGTTGGTCGATATCGTGACGAACGGCAAAGGCAGCAACATGCCGGCATTCAAAGACACGCTGAACGAAGGCGAGATCGACCAATTGGCATCGTGGCTTGCCAAACAGAAGAAAGCCGAATAACCGTTCGCAAACCTGATCGCGCCAAAGCGGTCGGGTTTTTTCATTGTTGGAAGTTCATACCTTAAAGTGCTAAATTAAGAATGGGCTTTTAAATGCCCAAAATCGGTCTATTAGCCGCGAGCCTGAATGACCGTTTACAGATTAGTTGATGAACTGGAGGCGCAAGATGCAAATGTCGTATTTTTGGAGCAGAACCTTTTGGACGAGCCGACCGGTTTTGTGGACTTTATTTATTGTCAATCTGCTGGGCACAGCTTACGGGTATGAATGGTACTGGAATCAGCTCGTATATACGAGCCGCAGCGGTCATCCTCTTTGGCAGCTTGTTTTCGTGCCGGACAGTCCTACTGCCAGTCTGTTTTTTACATTGTCACTGCTCTACCTGATTTTTCGCCCGGCCGCTCCGCCGCGGACCGTCGTCCGGGCGTTTGTCGAAGCGCTTGGCGCCGTCGCCTCAATCAAATACGGCATATGGGCGGTCGTCATGATTTTTGCCGGTGCGGCTCAGGGCGACATTTTGGAGTGGCAGCATTGGATGCTGGTTGTCTCCCATCTCAGCATGGCTGTTGAAGCGGTTATTTTTGCTTCGTTCCTGAGCTTCGGTCGTGTGGCGGCATTGGCAGCAGCCTGCTGGCTGTTTATTAATGACGCCGTCGATTACAGTTATGGCATTTATCCGTGGCTGCCGGACGTGCTTGACGATAACGTGCCGGCAATTTGCGTATTTACGGTCGGGTTGACCGTGTTCAGTCTGCTTCTCGTATATTTGCTCGTCATATTTCGCCGCATCAGGCAAAAGGAGGAAAGCGGTCTAATTCAGGAGGTTCCGTCATAGTGTAAGGCAGGAGGGGATGTCCATGCCGAAGCGGCGGCCTTGGATCATTATGATGCTGTGCGCGGCGCTGCTTGCCGTCGGCGCGCTGCGCGGCGCTTACGCCGAACCTGCGGCCGGGCGCACCGAGCCAAATACGACGGTGCGCAAGTTCCAGATGACGTCCGGCAAGCTGTATGAGCTGGTCAAGTATGGAAACCGGCAGCAAAGCTATTACGCCCTTCGCGATACGAAGATGTGGCTAAAGCAGCCCGCACTGCGCATGCTCGGTACCGAGGAAGGCTGGTCTGCGCTGGAGAAGAGCCTGGAAAGAGGGGAGCGCGCGTTCACGATTGCCGGCAGCGGTAGCGGCGATAACGGACTGACGGTTGCCGCCTCGCAAATCCGGCTCGCTTCCGACGCGCTGGCAAACCCCGATTCGCCGCTGTGGCAGGAATATAAGGGCATTGTTCTTGAAGATTTAGGCAGGTTGTCGAACGCATGGAAGAGCCGGCTTGACGGACAGGGGGGCGGATCTGAGGGGCATGCGGAAATGTCGCTGCTTGCCGAGCACTGGACACTGCTGAAACCGGCGGCACTCATGACAAGACCGCGCCAAACCGTGGAAGAAGTGGAGGAAAAGGTCGGCTATACGGCCCGGCTGCTGCAGCATGCAAACAACGAGCATTTTCATGAGGCGTTGACCATGCAGGCGATACAATCGCTGGAAAGCTCGATGAAGGGGTTGTTTGAGTTCGGAACGATAAACGAAAAGCCGGTAATCGCCGCAGATTTCCCGGCCGCTTCGCCTCCTTTCTGGATCTATGTTATCGTTTGGTTTGTTTCGGCTGTGCTGGCTCTGGTCGGATGGCGAAATTACCGGGGTGGACAGAACGGCGTGCTTATTTATCCGAGAAAGAAGCAACCGGAGCAAAAGCTTGGAGTCGTCCGTAAATAGGACTCTCTCGCTTTGGAGTGTTGTCAGGAGTCTTTGAATCCTTCCCCGAGCACGTCGTGCACATCGTTAATGACGATAAATGCGCGCGGATCGATACCGGTAACGATCATTCTCAGCATGCGGATTTCCTGCCGGGAGACGACGCAGTAGACGATCTGCTTGTCTCCCCCCGAGTAAGCTCCCACTGCAGGGATCAACGTCACTCCTCTTTCCATCTCCTTTGTAATTGCCCGGGCAATTTCCGCGCCGTGAACGGTAATAATGGAAAATGCTTTTGCGGCGTAGGCTCCCTCTTGAATGAAATCGATCAGCTTGGACGCGATAAAGACGGATACGAGCGTATAAAGCACTTTTTCGATTGGGATGTAAAGCAGCGACAATCCGATAATAATGGCATCGGAAGCGAGAATGATTTGGCCCATGCTCCAGCCTTTTGATTTCGAAATGACTCTGGCGGCAATATCGACGCCCCCTGTCGTTCCTCCGAACCGGAACACGATGCCGAGCCCGGCCCCGAGCGTTACCCCCGCGTACAGCGCTGCCAGTATGTAATCCTGCGACGTCCGGAAAGGGACGATCCAGCCCAATTGAATCGCTTTTTCGAATAAGGCCAAAAACAGCGACAAGCCGACCGTGCCGATAATGGTCATCATCATCGAGTATTTTCCGAGAACGCGGAGTCCGAGCACGAACAGCGGCACGTTCAGGACAATCGTCATAATCGACAGCTTTAGTCCGAGCGCATAGTTGAGCAGGATGGCAATTCCGGTAACGCCGCCTTCCATCAACTGATTCGGCAGCACGAAATATTGCAGCCCGAAGGCGTACACCGCACAGCCGAACAGGACGGGAATAATGGTCCGGAGCCGGCCGCCTCTTTTCAGTATTGACATATTGAACCTCCTTAAGGTTTTGCCGGAGGCAAAACCACTTCGTAAGCATAAGCTTAGGTTTTGCCGGAGGCAATCGTTAAATCCGATGAAAGCAGCGGAGAGGGCGGAATCGTTCTGGAGAAGCGGAGCGTTCGCCTTTGCCCTTGGATTTCTAGTATTAATTCAAGAAATCCAAGGACAACAGCGATCTGAAGAATGATCCGCCCTCGCAGCGGACGCAGTTCATTGTACTTAAGTTTTAGCCGGAGGCAAGACCATTGCCGGCGGCTTTTCCTAGTATGTCATTTTTTCGTCCCGGCAAAAAGCATTGTTTTCAATTCCTCTTTACGATAACATAGGAACTGATACCTGAAGAAAGAAGGCTTTCGACATGGCAGAGAAATCGCTAACGGAAATCCAGCGCGAGGTTGACCGCTATATTTCGCAATTTAAAGAGGGTTATTTCAGCCCGCTATCGCTGATGGCAAGACTGAGCGAAGAAGTCGGAGAGCTTGCCCGGGAAATCAATCATACATATGGCGAAAAGCCGAAAAAACCGGACGAAGCGGACAATTCCATCGAAATGGAACTGGGCGATATATTGTTCATTTTATCCTGCTTTGCCAACTCACTCGGGATCAGCCTGACGGAAGCTCATGACAAAATCATGCACAAATTCAATACGCGCGACGCGGACCGCTGGACCCGAAAAAATAGCGAACCGCAGTCCTAATTGATACATATGCTGTACCATCACCTGCAAAGCATTGGCTTGCAAACCGTTTTTGCTTCGCAAAAACGAAAGGAGGATGGGCGGATGGATGGTGAAAGCTGCGTGAAGAAGGCTTACGAATTCATCCTTGACGGCGATTTTGAAGGGGCGATCGGGTGGTTTGAAATGGCGATTGCCGCTGATCCGGGCAACGCTTCGTATCATTATAAATGCTCGATATCATGCGCCCGCAGCGGAAAATGGGACAAAGCGCTTGAATGCGTCCTAAAAGCAGTGGAACTGGATCCGGGGCAGGAAGAATACGAATATCATTTGCGCACCGTGCAGGCGAAGCTGCTCGTGATCGACTTCAAAGCGATGACGATCGGAGGCTCGGTTGAACCGCCGTCGGCTATCGAAATGCTGAGGCGCGCAGTGGAGCTGGATCCTCTCTGCTTTGAAGCGTACTATCAGCTGGCATCGGCCTATTTGAGGATGAACAGGTTCGATGAAGCGGTAGAGTACGCCCGGGAAGCGCTCAGGCTGGAGCCGCAGCACGCGGAAACGGTGAAACTGCTTGCCAAGGCCAGACGGAAACAACGATTGCGCAAGATCCGCATCAGCAGACAAAACTAACGAAGGAACAGGTGATTTGAATATGAACCGCAGCATTAAAGTGGCCGTGGCAGGCGCTTCCGGAAGAATGGGTAAAGAAGTCGTGAAAATGGTGCTCGCCGATGAGTCGCTTTCGCTTGCTGCCGCAATGGCTCCTTCCGCCAAAGGAGCGGATGCAGGTACTGCGGCCGGAACGGAGCCGTGCGGCATTACGGTGGACGGGGATTTGGAAACGGCGCTCGGCCGGGGAGACATTGACGTGCTGGTCGATTTCACGGTGCCCCAGTCGGCCTATTCCAATACGCTGGAAGCCATTACGCGCGGCATCCGTCCGATCGTCGGAACGACCGGACTGACGCAGGAGCAGATTCGCGAGCTGGACAAGCTGTGCAAGGAAAGAGGCATCGGCGGCCTGGTAGCGCCCAATTTCTCGATCGGCGCCATTCTGATGATGAAATTCGCCGCGGAAGCCGCCAAATATTTTCCCCATCTTGAAATTATCGAATACCATGGCGATCAGAAGCTTGATGCGCCGTCCGGCACCTCCGTCAAAACGGCCGAGTTGATTTCGCAGGTTCGCCGTGAGATGAAGCAGGGCAATCCGAAAGAAGAAGAGCTGATCGAAGGCGCGCGCGGCGGTTATTACGACGGCTTCCGGATCCACAGCGTCCGCTTGCCCGGCGTATTCGCACAGCAGGAAGTTATTTTTGGCGCATTCGGCCAAACGCTCAAAATCCGCCACGACTCTTACGATCGTGCCGGATATATGCCTGGAGTCAATCACGCAATCAAAAAGGTGATGAACTACGAGGGCCTTATCTACGGTTTCGAACATATTATGGACTAACAACGATGCGTTTTTTCAGAGAGGAGTAATTACTATGTTGAACATTGCTTTCATTGCCCATGACCGTAAAAAAGATGAGATGGTCAATTTCGTAACCGCTTATGAACCGGTATTTAAAGAGCATAAACTGTATTCGACGGGAACGACCGGTTCGCGCATTATGGAACGAACCGAGCTGACCATTAACCGCTTCATGTCCGGACCGCTCGGCGGCGATCAGCAAATCGGGGCGATGGTGGCAACCAACGAGATGGATTTGATCATCTTTTTGCGCGATCCGTTAATGGCCCAGCCTCACGAGCCGGATATCAACGCGCTGCTGCGTCTATGCGATGTGCAGGGGATTCCGCTTGCGACAAACATCGCGACGGCCGAGCTGCTCGTAAAAGCGCTGCAAAGAGGCGATTTCGCCTGGCGCGAGCTTGTTCATAAGTATAAACCGGAGTAAGCGATCATGAACAACGAGCAGGTGGACATTCTTATCTTTGGCGCTCATCCCGACGATGCGGAGATCGGGATGGGAGGGACGATCGCGAAGCATGTGCAAGCCGGTTTGAAGGTCGGCATCTGCGATTTGACGGCGGCGGAAATGTCCTCGAACGGTACGGTGGAGCTGCGAAGGCAGGAAGCCGAGGCGGCGTCGGCTGCGCTCGGAATCTCTGCGCGGAGCTGTCTCAATTTGCCGGACCGCGGACTTCGTCCCCTTCCGGAGCAAATCGGCGCGATCGTAGCCGAAATCAGGCTGCGCAAGCCGCGGATCGTATTCGCGCCATACTGGCAGGACCGCCATCCCGACCATAACGCCTGCAGCGCGCTGGTGGAAGAAGCGGTATTCAACGCCAAGCTGCGACGGTACATGCCCGAGCTTCCCCCGGTTCAAGTGAAGCAATTGGTTTATTATTATATTAACGACATTAAAGATGTTTCGCTTGTCGTCGACATAAGCGGCTACAGCGACATTAAGCGAACCGCATTGTCCGCTTACCGGTCCCAGTTTGAGAGCGGCGGCCCCGGAAGCGATATTGTGCAGACGCCGCTTAACCAGCGTTATTTGGAAAGAGTGGAGGCGAGGGACTCGCTGCTGGGACAAGCCAGGGGCTGGAGCTCGGCCGAAGGTTTTGCGATTAAGAACCCCCATGCCGTGTCGTTATTTACCGAGGAATAATAACTGCCCGTGGGCGACATTGAATAGATTCCAAAATGAAAACCGCGGGGGTGAAGCTATGGGGAAAAAACTGAAGATCGGCATTACTTGCTACCCGACACTGGGCGGTTCGGGAGTCGTCGCGACGGAGCTCGGCAAGCTGCTGGCGGAAAAGGGGCACGAAATTCATTTTATTACGCACAGTATTCCGTTCCGCCTCGGACAGTTTCATAAAAACATTTTTTTTCATGAGGTAGAGGTAAATAATTATTACGTATTCCGGTATCCGCCTTATGATCTCAGCCTCGCCAGCAAAATGGCCCAAGTGGCCAAGATGCAGCAGCTTGACCTGCTGCACGTTCATTATGCGATTCCGCATGCGGTGTGCGCTTATATCGCCAAGCAGATGGCGGGCGACGGTTTCAAAACCGTGACGACGCTGCATGGAACGGACATAACGGTGCTCGCACAGGACGAATCGCTCAAAGATCTGATTCGGCTTGCCATTCACAAGAGCGATGCCGTAACCGCCGTCTCCCGCGACCTCATCCGGGAAACGCAGGAACTGCTCGATATTTCGGTTCCGATCGATCTGACCTACAATTTTGTCGATAAACGGATTTACTATCCGCGGGATGTTTCAGCTTTCCGCTCCGAGTATGCAGCCGAGAACGAAAAGATATTGATGCATATCTCAAACTTCCGCCCGGTTAAACGGGTCGGAGATGTGATCGATGTGTTCAAGCGGGTAAGAGAGCATGTCCCGTCTAAGCTGCTGCTCGTCGGCGAAGGGCCGGAGCTGTCCAAGATTCAGTGGCAGATCCGACAGCTGGGATTGGAGAACGACGTTCACTTTCTCGGCAAACAAGAGGATGTCGCGCAAGTGATTTCGTTAGCGGATTTGATGCTGCTTCCTTCCGAGAAGGAAAGCTTCGGACTTGTCTCGCTCGAAGCGATGGCGTGCGGCGTCCCGACAATCGGCTCGCTCGCCGGCGGTATTCCCGAGCTGGTCGCGAGCGGCGAAACCGGCTTTCTGTCACCGATCGGAGATACGGCCGACATGGCGCGCAATGCAGTCAGGCTGCTCACCAATCCGGAGATGTACCGCAAATTTTCCGAAGCTTGCATTGCGCGGGCGCGGAACCGGTTTTGCGACAAGCTGATTACAAACGAATACGAGCAAATCTATTACCGCGTGCTGGGAATGAAAGCCCCCGTTCCCGTTCCGGCGGTGTGCGAAGACTGACGCCGGAGGTGATCTCATGCCGGTACAACCAAGCGGCAGACTGGAGCCGCTGCCTGCTTTAATTCAGGAAGCGCTCCCGCTGCTGCACAGACTGGCGGCTAACGGCTATCAAGCCTTTTTTGTCGGCGGCTGCGTCAGGGACGCGGCGGCGGGCAGGCCGCTTGCCGATGTCGATATTGCGACTTCCGCACTGCCGGCAGACGTTATGGAGTTGTTTCCGGATTCGATACCGACCGGTTTACAGCACGGCACCGTCACGGTAAAGACAGGCGGCAAACTGTATGAAGTGACGACGTTTCGCACCGAGAGCGGTTACGCCGATCACCGGCGGCCGCAGGAGGTTGAGTTTATCGCTGATCTGCACGGAGATCTGCTGCGCCGTGATTTTACCGTCAATGCGATGGCGCTCGATCCGAAAGGGACGATCATCGATCCTTTTCACGGGCTGGAAGATTTGCGCAGTGGCGTTATCCGCGCGGTTGGAACCCCCCGCTCACGGTTCACGGAGGATGCGCTGCGGATGATCCGCGCCATCCGTTTCGCTTCGGTGTTCGGCTTTTCCATTTCACACCGTACTTGGAAAGCGCTGCGGGAATGCGCTCCGCTGCTCCGTTATATTGCGATGGAACGGGTCGGAGCGGAGCTGGACAAAATGATGAAGGGGCCGTCCCCCGCATCGGCTGCAGCTTGGCTGCATGCCAGCGGACTGCTGTCGCATACGAAAGAGCCGCTGCCACCGGCCTTCACGGCAGCGCGTCCCGCCGCGCTGGGCGGATTGGCGCTGCTGCCCGATGCCGACGACCGCTGGGCGGCGCTGAGCCTTGCATTGGAAGCCGATTCCAAATCGGCTGGCCAATTGTTTAGAAGGTTAAAGTTTTCGAAGGCAAGGGCCGATGCGCTCATGAGTAAGCTTATTTTTCACGAAGCGGTCGACGCGGAGGCGAAGGAGTGGTGGTCGAATCCCGAACCGGACGACTTCAGCATGCGCAAGATGTGGGTGTCCGCGGCGCTTGCCTGCGGCATAACGGCTGTCCGCAGCTGGCTCGATATGACGGAGCGAATGACGCGATTGCCGGAGCGGCCGGAGCGGCTTGCCCGCTTGCGGCAGTGGACGATGCAGATTCCAGAGAACGGAGTTGCTTCGCTGAACGTGGACGGACGGGAAATTGCCGGCAAACTGCAGGAGCGGCCCGGACCGTGGCTTGGAGCGCTTATGAGGCGGCTGCTGCTGGAAGTGGCGATGGATCATGTAGCGAACGAGCGGGAGCCGCTGCTCGATTGGTGCAGGCAATGGAGCAGGGAGAAGGAGAACGAGCATCATGAACGTTGAACAAATGATCCGCTATTTTGAGCAGCATGACGGCGGATACGTTTCCGGCGAAGCGCTCAGCCAGGAGCTCAATGTAAGCCGGACGGCTGTGTGGAAGCAAATTCGCAAGCTGGAAGAAAAGGGATACCGTTTCGATGCGTCCCGTCGTCTCGGGTACCGGCTTCGGTCCAAGCCCGACAGCTTGTCGGCGGAGCGTATTCAGGAAAGGCTGACGACCGTTTCTTTCGGGCGGCGGATTCATCTGCTCGGCTCCGTCGACTCCACGCAAAACGTCGCGCGGCAGTTTGCCGAGGAAGAAGCTGCGGATGGAACGCTCGTCATTGCCGAACAGCAGCTGAGCGGACGAGGCAGAATGGGAAGACAGTGGGTATCGCCGGCAGGCAAGGGCGTCTGGATGAGCATGGTGCTGCGTCCGCGGCTGCCGATTCATTTTGCCCCCCAGCTGACGCTGCTTACGGCGGTTGCGCTTTGCCGCAGCCTGCGCACTTTGACGGGGCTCGATATCGGAATCAAATGGCCAAACGATCTGTTGATAGAGGGTAAAAAAATAAGCGGCATCTTGCTGGAATCGGCAGCCGAAGAAGAGCGTCTGCGCTATGTGATCGCCGGCATCGGCATCAGTGTCAATTTAGAGGAAGACGATTATCCGCAAGATTTGCTTCCGCGGGCTACTTCGCTGAGGATCGCTTCGGGGGCCGCTATCGACCGGACGGCCGTTATCGCTTCGTTCCTGAACGAATGGGAGCAGCTCTACCAAACGTATGAAAGCAGCGGATTTGAACCGGTTCGGTTGCTGTGGGAGGCGCTCAGCGTGTCGCTGCACAAGCCCGCGGTGCTGATTACGCCGCAGGGGAAGATCGAAGGCGTGCCGGTCGGGCTGCACGATGCCGGCGGACTGAAGGTGATCGAGAGCGACGGCACCGAAAGAACGGTGTTTTCGGCTGAGATGGGGGAACCGGAAAACCGGGACTAGCCGATCGGATAAACTGCGTGCACCCGGGAGTCTGACCCTCGATCGCCCGGCTGCCGGCGCATTTACGGGTTCCGTTTAATTTGCTATACTGAAGCTGACCTAAGGCGGTATCGGATCTCGAACCGCACTTGGAGTCAGGTGCCTTTAATACCGTAACAGTTGACGGAAGGCAATGCGTATTCTGCTCTGAGCCGCTTGGACCGAGACAGAAGGAAGCTTTGCGGGATGCAGATGTTCCTTTTTGGTTTGCGGACCTTTTACGCGGCGGCTAAAAGGTTTATTTGTGTTCAAACTATGATACACCCCGCCACTGAAGGCGGCGGTGGGAAGGGGACAAAGTGTCATGAGTCAACCGCTTACGATTACGAAGATGAAGAACATGAAAGAGCAGCGGCAGCCGTTAACGATGCTGACCGCTTACGATTACCCGTCCGCCAGGCTGGCGGAAGAAGCGGGAATAGATATGATTCTCGTCGGCGACTCGCTCGGGAACGTCGTGCTCGGTTACGACACCACGATTCCGGTAACGCTGGACGATATGGTTTATCATGCCCGATCCGTAGCGCGGGGCGCGCAGTCGACGTTCCGGGTGGTGGACATGCCGTTTATGACCGCCCGCATCAGCCGTGAGGAGACGTTGCGAGGAGCTGCGAGAATGATGCAGGAAGGCCATGCGCACGCGGTAAAGATTGAAGGCGGAGAAGATATAGCGGAGGAAGTGGCCGCTTGCGTCCGCGCCGGAATTCCGGTGATGGGCCATATCGGTCTTACGCCGCAATCCGTTCATCAGCTGGGCGGCTTTAAAGTGCAGGGCAAATGGGAAAAAGAAGCGGAAGCGCTCATTCGAGACGCCAAAGCACTCGAGCAGGCAGGCGCGTTTGCGGTTGTGCTGGAGCTTGTAACGGAGCCGCTGGCCGAAGCGATTACCTCTTCGATCGGCATTCCGACGATCGGCATCGGGGCGGGGCGCGGCGTCGACGGCCAAGTGCTCGTCTTCCACGACTTGATCCAATACGCCTCGCCGTACCGGCCGAAACGGTTTGTGAAGACATACGCGGACGTCGGCGGCACAATCCGCGAAGCGATCGGCCAATATGTGGGCGACGTAAGAAGCGGAGCTTTTCCCGAGGAAAAGCACGCCTTCCCGATGGAAAGCGTCATAATGAAGCAGCTTTACGGAGGAGGCGCAGCATTATGAGCGTAATGACGACAACAAGTCCGGCAGACCTTGTCACCGTCTGCCGCACGATCGACGATTTGAAGCAAAAGCTGCAGCAGCTCCGTTGGGCAAACGCGGCTCTGACCGTCGGCTTTGTGCCGACGATGGGCTATTTGCACGAAGGCCACGCCAGCTTGCTGCGCCGTTCCAAACGCGAAAACGATATTACCGTTTTGAGCATTTTCGTCAATCCGCTGCAGTTTGGGCCGGGCGAAGATTTGGACCGTTACCCGCGCGACGAGCAGCGCGATCTTCTTATCGCGGCTGAAGTGGGGGCCGATCTGGTGTTTATGCCGTCCGTTCAGGAAATGTACCCGGTCAAACCGCAAACAACGGTGCTCGTATCGGGAGTGACGGAAAGGCTGTGCGGCGCTTCCCGCCCCGGGCATTTCGACGGGGTAGGCACCGTTGTCAGCAAGCTGTTCAATATCGTTCAGCCCCGGCGCGCCTATTTCGGAATGAAGGATGCCCAGCAGGTTGCGGTTATTACGACAATGGTAAACGATTTGAATATGCCCATCGAGATCGTCCCTTGTCCGACGGTGCGCGAGGCCGACGGCCTCGCGCTCAGTTCGCGCAACAAGTATCTGTCTCCGGAAGAGCGGAGCCAGGCGCTCATTTTGTCCGCGACGCTCCGGCAGGCGCGGGAATGGATGCGGAAGCCGGATCTTACGGTTCAGGAATTAACAAGCCGCATTCATGCAAGCATCGCTTCGGCTCCGATGGCCGTGATCGATTATGCGGAAGTGCTGTATTATCCTTCTTTGGAGCAGCCGGACGGGGAGCAGCTGCTTTCGGGGCTGGAGCAGCCGCTTATTGTGGCGCTCGCCGTCAAATTTGGCGCGACGAGACTGATTGACAACATGATTATGAATCCGGCGAAAGGTGAGATCAGCAGCCATGTTTAGAACGATGATGAAATCGAAGCTGCACCGCGCGACCGTGACCGAAGCGAATTTGAACTATGTCGGCAGCATTACGATCGACGAAAATTTGATGGAAGCGGCGGATATTTGGGCCAACGAAAAGGTACAGATCGTCAATAACAACAACGGCGCCCGCTTGGAAACGTATGTCATTCCCGGCCCCCGCGGCTCGGGAGTCATTTGTTTGAACGGGGCGGCCGCAAGACAGGCTCAGCCGGGCGACACCGTCATCATTATTTCATATGCCGGCATGGCGGAGGATCAGGCTCGCGTCCACAAACCGAAAGTGATTATCCTGGATCAAAACAATGTGCCCGTGCAAACGATGACGGAAGAAATTCACGCCGTCACTTTATAAAGGATTGCCTGCAATCGCCGTGCCTGACTTATGCAAAGGCTGGCACCGGGTATGAAAACACCCGCCGAAACAAAGAATGAGGTTACCTGCAGGACCGTTTCCTAAGGACGGTTTTCGGGTTAGCAGGCGGCTTCATTCATTGATTTTCAACAAAGGCGGGTGCTGACAATGATTCAACACATGTTTACGGCGATGAACGACATGTTGAGCGGCATCATTTCCCGTTATCCCGGCGCAAATGAAGAACACAAGCGCGAATTATGCGAACAGCTTGCAATGCTCCGTTCCATGAGCGACAATTTTATCGAGTGCTGGCTGGAACTGGAGGAGAAGATGGCGGACTTTAGAGACGCCTATCCCGAAACGGCGGCTGCGATCGGAGCGGCTCTGACGCCTGCCGAGCTTGCAGAAGCCGGGACGGTACAGGCGGCTGCCGCCCCGTCTGCTAAAGGCGCGGCTGTTTCAGCCGAAGTGCCGCATCAAGCGGAAGCGGCGAAAGGCGCGCCCAAGAAGCAGGACAAGGCGGAACCGGCCGTCCTGTTCGCATCCTCCTCGCAAATTGCCGAGTATGTGGCCAAAGGGCAAGGATTTTTCAAATTATTTATGTTCCGGCAGGCCGCCGATCAATTCCAGCAGGCCGTCCATGAATCGCCGGAATGCAATTTGGCCCGTTTGTTTTTGGCGATGTCGCTCATGCACCTTCAGCAGTGGGGCGACGCGGAACGGCATTTCCGCCTGTTGGTGGAACTGACGGAACATCCGAAATGGCGGGCGCTTGGCCTTAATGCGCTGGGCTGCATTCAAGCGATCCGCCTTAATTTGGAATATGCCGAGCATTATTTTTTAAAAGCCCATCAGACCGATCCGAGCTTTACGGATCCGTTAAACAACTTAAAGTCATGCAAAGAAACTCCCGGTCAATTATCCCTTTATTTCGGGAGTGCGGAGCTGACTTGTCTGTGAGAGGAAGAACCAATCTCCATGAATTATGCGGTACTGGATTTGGAAACAACCGGCACAGGCGCCGATGACGATATGATTCAAGTGGGACTCGTACTGCTGGATGAAGAGATGAATGTCGTTCAGACGTTCAACTCGTTCGTCCGGCCGTCGGGTCCCATCCCTGCTTTTATTACACAGCTGACGGGAATTGACGATTCGATGGTGCAGGATGCCCCCGAAACGGACGAAATGCTCCTTTCGTTAATTCCGCTTCTTGACGATGCGGTGCTCGTGGCGCATAACGTCAGCTTTGACGCAGGCTTTTTGAACCGTGCGCTTGACCGCTGCGGCTATTCGTCCTTTACGGGACGAAGGCTCGATACGGTCGAAATGCTCCGTATGCTGTATCCGACGCTGAGCTCTTATCAGCTCGGCAGCGTATCGGAGCACTTCGGCATTCGCCACGACCAGCATCACCGGGCGGACAGCGACGCGATGGCGACGGCGATTCTGTTCTCTGAATGCGTCAAAAAAATCCGTTCCCTGCCACTGCTCACTTTGCAGCGCTTCGCCGGGTTTATGCGGGATGACGATTTGGCATGGTTTCTGCAGGAGGAATTGGCGCTCAGAGAAGCGGTGAATCCGATGGATCCCGATTCGCATAGTTATTTCCGGCAGTTCGCGCTTAAAGTGGGCGAATGGACGGAAGAAAAGCCGCCAAGAGACGCCGATGAAGATTCAGGCGCGCTCGACGGCGTATCGTTTGAGCAATATTTAAGCGGCGTGCAGGACAAATTCCGCTCTATTTTTCCCGATTATGAAGAACGGGAAGCGCAGCAAACGATGTTTCGCGAAGTCGAGGACGCTTTCCAGCAAAGCCGCCATCTGCTCATCGAAGCGGGAACGGGAACGGGCAAATCGCTCGGTTATTTGATACCGTCATTATATTATGGGGTAAAAGAAGAGAAAAAAATAATCGTCAGCACCCATACGATCAATTTGCAGGAGCAAATCCGGCAGCGTGATTTGCCGCTGCTGCAAGAAGTGCTTCCTTTTCCGTTCAAAGCGTCCGTCTTCAAAGGAAGAGGCAATTATCTTTGTCTGCGCAAATTTGAAAGTAAAATTCAGACAAACGATTTTGTTTCGCCCGCCGAAGACCGGCTGACGGCCGCCCAAATGACCGTCTGGCTCGGCGAGACGGAAACAGGGGACCAGGAAGAGCTGAACTTCGGCAACAAGGGCGGGGATTTCTGGGAAACGGTAGCCAGCGATGCCGATTCCTGCTTGAACCGGGCATGTCCGTGGTTCAAACGCTGCTTCTATCACCGCGCCAAACAGGAATCGAACATTTCCGATGTCGTCATTACGAACCATTCCATGCTGTTCACCGACATTCGCGCCGACAACCGGCTTCTTCCGACGTATGAATTTTTGGTCATCGATGAAGCGCATCATTTGGAGGAAGTAGCGGGCAAGCATCTTGGCTTGCAGCTTTCCTATTTTTCCCTTGTCAATTTCATTACCCGGATGGCAAAAGACTCCCGCAGCGGGCTGCTGCCGCAGCTGCGCTTAAGGATTGCGGGCGAGAGCGACGACAAAGTTCCCGCCTGGACGGAAACGATCGATACGATTGTGCCCGTTTTCGGAGAACTCAAGGAGATGTGGGACCGGCTGTTCGAAATGCTGTATCAGCTCGCCGGATCGTCACCGTCCGCACAAAGCGAAACCGGTCAGGCCGTATACCGGCTGCGCGCCGGGCAGCTGCCGAAGGGATGGGAAGCGATCGCCGCCGAGGAAGCGAATTTGTTTGCGGAGCTGAACTCTGCGGCCAAGACGCTGGAAAAGCTGTTTACGGAAATGAAAGACCGGCTGGACGATTCGTCGCTGCAGGGGACGCTGACCGATCTTAGCGGCGCGGTCAAAGACGCGGCCCGGCTGCGGGATGAGCTGCGCCTGTTCGTGCGGGCGGATAAGCCGGAAACGGTGTATTGGATCGAGGCGAGCGCGTCGTACCGCAGCAAGTCGGTCCATCTTTTTGCGGTTCCTGCAGACGTGAGCGAGCAGCTGCGGCAATATTTTTTCGATGTAAAAAAGAGTGTCGTCATGACGTCCGCAACGCTTTCCGTGCAGAAGTCATTTCAGTATGCTTGCGAGCAGCTCGGGCTGAACGTACTGGATGAGAAACGGCTGAAAACGGTGCAGTTGCCTTCTCCGTTTCAATACCGGGATCAGGCGCTTGTCATGATTCCGCGAAATTTTCCGGTCCTCAAGGGGGCCACGCCGGATCCGGCTTATTTAAGCGCGCTCGTCGATTCGCTCTCCGAAGCGGCGCGCGAAACGGGGGGCCGGATGCTTGTGCTGTTCACATCCTACCGGATGCTGAAGCAAGTATACGACCCGCTGAAAGATGCGCTGGCCGGCAGCGGCATCAACGTGCTCGGGCAAGGCATTGACAGCGGCAACCGGAGCAAGCTTACGAGACGGTTCCGGCAGCAGCCGGCGTCGGTCTTGCTCGGCACGAGCAGCTTCTGGGAAGGGGTCGACATTCCGGGCGACGCGCTGATTTGCCTGGCGATTGTCCGGCTGCCATTCCAGCCTCCGAATCAACCTCTGCAGGAAGCGAAAGCGGAGCTGCTGCAGGAGGCGAAGCAAAACCCGTTTATGAAGCTGTCGATTCCCCAGGCCGTCATCCGCTTCAAGCAAGGCTTCGGCAGGCTGATCCGGACCGCCAAAGATAAAGGGATTGTCCTGATCTATGATACCCGGGTAATCGAAACGTACTACGGCAAATATTTTCTTTATTCGCTTCCGGGTCCGAAGATCGAGCATATGCATGTCGGGCAGATGGTGCCGCGGATGAGAGAATGGCTGTCGGAGGAGCGAAAGGAGACGCAAACAGGACCATGAAGATGAGCAAAACGATATCCGAAGCCGTCGTACGGCGGCTTCCGGTCTATTTGCAGGTGTTGAACGAGCTTCTTTCGCGGGATGTGCAAACGGTATCTTCACAGGAGCTCGGCATGAAGCTGGAGCTCAATCCCGCTCAAATCCGCAAAGATCTTGCATATTTCGGCGAATTCGGCCGCAAGGGCATCGGCTACGACGTCACCTATTTGATCGAAAAAATCCGCCAAATATTAAAGCTCGACCAGACGCTGAACGTCGCGCTCGTCGGCGCAGGAAACCTCGGGCACGCCTTGTGCAATTACAATACTTACTTGAAGGACAACATGAAGATTACCGCCATCTTTGATGCCAGCCCGGACAAGATCGGGACCACGATCAACTCGCTTACGGTGCTGCCGATGGACAAGCTGAAGGAGACGGTCGAGCAGGGCCACATCCGGATCGGCATCATTACCGTCCCCGCATCCGAAGCGCAAAATGTAGCGGACCAATTCGTGGAAGCGGGCATTGAAGGGATTTTGAATTTTGCGCCGGCCGTATTGAAATCGACCGAGGACGTGCGGATTCATTACGCCGATTTCACGACGCAGCTGCTGAGCTTGGCTTATTATATGGACAGGGAAGGGACCGAATACGAATGAGCAAATGGATAATCGAGAACGGGACGTTCATTACGATGGATGAGAGCAACCCGCTAGTGAAAGGCTATCTTGTCGTGGAGGACGACAAGATCGTATATGTCGGGGAGGAGGCTCCCGAAGGATCGGAGCAAATCACGGACAAAGTGGACGGCCGCCGCCTCCTGTTCATGCCCGGACTTGTGAACACGCACGGCCATGCGGCGATGTCGCTGCTGCGCGGGTACTCAGACGATCAAAATCTGCAGGTATGGCTGCAGGACAAAATGTGGCCGATGGAAGCGAAGTTTACCGCTGCGGACGTCAAATGGGGAACGGCTCTGGCCGTTATCGAAATGCTGAAGAGCGGCACGACCGCCTTCGTCGATATGTACGACCGGATGGACGAAGTGGCGAAGGTGGTGGAGCAGGCCGGCTTGCGAGGAGTGCTGATGCGCGGCGCGATCGGGCTCTGTCCGCCCGAAGTGCAAAAGGAAAAGCTCGCAGAAGCGGTATCGTTCGCAAAGGACTGGAGAGGAGCGGCAGACGGGCGCATTACGACGATGATGTCTCCGCATGCTCCGTACACTTGTCCGCCCGCTTTCATTGAGCAGTTCGTCCAGGCCGCCCACGATCTCGATTTGCCGATGCATACGCATATGTCGGAAACGGCGGCCGAGGTCGAGCAGAACGTGCGCGATTACGGCTGCCGTCCGGTGGAGCATTTGGATAAGCTCGGCATGTTTTCGCGCCCGTCGTTCGTGGCGCACGGCGTTCATTTGACCGATGAGGAAATCGCCCTGCTCGCGGAGCGGGGAGTCGGTGTTTCCCACAACCCGGCAAGCAATTTGAAGCTGGCGAGCGGCGTCGCCCGCGTGCCGGAGCTGCTGCGCGCCGGAGTAACCGTCTCGCTCGGAACGGACAGCGCTGCCAGCAACAACAACCTCGATCTGTTCGACGAAATCCGCCTCGCTGCGCTGATCCATAAAGGCGCCGGCTTCGACCCGACGGTCGTGCCGGCTGCTGAAGCGCTGCGCATGGCGACGGTGTACGGCGCCCGCACGATCGGTCAAGGCGATAAGCTTGGGGTGCTCAAGCCCGGCATGAAGGCCGATTTGATTGCGCTGGATACGGATCAACCGCATTTTTATCCGCAAAGCGATATGGTTTCGCATTTGGTCTATTCCGCTTCCGGCCGCGACGTTGCGCACGTATGGGTAGACGGCCGCCAGGTTGTGAAGGGCGGAAAATGCACGCTGCTCGACGAGGAGCGGATTAAATATGAAGCTCAGCAATGTTTTGAAAGGCTGTTGAACGGCTGATGAGGTCGGATTACAAACGGCCGCCGCTCATGTCGCGCACCAAGTGGACGGTGCTCATTACTGTTCTCGCATTGATCATCGTCTTGCTGCTCAATGCAGAGTATCGTTCGATGCAGGCGCCGCGCTGGAGCGAAGAAGCTCAAATAATGGCCGAAGTCAAGCAAAAAGCAAGCTTGGCTTCCGTAGATGAGGCGCACAAATATGTGTGGGACCGGACAGTATGGGTGACTCGCGGCGTGAACGGCTCCGGCGAAGCGTTCTACATTTGGTATGGAGACGGGAAGGTGCTGAGCACCATTCCGGCTTCGGAAGCCCAAACGGCGAAGAGCATCCGCGACCGGCTGCTTGCGCAAAGTCCGGACGTGGACATTACCCATTCGATCTCCGGCATGATTAATGGGGAGCCCGCGTGGGAATTGCTCTATTCCCGCATCGAGAACGGGGCGCGCAAATATTTCTACGATTTCTACGATTTCCGCAGCGGAAATTTGATTGAGACTTATAGACTGCCGGCAAAATATTCAACCTGACGTTTCCTGATATTACACGCCCCCCGCCGCTGGCGCTATGGTATACTTTCCTTATTGCAGCTCAACTATACTTTTATTTTTCAACAATGATATACTAGAGTATAGCAATTGTAATATACCGATTAGCCGCGAATAAGTCGGCTACCAGGCAGGAAGGGGGCATTATTCATCATGTTGAAGCTGAAGCTGCTGCCCGTGTTTACGACGATGATCGTAACCGCTGCTTTATTGTTCGGCGGCTGGTATCTGTATGAGCATACGGCGGTAGAAAGACCGCTGGTGAAAGCGATCGGTTCGCTTCCCGGTGTGGAATCGGTCAAGCCGGTCGTAGGCACGGATACGGTTACGGTCAACTTGACGCTCGGCAGCGATGCGGATCTCCGTTCTTTATACGAGGAGATTGCGGAGAAAGGCAAGAACGCGATTGGCGGCCGTAAGCTGAATCTGGACATTACGAGCGAATCCAGCGCCAAGCTGGATCAGATCTGGTCGGGTGAGCTGTTCACCATTGCGGAAGCGATGGAGAGCAGGCGCTATTCGGAAATACCTGCAGCGATGGAGAAGCTGGAACGGACGCACAAAGGACTTGTTGTCACGTCGGATATGGACGATAAGAATGTATATATTACGATGAAACTGGACTCGGCCGTCAAATATATCGTACTGCCGAGAATCGGCGACAAGATAGGAGTGTGGCCTGGTGCGTAAGTATAAATGGGAAATACTGGCCGGTTTCGTTCCTGTACTGCTCCTGTTCTTACTCACTCGCGGCATTAATATTTTACCGATTGTGTTCGCCATTTTGATGGCCGGCGGCATCTTTTATGTGCTGCGCTCCAGAGGACAGCTTGCCGCTGCGGGAGGCGCGCGCGAATCGAAAGGAAAAGCTCCGGCCGTCCTGTCGTTTGACGATATCGGCGGACAGGAGCGCCCGAAGCAGGAGCTGATTGAAGCGCTTGATTTTCTCGTTCGCCATGAGGAAATCGCCAAATTCGGCATCCGGCCGCTGAAGGGCATACTGCTGACCGGTCCGCCGGGAACGGGGAAGACGCTGCTTGCCAAAGCCGCCGCTCATTATACGGACTCGATTTATGTCGCCGCATCCGGCAGCGAATTTGTGGAAATGTATGTTGGCGTCGGCGCCGGACGGATCCGCGACCTGTTTAAGGAAGCACGCAAAAAGGCGTCGAAGGCGGGCAAGGCAAGCGCCGTCATTTTCATTGACGAGATCGACGTCATCGGCGGCAAGCGCGACGGCGGCCAGCATCGCGAATACGATCAAACGCTCAATCAGCTGCTGACGGAGATGGACGGCATTCATACGAACGAATCGCCGCGCATTCTGCTCATCGCCGCCACCAACCGCAAGGAAATGCTGGACAGCGCGCTGCTGCGTCCGGGCCGCTTCGACCGCCATATCGGCGTCGATCTGCCGGATAAGAAAGGGCGTTTGCATATTTTGAATATTCATGGCCGCAACAAGCCGCTGGCTAAAGATGCCAGTCTTGAACGGGTAGCGGAAGAATCGTTCGGATTTTCCGGCGCCCAGCTGGAAAGCGTCATGAATGAAGCGGCCATTTATGCGCTCCGCGAAGCGAAGCCGCTCATCGGCCAGCAGCATTTGTCGATGGCGATCGACAAAGTGATGATGGGCGAGAAGACCGACCGTGAAGCGACAAACGAAGAGCGGGAACGCGTTGCCATTCATGAGCTTGGCCACGCGATCGCCGCCGAGATGGTCCGCCCCGGGAGCGTGTCGCAGGTGGCGCTTTCCCCGCGCGGACAGGCGCTGGGCTACGTCCGGCACAACCCGCAGCAGGACCGTTACCTGTACACGCAGGATTTCCTCGAAGCGCAAATTATGATCGCGCTTGGAGGAGCGGCTGCGGAAGAAATGTTTTACGGAGGCCGCAGCACCGGCTCGCGCGGCGATTTCGACCAGGCGATGAGCATCGTACGCACGATGGTGGAATCGGGGCTCACCGAGCTCGGCATCATTGACGCCAGCATGATGACGCCCGACGGCTGGGCAAAAGTGACAAGCTCCATTTTGGACGGGTTAATGGATCGGACGAAACGGATGCTTGCCGAACAGCGCGATTTGTTTATGCATTCGCTCGGCATCCTCATCACCGAAGAAACGCTGCACGGCGACCGTTTCCGCGATATGATGACTTCATCCGGGATTCAAAGCGCGTAACGCAGCCGTATGGGGTGTTAACCGTTGACCCGACAAGCTGCAGCGCTCCTTTTTATCTTGAATATTCACAAATAAAACAAAAATAGCGGCATAATCCGCGAAAAACGGTTCAAATTTCGACAATCTTAAGACGGACGCTTTGTCCGTCTTCTTTTTTTCGTCAAAACGTTATAAACTTATGGGATAAGGGCTTAAGATTTCAATGGTGTGGCAACTTAAAGAGAGAAACCCGCAAAGAGGAGAATGACAGTGACTGTACGTAAAGTAGGCGTTATCGGAGCCGGCACAATGGGACAAAGCATTGCTGAAATGCTGGCTTACAAAGGATTGGATGTTTATCTGCTTGAGCAGACGAAAGAAAAGCTGAACTACAGCATTTCGATGATCGAAATGAGCCTTGATAAGCAAATTGAAAAATGGGCTCTCACGCAGGCGGAGAAGAAGCTTATTCTTAACCGGATTAACCGCTGCGAAGCGATGGAGGAGCTGTCGGATTGCGAGCTTATTATTGAGACCGTGTCCGAAGAATTGGAACGGAAAAAGAGCGTGTTCCAGCAAATCGACCGCATCGTAGGACCGGACGTCATTCTGGCAAGTAACACGTCGACGCTTAGCTTGACGGAGCTCGCCAGTGTAACGGCACACCCTGAACGGGTTATCGGCATGCACTTTGTTTATCCCGTGTTCAAGGTGGACGTGGTCGAGATTGTGCGCGGCCTGAAAACGTCCGACTCGACGTTTGACCGGACGAAACAATTTGTGGAACAGGTTATTGATAAAAAAGGCGTCATGGTGTTTGAATCGCCCGGATTTATTACGACGCGCCTCATTTGCCTTTTCATTAACGAAGCCCTTCATGTACTCGAGGAAGGAACCGCCTCGGTTGAAGATATTGACAGTGCGATGCGAATCGGCTATTCGTTCCAGCACGGGCCGTTCGAAATGGCGGACCGGTTCGGGCTCGATTCCGTTGAAGCCGCTCTGGAGACAATGTTCCGCGAATATGGGGAGCTGAAGTACCGGCCATCGTTTATATTGAAAAAAATGGTGCGTGCAGGCCAGCTCGGCGTCAAATCGGGCGCAGGGTTTTTCCAATATGATAAGGATGGGGACCGGACATGAAAATACTCGTAATCAATGCAGGCAGTTCATCGCTAAAATATCAGCTTTATAACATGACCGACGAGTCCGTTCTGGCCAGCGGCCGCGTGGAGCGGATCGGGATGGATTCTTCCATCGTCACACATGAGCCGGCAGGCAAACCGGAAGTGCGGTCCGTAAGCGAAATTCTCGAGCATACGACGGCCGTGCGCCGCGTGATGGACATGCTTACCGATCCGGAAGTCGGTGTGCTTGCTTCCATTAATGAAATCGACGCGGTCGGACACCGGATCGTGCACGGCGGCGAAACATTCCGCGAGTCTGCGCTGGTGACTCCGGAAGTCAAGCTTGAAATCCGCAATCTGTTCGATCTGGCTCCGCTTCACAATCCGGCTCACATGATGGGCATTCAGGCGGTTGAAGCGGTGCTCACAGGCGTGCCGCAGGCGGTCGTATTCGATACGGCATTTCATCAGACGATGCCGCAATCATCTTACTTATACCCGATTCCGATGGTGCTGTACAAGCGCCACAAAATCCGCCGTTACGGCTTCCACGGCACTTCCCACGCTTACGTCAGCGACAAGGCGGCGAAGGTGCTCGGCAAGCCGCTGGAGTCGCTCAAGCTGGTCAGCTGCCATATCGGAAACGGCGCTAGCTGTACGGCCGTTCTGGAAGGCAAGTCGTATGACACGAGCATGGGGATGACGCCGCTCGAAGGACTGATGATGGGTACGCGCAGCGGGGACCTTGATCCGGCGATCGTGCCGTATACGATGAATAAAGAAGATCTGACGCTCAGCGAAGTCAATTCGATGCTTAACAAGCACAGCGGCTTGATGGCGATCTCGGGCCTTAGCAGCGACATGCGGGAAATTACGGATGCGATGAAAGAAGGCGACAGCCACGCGCAGCTGGCTTTTGATATGTATACGTACCGCGTACGCAAATATATCGGAGCATATGCGGCGGCAATGAACGGCATCGATACGCTTGTATTTACGGCGGGCGTCGGCGAGAATAGCGCCGTACTCAGAGAAACGGTCTGCAGCGGCTTGACGTTCCTCGGACTTGAGCTTGATCCGGAGCTGAATGCCCAGCGCAGCAAAGAAGCGCGCATCATTTCCACCCCGGATTCCCGGGTGAGCGTACTTGTCGTGCCGACGAATGAGGAATTGATCATTGCGCGCGATACGTTCAAGCTGGTATCGGCTGAAGCATAAACCGACAATTAGGCAGCAATAGATGAACGATGCCGGACCATGCGCCGATAGGTTATTAACGCTGCGCGCATGCTCCGGCATTTTAATGTTACAAAAAGGTGCGGATGAATTTATGAGTGACATCTTGAAAGCGTACGCCCGGGGAATGACGGCAATGCTGGGGGAACGAGGCGTCTACATACCGCATCTGCTGCTCCGCTCTTATCGGGAATTGGGATTGACGGATACGGATGCGATGCTGCTGCTGCAGCTGATGGCGTTCCGGGAAGCGGAAAGCAAGGAATTTCCGACGCCGGAGGAGATCGCTCACCGGCTCGGCACTTCGCCGAAGACGGTCGTGCAGCTGCTTGGCAAGCTGATGAAGGACGGACTGCTGGAAATCGACGAAGCGCTCGATCCCGTCTCCGGTATCCTCTACGAGCGCTATAACTGGAGCGGATGGCTGCAGCGGGCGGCTCTATGGGCGGCCGAAGAGGAGCTTGCAGAAGGTGAAACGGCGCAGCGGGAATTGGGCTCCGGAGGCGGCAAAAGGACGGCGTCCGCAGCTTTCCAACCGCTGCACGGCGAGCAGATGCAAACGGGCGGCGATATGTTCACGCTGTTCGAGCAGGAATTCGGCCGTCCTCTTTCGCCGATGGAATGTGAGACGATCAGCGGCTGGCTCGATCAAGACCGCTATCCCGACGAGCTGATCCGCTTTGCGCTGAAGGAAGCGGTTTTCGCAGGAAAGCTCCATTTTCGCTATATCGACCGGATATTACTGGAATGGAGCCGCAACCGGGTGAACAGCGTCGAGGAAGCGCGCGCCCATGCGGCGAAGTTCCGCGGGGGCAGAGGCTGAAGCGGATTGAGCTCGTCCTAAATATAACAAAAGAGGAGCTCCTGTTCCGCTGGCAAAGCAGCGGAACAGGAGCTCCTTTCCTTTTCTCGCTAAACCAGCGCAGAGTCGGGGATCCTTATCGCTAAACCTGCGATTGTGCAGGTATTATCGATCCAAATTGCCTATCTGGAGGGAAAACCTTCGAGATGGTGCAGGAATTCCCAGGTTTTATCGCCCGAACGAAAGATGGGACCGACAAAAAAAGTATATTTGCAGGAATTTTAACTCCAGTCTAAAAATAAAAAGAAAAAAGATGTACGAGCGAACGCATGCTTTTGAAAAGTCGCCCTTCGTGCAGAGCGATAAAAACGAACGAACCGGCCAAGGATAGCTCCTTGATCGGTTCGTTTACGTTTTTGAAGCAGAAGGGCTTGAAACCCGACATAAAGCCTGCTTATGGGACAGCCTCTTATTAAAGGCCGCTCAGCGGGAACGGTTCAGCAGCTCCCACCGGTAAACATATTCAAAAATAAACTCAAACGCTTCGAGGTGGCGCTTCGCTTCGAACGCGTTTTTACCCCATGCGTAAATGCCGTGCTTGCGCAGCATAATTCCGGGAATGTCGTGCTGCAGACGCTCTGTAATTTCCGGAACGATGCGCGGAATATCGGCGAAGTTGGAGACGATCGGAATGTCGATGTGCGCTTCCTCTTCCCAATTTCCGAGCCCTTTGATCAATTCGACGCCGTCCACCGGAACCGATTTGCGGTCCCAGAACCATTCCGAAATGACGTTGTTGAACACGGTATGCACATGAAAAATGGCTCCGCAGCCGGTTAACCGGTAAATTTCGCAGTGGATGAGCGTCTCCGCAGACGGTTTAAGCGAGGTCGGCTCGCTCGGCTTCCCGCTTTGGTCCACCAGCAGAAAATCTTCGGGCGTTTGCTGCGACTTGTCTTTGCCGCTGGCCGTAATGGCGAATTGGAACTGCTCTGGCGAAAAATCGCCCACACGTACGGACAGGTTGCCGCTCGTTCCGGCGAACCAATTGCGCTGCGAGAAGAGCGCCTTCACCTCGTGAAGCTGCGCGTAAGCGCGCTGTTTTTCTTCCAGTGTAATGACTGCATGACTCATCGTACCGTAGTCCTTTCCTGCTCCAGATGGGCAATGATATCGTGGAACGTTTCAAATTCGACATGAGGGAGTCCAAGCTCCCGGCATTTCTCGGTCAAATGCGAGCGGGAAAAAACAAGCTCTGCCAGCTTCGCGCCTTCAAAGTCGGTTACGCTGTCCCCGATCAAAATCCTTTCGAAGTGCTCCTGCGGGAACCGCCGGATAACGGCCGGCTTGCACATGCCGCAGCCGCCGCTTGCACATTCGTCGTCGCAGGAGTGGGGCCACGTAATTTCAATCCTTTCGCCGCTGAAATCGCTGCCGTTGCAGTAAATATGGTCTTCGGGAATGCCGAATTGCGCCAGCAGCGGATAAACGAAGAAATCGATGCCGCCGCTCGTGACATAAAATTCAATGTCTTGGCGTTTGCAGTATGCGAGCAGATCGGCGAAACCGGCGCGGATCGTTGCATTGCCGATCGCATAATCGACCACTTCCTTCTTCATGGAAGCGGGGAGCAGGCGGAACAAAGCGCCTACACCCTGTTGAATCGTGATGCGCTGCTGAATAATGTCGTCGACAATCGCTTCCCAGCCTTCCGGATTAAAATGCTTGATGACCGCCACAATGTTGTCATTGACCGTAATCGTCCCGTCGAAATCGCAAAAAATAACTTTTTTTCGATCCGTACTCATGCTTCCTTCACGCCCCATGCGTCAATCGCCGCTCTCAACGGTTCATGGCCCGGCTCTCCGGCCGCTTCCGCCAGCGGCACGCCTTTCAAAGCGGCCGCGATGGCCTGGCGGAACGCCTCGCCGCCGGCTGCGGTACCGAGCGGATGGCCGTGAATGCCGCCGCCGGCGTTGACGACAACGTCCGATCCGAAGTCGCGCAAAATGAGCGGCACAAGTCCCGGATGAATGCCGGCGGAAGGAACCGGGAAGCTTGTCCGCAACGTTGACAGCGGATGAAGCAGCGCTTCTTTGACGGCCATATTTTCCTCTTTCGGCATGACGACGGAGCCGTAAGGGGAAGGGAACAGCACGAGATCGGCTCCCGCGAGCCGCATTAGCTTGCCGAGCAGCACCGGTGCGGCGATGCCGTAATGCGGCGAAGGGTAGAGCGCGCCGGCAAGCGCCGGATGCGCGGCGATCGGGATGTTGACTTCCGGGTCGCTGCTCAGCTCATGCAGCGTATCGTAGCCGTAAGCGAGCACGTTGAGCAGCAGCGCGTTAGCACCGGCTGAGATCGCTTTGCGCGCCTGCGCAGCCAGCTTGGAAGCCGGACCGGTCAGGTTGACCGCGTAGAGCAGCTTTTGTCCGGTCTGTGCGGACGCGCGCCGCGCCGCTTCCATGCACGTTTCAACCCGTTTCTCGAGCGGGGTAAGCGGATTTTCGAACAAAATCTCGTCATCTTTGATCAGATCGACGCCGCCGAGCGCCTGCTTGTAAAACTGCTCTTGCAGCCCGTCGAGATCATGGCCGATGACCGATTTGAAAATGCTCATCAGCAGCGGACGGTCGTGCACGCCAAGCAGCTCCCGAACACCTTCCAGGCCGAACTTCGGACCCGGAAAAGCGGTCAGAAAATCGCCCGAGACGTCGATGTCGGTCAATTTGATCCGTCCGTCCATCGACAGTTTGCCGAATATGGTGACGAGCAGCGCCGGAATATCGCGGCTGAAGTTGATGTCGGGATACGCGATGCGGATGTCCGCATAACGCTCTCCCGGACGGTCCGTTTCGTGCACTTCCACGGAAACGACGCGGCCCAAATGTTTTTCCATCTCCGCTTTGCGCGCTTCCGGAAGGTCGGTCCAGCTGCCGACCGTCAGTCCGACGGCGATCGACAGCGCTTTTTTATGAAAATCGGCTTTATCGTCGTAGCAGCGGTATGTTGCGGTGCAATATCCGTTCAATCGCTCGCTCATTCACCGGCGCTCCTTTCAATTTCAGCTCCCAATTCGCGGGCTCTGTTCATGCACCGTTCCATCGCATGCATGAAAGCTTCGGAGAAGCGGTGCGATTCAAGCGTCTCGATCGCAGCCTGGGTCGTACCGTTCGGCGACGTCACTTTGCGGCGCAGCTCCGCCGGCTCTTCGCCGGTTTCGATCACCATATGCGCCGCGCCGAGCACCGTTTGAAGCGTCAGTTCGCGCGCCGCCTGCGGCGAAAGGCCGAGCTTCTGACCCGCAGCCATCATCGTCTCCATCATATAGTAAATATAAGCCGGACCGCTGCCCGATACGGCGGTAACCGCATCGAGCTGCGGCTCTTCGACGACTGCCGTCATTCCGACGGCCCGGAACAGCTCTTCGGCCAGATCGCGCTGATGTGCGCTTACCGCATCCGAAAATGAAAGGCCGGTCGCCCCCAAGCCAACTGTTGCGCTCGTATTGGGCATCGTGCGGATAACAGGCACGGTTTGCCCAAGGAGCCGTTCAATGGTCCGGATTGGTAATCCGGCGATGAGCGAAACGATCATTTGGCGGCCGTTCAGAAGAGGAGCCAGCGTGCGGAGCGATTCCGCCGCGTCCTTCGGTTTTATGGCCAGGAAGATGATATCGGCGCTTTGCAGCATTTTTTCTTTGTCACTTTGCTCCAAAGCCGTATATACGCCGTATTGGTTCCGCAGCTGTTCCAGCCGCTCGGCGTTGCTCCGGTTAAACATGCCGATTTGACCGGGCGTTGTCAGTCGCTTATGAAGCAGCCCTTTCACAATCGCCTCCGCCATCGATCCCGCTCCGTAGAAGACGAGGCTGAGACCGGAAACACCCGTTCTCTGTACCGAGTCCGCTTCGGTTATGGAATTTATAGTCATTGCCGTTCCTCCTTGCAGGAAGCCTTTTATTGTTAATGCAAAAGCTAAATCGTATCCGGCGGGTTCGCCATAATTTTCAGCTTCATTATTGTCTGATTTGCCCGCTGCCTTTAACGATATATTTGGTGCTTGTTAACGCCGGCAGCCCCATAGGGCCGCGCGCATGCAGCTTCTGGGTGCTGATGCCGATTTCCGCACCGAATCCGAATTCGAACCCGTCCGTAAAGCGGGTGGACGCATTATGGTAAACCGCCGCCGCATCGGTGTCGCGCAGAAAGCGGTCGGCATTCGCCGCGTCTTCGGTGACGATGCATTCCGAATGCTTCGTGCCGAACCTGCGGATATGCCGCAGCGCCTCGTCGATGCCGCTGACGATCCGGATGTTCAGAACGTAATCGTTATACTCCGTCGCATAATCGGCATCCGTTGCGAGCGAAGCTTCCGGCACGATCCGGAGTGTTTCCGCACATCCTTTGAGCGCCACACCGGCCTCCAGCATCCGGTCCGCCAGCTTCCGCAAGTGGGAAGCGGCGAAGGCGCAATGCACGAGCAGCGTTTCCATCGAGTTGCATACGGAAGGCCGCTGCACTTTCGCATTGAACGCGATATCCGAAGCCATCCGGTAATCGGCGCTTTCGTCGATGAACGTATGGCAAATGCCGGCACCCGTTTCGATGACGGGCACGGTCGCATTTTCCACGACGTTGCGGATCAGGGAGGCGCCGCCGCGCGGAATGATGACGTCCAGCAGTCCGTTCAGCTTGAGCATCGTGTCGACCGAAGCGCGGCTCGGATCCTCGATCAGCTGCAGCGCTTCCTTCGGAACGGCGGTTGCCGACAGGGCGGTGCGCAGCACGTCGACAACGGTGCGGTTCGTCAGCAGTGCCGCCGACCCGCCGCGCAGGACGACGGCGTTGCCTGTCTTGAGGCAAAGTCCCGCTGCGTCGACCGTCACGTTCGGGCGCGCCTCGTAAATAATGCCGATGACGCCGAGCGGAACGCGGATTTTCTCAATATGCAGTCCGTTCGGACGTTCAATCGTTTCCAGATTGTCGCCAACCGGATCGGGCAGTGCGATAATCTGGCGCAATCCTTCGGCAATACCTTCGATGCGCGCCGGATTAAGGGCCAATCTGTCGAGCAGGGAAGCCGGCGTTCCTTGTTCCTTGCCCCGCTTAAGATCGAGTTCATTGGCGCTGATAATGGCGGCGGTATTCGCAATCAAGGCGTCGGCCATGGCGGCGAGCGCCTCGTTTTTTTGCTCCGTTGTCAGCAGGTTCATCTCTTCTGCGGCTGATCGCGCGAGCTTCGCTTTGTCGCGCACTTCGTTCGTCGTTACGCTCATTAGTTCGTTGCTCCTCTCCGTTTCACTTTATCGTTGCCTTTAATTGGCTAATGTGATCCATTCGTCGCGATGAATAACTTCGATCCGGTTCACCTCGACGCGGCGCTTCACTTCCTCTGTGGAAAGCCCTGCGACCGCTTGAATTTGCCATGCCGCATAGTTGACGACGCCGCGGCCGATCGGATCGCCGCTTAAGCCCGTAACGTCGACGACGTCGCCGGGGTGGAAATCGCCTTCAACCGAGCGTACGCCGGCGGGAAGAAGACTTTTGCCTCCGGTGAGCAGCGCTTTGGCGGCGCCGTCGTCGACGGCGATTGTGCCCTGCGACAGCGAATGAAAGCCGAGCCACTGCTTCTTGAGCGGCAGCGAGTGCTGATCGGTATGAAAATAAGTGCCTTTATCCGAGCCCTGCAGCGCAAGCAGCAGGTCGCCCGCCTGCTCGAGACGGCCGATAAATACCGGCACGCCGCCGCGCATGGCGATGCGCGCCGCTTCAATCTTGGAACGCATGCCGCCGGTGCCGACCGCCGTGCCCGCTCCGCCGGCAATTTGCATCAAATCGTGCGTAATTTGCTCGACATGCTCGATTTTGCGGGCATTCGGGTCATGGCGGGGGTTAGCCGTATACAGCCCGTCCGTATCGGTCAGAATAAACAGGTGCTGCGCTTTGACCAGATTGGCCACCAGTGCCGACAGCATATCGTTGTCGCCGAATTTCAACTCGTCCGTCGCGACCGTGTCGTTCTCATTGATGATCGGAAGTATCCGCTGATGCAGCAGCTCTTCAATCGTCATTAGAGCATTGTTCATCCGGCTGCGGCTGGCGAAGTCCGGCCGGGTCAGCAATATTTGCGCCGTACCGATTCCGTGTCCGCCGAAGATCTCCTGATAAGCCTGCATCAGCAGCGCCTGCCCGACTGCGGCGGCCGCCTGCTTTTCATGAAGATGCTTCGGGCGGGAAGGGTAGCCGATCGTGCGGAAGCCCGCCGCAACCGCCCCCGATGTTACGAGCAGCACTTGATATCCGAGAGCGTGAAGTGCGGCGAGCTCGGACGCGTAAAACGCGATCCGCTCGCGGTTTATTTCGCCGGCTCCGGACGTCAGGGAACTGCTGCCGATTTTTACTACAATGGATTCCGCCATCGGAACTCACATCCTCAGATATAAAATAAAAAGACTCCCGTCCTAAAAAGGACGAAAGTCTGACGCTTCCGCGGTACCACCTTTATTGACGGCGCTCATGGTGGCGCGCCATCCGTCTTGGGGCCTGGTAACAGCAGGCGCTGTCCGGCTCATCGCCGGCCGTTCAGGGGTGGGTTCGGTCAGGAGACGCGGTAAATTTTTGCAGCCGAGAAATTTACTCTCTATGCGCGTCCTTACTGCCTAATGGTCCCGTCAATACGTTTTGAAGTTCAACTGTTCCATCAGCATACCACGTTCTGACATGGCCTGTAAAGTGGAAGCGGCTCTAAGCCGTCTTATTTTACGCCGAATCAGCCGAATAACCCGAGCCTGCCGATACGCTGCACCGCTTCTACGAGGCGCGCTTCGTCGCTGAGCAGCCCGAGCCGCACGTAGCCTTCGCCGTGGCTACCGAAGCCGACTCCAGGAGCAACGACGACATCGGCTTTCTCAAGCAGCGTATCTGCAAACGGCTCCGATTTCCAGCCCTTCGGCACGGGCAGCCAGCAGAAGAACGATCCGCCCGGGCGGGCCGCTTTCCAGCCGATTTCCGACAGCGCTCCGTATACGGCTTCACGGCGGCTCTCGTACTTGTCGTTCAATTCGGCTACACACTGCTGCGGTCCGATAAGCGCCGTCGCCGCCGCCTCTTGAATGCCTCCGAACAGGCTGCAATAATAATGGTCCTGAATGAGATTGATCAGCGAAATGATCTTCGCATTGCCGAGGGCGAAGCCAACCCTCCAGCCCGCCATATTGTACGTTTTGGAAAGGGTGTAAAATTCCACACCCACTTCTTTTGCGCCCGGAGTCTGGAGAAAGCTGAACGGCTTGCGTCCGTCGAAACCGATCGCTCCGTATGCGAAATCGCTGGCGACGACAATGTTGTTTTTCTCGGCAAAAGCGACGGTATCCGCATAAAAGGAAGCGTCCGCCACGGCGCCGGTCGGGTTGTTCGGGTAATTAATGAACATCAGCTTGGCTGCTTTCGCATCTTCAGGAGAGACCGAGCTGTAATCCGGAAGAAAGCCGTTACTCTCCAATAGCGGCATATACGTCATCCGCCCGCCGGCGAGCGCGACGCCCGACCAGTAATCCGGGTAGCCCGGGTCAGGCACAAGGCACAAATCGCCGGGATTGAGCAGGCACTGGCTTATTTCAATCAGACCGGTTTTGCCGCCGAACAGAATCGCGACTTCGGTTTCAGGGTCAAGCTTCACTCCATAATCGTCCAAATAACGTTTGGCGACCGCTTCTTTAAGGAAAGGGAATCCTCTGAAAGGCGGGTACCGGTGATAAAGCGGATTGGCCGAAGCTTCCTGCATCGCCTGCACGATATGCGGCGGAGTCGGCGTATCGGGATTGCCTTGCCCAAGGTTGATGACATCGCGTCCTTTGGCGGCCTGGGCATTCGCTTTGCCGACCAGTTTGGCGAAAAATTGGGTCGGAAGTCCGGTCATCCGTTCCGCCGGCTCAATGCTGATATTTGTTTTCTGTGCGTCCATCTTTATTTTCACACTCCAGATCTGCCTATCTTTTGTTTTTTACTGTAGCAGACAAGGGGCGCGTTGTCGAGAATTCGACTCGGAAAACTTAGCGTTAGCTTGGCGTTATCGGCTAAGACCGACTTTGGAAAGAAACGGCGCCAGATCGGTTTGGACGGACAGCAGATAAGGCCGGCGGTTCGTGTCAAATACGAGCAGAACCGGCGGTTTGTCCGGGCAGTAAAACAAAAAGACGTCCTGAACGTTGAATTCGTTCTGGTCGACCTTGACCGTTTGTGAAGCGGCAAGCGGCACGCGGAATACATATCCGCACTTTTCATCGGGCTGCACTTGCGGCGCCAGTCCGGTTACGGAAGCGAGCCAGCCTTTGGCAAAGTTTTGATACTCTTCATTGTTGTCCAGCGTCTTGACGACTTTCCCGGCGGCGACGTCGAATATTTGCACCGGCAGGAGCGGCTCCGGCGGCGCGGCGAAAGCGGCCGAAACGGCACCCGCAGCGCCAAGCAGCGCAAGATGCAATGCCAACAGTATGGCAGTGAGTCGTTTGATCATCGGAATTCTCCTTTGTATATACGGCTTATTCTATGGCTTCTTGCAGAATGCGGTCTTTGTTCCTTAACTAGGCTTCCCTGCTTGACAGCAGACCATGAGCGGTTATGATTAGGGAAAAAACTTAAACGTGTATCCGGCTAAAAGCGCTTCGCGGCAGGGAGGAAGCTCCAATCTCACTGCTTTACCCGTTGAACCTCCCAACGTGCGGTTGGTCGCCGCTGCGCGGACGGATCATTCTTACGATCGCTGTTGTCCCCGGATTTCCTTTAACTATGGTTTCAATCGAAGAAATCCGGGGACAAAGGCGAACGCTTACGCTTCTCCAGAACGATCCGTCCGCTACGCTCCCTGAACCGCAAATAAGAACTGCTCGGTCAGAGTGACAGCTGCATCTTGCCCCACACCTGCCGCTTGCGGAAAAGGCCGGTACACGTTTAAGCTGGAGGATGGAATATGGGCAACGAAAATAAAGCCGCGCATAAACTGAATGTCGCGCTGCTGCAAATGAATATAACGGCCGGGGAGCCGGAGACGAATTTTGCCCGGCTGCAGGACTTGCTGGAGCAGGCGGTAAACGCGCCCGTGAAGCCGGACGTAATCGTGTTTCCGGAAATGTGGAACACCGGCTATGCGCTGGACCGGATTCAGGAGCTGGCCGATGCCGGCGGCGCCAGAACGAAAGAAATGATGTCGGCATTCAGCCGCAAGCACGGCGTTCATCTGGTAGCCGGATCCATCGCGGAGAAACGCGGCGCCGACGTGTTCAATACGATCTATACGTTTGACCGTCAAGGCGAGGAAGCCGGGCAGTATTCGAAAATCCACCTGTTCCGGTTAATGGAAGAAGAAAAATTTTTGCAGGCGGGAGACACCCCGGGAAAAATGTCGCTGGAAGGAGCGGAAGCCGGTCTGATGATCTGCTACGACATCCGGTTTCCGGAGCTGGCGCGCAGGCTGGCGCTGGACGGCGCCAAGCTGCTGTTCGTGCCGGCGGAATGGCCGCATCCCCGCCTTCACCACTGGCGCACGCTGCTGACGGCTCGCGCCATCGAGAACCAGATGTACGTCATTGCGTGCAACCGGGTCGGAACGAGCGGCGACACCGCCTTTTTCGGACATTCCCTCATTATCGATCCGTGGGGCGAAATTTTGGCCGAAGGCGGAGAAGAAGAAGCGATTTTGACGGCCGAAATCGATCTGGCGCTTGTCGACGAAGTGCGCGGACGGATTCCGGTCTTTCAGGACCGCCGGCCATCGCTTTATTAGATGAATGCAGGCTTGCTGCCGGTTCACAAGAAGAAGCGGCTGGCATTAATGCGGGAAAGGCAGCCGCGGCGGCTACCTTTTCACCACATTTTTTAAGGTTCCGATAAAAGCGTCCGCCGCTTTGGACAAATAGCGTCCTTTGCGGCTGGCGATCACGAGCGTTCTTGACGGCCGTTCGGCGACCGAAAGGTAGACGGGCGTAAATTCGCCGCGCTGGGAGCGCGCGATCATGTGCGGGATAAAAGCGATTCCCATTCCCGCCGCCACCAGCGACTGGACGGTCTCGATATTGCTGCTCTCGAAGACGATGCGCGGGGAAAAGCCGGCGTTTTGGCACAAATCGATTGCGATTTGCCGGAAGCCTTGTCCTTTTTTGAGGACAATGAACGGTTCCTCGGCGAGGTCGCCGATGCGGATCGGCTCCTCCAGTCCCGCAAACCGGTGGGAAGGGGGGACGGCGAGGCAAATCTCCTCTTCAATGAGCGGCTCCCATGCAAGCGTCGTATCGATCAGCGGCAGCGACAGCAGGCTAAGATCCGTTCCGCCGCTGGCGGTCAGCTGTTCAAGCCTTGCGGTTGTGTCCTCAACGAGCACGACTTCGATTTCGGGATAATCGGCGGCAAACACCGGCAGCACATACGGCAAAATGTGCGACCCGGTAATCGGCAGGCTGCCCACGACGAGGCGGCCGCGCCTCATCTGGGCCATATCTTCCATCTCGCGCTTCAGCTGCTCGACGCTGTCGATGATCGATTGGGCTTTGTCGACGAATACGGACCCGGCATGCGTCAGCTCGACGGAATTGGTCGTCCGCCGCACGAGCAGCACGCCGATTTCCTTCTCCAGCTTGGACAGCTGCTGGCTGAGCGACGGCTGGGCGATATGCAGTTTTTCCGCGGCGCGCGAAAAATTTTTTTCCTTGGCGATTTGAATGACATATTGTAATTGACGCAATTCCATTGCTTCTCATCCTTTGGGAGAAATTTTCATCCTTTTCCAGCTATAACTTAAACCTATAACTATTATAGATATTATATCTTGGAACAATGAACATTCCAATGGTATCCTTTAAACAGGACAAAGAGCGCGATAATTGATCAACTGATTAGGTTACGCTTATCAAGACCGACTGATACGATGGGGTGAACAATAATGACAAAAAGAACATTGTTTGAAAAGATTTGGGACAATCACGTTATCCACCAGGAAGAAGGCAAACCGAGCATCCTGTACATCGACCTTCATCTTGTCCATGAAGTAACGTCTCCGCAGGCGTTTGAAGGACTGCGCATGGCGGGCCGCAAAGTGCGCCGCCCCGAGCGGACGTTTGCGACGATGGACCACAACGTACCGACGAAAGACCGCTTCAACATCAGCGATCCGATTTCCAAGCAGCAAATCGATACACTGACGAAAAACTGCGAAGATTTCGGCGTGAAGCTGTTCGACCTGAACAACATCGACCAAGGCGTCGTGCACGTTATGGGTCCTGAAATCGGCCTGACATGGCCGGGCAAAACGATCGTTTGCGGCGACAGCCACACATCAACGCACGGCGCATTCGGCGCGCTTGCATTCGGTATCGGAACGAGCGAAGTCGAGCACGTGCTCGCGACGCAATGTCTGCAGCAATCGAAACCGAAGACGATGGAAGTGCGCTTCATCGGCTCCCGCAAGCCGGGCGTAACGGCAAAAGACATGATTCTCGGCGTTATCGCCAAATACGGCACCGACTTCGCAACCGGCTATGTGCTCGAGTACACGGGCGAAGCGATCCGCAGCCTGACGATGGAAGAGCGGATGACCGTCTGCAACATGTCGATCGAAGGCGGCGCCCGCGCCGGTCTGATCGCCCCTGACGAGACGACCTTCAACTACTTGCGCGGCCGCGAATACGCTCCGCAAGGCGCGGACTACGACAAAGCGGTTGCCGCTTGGAGCGAACTGACGACCGACGAAGGCGCATCGTACGATACCGTTGTCGAATTTGACGTTGATTCGCTCATTCCGCAAGTAACGTGGGGTACGAGCCCGGGCATGGGTACCGACATTACTTCGGCTGTTCCGAACCCGAAAGATCTGCCGACCGAGAACGAGCGCAAAGCGGCTGAGAAAGCGCTGGAGTATATGGATCTGAAACCGGGCACACCGATGACGGACATCGCGATCGACTACGTGTTCATCGGTTCCTGTACGAACGGACGGATCGAAGACCTGCGCGCGGCTGCCGAAATCGCCAAAGGCTACAAAGTGAGCGACCGCGTGACGGCGATTGTCGTGCCGGGTTCCGGACGCGTCAAAATTCAAGCGGAAAAAGAAGGTCTCGACCGCATCTTCACCGAAGCGGGCTTCGAATGGCGTGAAGCCGGATGCTCGATGTGTCTGGCGATGAATCCTGACGTGCTGCAGCCGGGACAGCGGTGCGCATCGACCTCCAACCGGAACTTCGAAGGCCGTCAAGGACGCGGCGGACGGACGCATCTCGTATCCCCGGCAATGGCTGCCGCTGCAGCTATCAAAGGGCACTTTACCGACGTGCGCGACTGGACGATCAAAACGGAAGTAACGAACTAATACCGCTGAATTTCTGATTTTTTTCTCAAGACAGAGAGGGGATTACCGACCATGGAACCATTCAAAAAGCATACCGGGATCGTAGCTCCCGTTGACCGCGTCAACGTCGATACGGACGCCATCATCCCGAAACAATTTCTGAAACGGATCGAACGGAGCGGCTTCGGACAGTTTCTGTTCTACGAATGGCGCTTTGACGAGCAAGGGAATGTCAATCCCGAATTCGAACCGAACAAACCGCGCTACCAAGGCGCTTCGATCCTGATTTCGCGCGCCAACTTCGGCTGCGGCTCCTCGCGCGAGCACGCGCCGTGGGCGATTCTGGACTACGGCTTCAAAGTGGTGATTGCGCCGTCCTTCGCCGACATTTTTTACAACAACTGCTTCAAGAACAGCATTCTGCCGATCAAGCTGAGCGAGGAGCAGGTTGAAGATCTGTTCCAGCGCACCGCCGCCACCGAAGGCTACGAGCTGACGGTCGATCTGGAAAACAAGCAAATTACCGACAATCAAGGACTGAAAATCGAGTTTGATCTCGATGAGCACCGCCGCCAGTTTTTGCTGCAAGGACTGGACGACATCGGCTTGACGCTTCAGCATGAAGACGAAATTTCGGCTTACGAGAACAAGCGCGCCGCTGCGTTCGCTTAATAGCTTCGCAGATTCGTGAAAGAGGGGACGCCTTCCTAAGAAAGGCTCTCCTCTTTTTTCCTCTTCTCGCAACTTTTTCTGTCAAAATGCGTCTATCTTTTTGTCCGCTGTTTGCAGCTTTTCGGCAATAAAAACGAACACCATATCGATTGGCGAAAGCAGCTTGGTGTGGGCTATTCCAACATCGAGGTGAAAGATGAAGAAGTTTGTATGCATGTTGTTGTTCATGACGGTGTTGATCTCGCTCTTTGCGGCGGTTTCGTACGCAGCTGTAAATGATGTCCCGAAGTTGTATTTGAACGGAAAGCAGATGGTCTCCTCCGGCAATCCGCCCAAAATCGTGAAGGGCACGACGTTCGTGCCGATCCGCACGGTCGCGGAAGGAATGGGTTTCGATGTCAGTTGGGATCAAAAAAGCAAGACGGTAGGAATACATAACGAACTAAACCTGATCAACCTTGTCATAGGCGGCAAAACCGCGGAAGTCAACGGGCAGCAAATGGCGATGTCGGCTCCCGCACAAATTTTTAACGACAAAACATATAAAAGCGTGACGATGGTTCCGCTCCGTTTCGTGAGCGAGAACATGGGTCTGGAAATTTATTATGATAAACCGGCCAATTCCGTTTATGTTTACCAGCCGGAGCCGGCTCCGGTGGACGACGGCAGCTCCGGCGGAGGTGACGCAAGCGGAAATGCGGGCGGGGACAGCGGAACCGGCAGCGGTGCGCCGGCAGCGGAAACGCCCCCGGTGGATGTGCCGGGAACGGTAACCCCGCCGGTGGATGCGCCGGCAACGGCAACACCGCCGGCCGATGCGACTGCTTTTGTGAAAGGCATTGAATTCGACGGGCTTGGCACGACGACGATCCGCTTCGACGGAACGATGAACGGTGTACAGCCGACCGTGCTCACAGGTCCCGATCGGATTATGCTGGATCTGCCTTATTCGGCATTCGCAGACGGGTTTACACCCGCTTTTCCGTCCTTGACTTCAAGGATGGGAGAGCTGGTCGTCGATACGCATCCGACCTTATCGAAAATCAGATTTTCTTTCTATTCGGACAAGCCGTCCACGGTAAGAGTCGTATGGGATCTGTCGGCGAAGACGCAGCACAGCTTTACGCAAGGCGACGGCATTCTGCAGCTCAGCCTGCTCGGTCCCGATCAGGCCGTGCCGCCGGTGAGCACTGCGCCTGACGGCAGCAAAATTTTCAAAGTCGTCATCGATGCCGGACATGGCAGTCAGGACCCGGGCGCCACCAGCGTTTCAGGGAGAAAAGAAAAAGATTTCAATCTCTCTCTGGCCCTTAAAGTGAATGATCTATTGAAAAATGAGCAGCGGATTGCGCCATATATGACCCGTTCGGACGACACGTTCCTGGAGCTGAACGACCGGGCGACTTTTGCCAACGATCTCCAGGCGGACTTATTTATATCGCTTCACGGCAATGCGCTTCCGGGCTCGCCGGCATCGGGAACGGAAACGTACTATTACAGCGCCAAGAGCAAGGCGCTTGCGGAAATCATCCATAAGAAAGTGCTTGAAGCGGCAGGGCTGCCGGACCGCAGCGTCCGAACCGCAGGTTTTGTCGTGGTCAAGAAAACAACGATGCCGTCCGTACTGCTTGAAACAGGCTTTCTGACTAACAGAACCGACGAAGCCGTCATGTTCAGCGAAAGTAAACAGCAGGAGATCGCGGCAGCTATTGTAGCGGGTATTAAAGAATACCTGCAGCTTTCATAACAAGGGGGAATCGGCGGATGAAAAAAGCTTGGAAGAAAGCAGCTTTATTTGGGATGGCGGCAGCGATTGTGATGACAGCTGCTTCCTGCGGCAGCAAAGAGACTGCCGGCGGCAATGAAGCGGATACGTCCGCCGTGAGCGGAAACGGCACCGGTTCTTCCGCATTGTCTCCCGAGAAAGGGAGCTCCGCGGCAGGTGCCGGCGGCACGACCGGCAGCAGCGGCACGGGCGGCGGCAGCTCCGCGGCAGGCGGAACCGGCTCCGCAACGGGCGGCGGCAGCCAGCCGAACACGGCAGCCGGCACCGGTACGACGCAACCGCAGACGAAACAAACGATTGATATCTATATGACCGATGCCAATTTGGAGAAGCTGTATCCGCTTAAAGCGGAAATCGGCTATACGACGGAGGAATCCAAAATCAAGGCGGCGCTTGAGGCGCTCGCCGCCGCCAAAGAAAACGGCAAGACCGCACTTTGGAGCGGAGTGAAATTTAACGGGGTGACCGTTAAGGACGGGGCGGTGACAGCCGACATTACGCTGCCGGAGACGTCCCGTCTCGGCGCGCCCGGAGAAGAGCTTGCGCTGGAATCCATTCAGAAGACACTCTTTCAGTTCGCTGAAATTAAATCGATCGATATTTTGGTGGACGGCAAGGCCGTCGACAGCCTGATGGGTCATCTTGACCTGGAACACCCTATTACAAGAAGCGGAGGACAATAATAAGATGACGCAATTTTCTTCAGGATACAAAACGTTCGTATGGGTCCTCGCCTTCTCACTTCTGACCGGAGGCGGCGCCGCATCGGCTGCGCAGTCCGGCACAAATACATCGGCCGCGGCCGGCACGGCAGCGCCGGCGGACGGCGGCAGTGCAATCGCTTCTTTCGCGAACGATGCAGGCACCGCCGACGCTTCCGGAGCCCCCGAACCGATCGTATTCGGCGACGTCAAAGCGGGCCACTGGGCGGAGAAGGCCATTACCAAATTGTCGCTTCAGAAAATTATTATCGGCAACAACGGCCTGTTCCGCCCGTCCGCCGGCGTGACGCAGGAGGAAGCGGTGCTGATGGCGCTGCGCTTTATCGGCAAGGACAAGACGGTGGATAACAGCCAGGAAGTGATTTTTCCGGAATCGTTTGTCGTTGACAATTACTATAAAAAATATGTGGCGCTGGCCTTTCAGCTCGGCTTGCTCGACCAAACCGACGAATATGGCGCGGCGGCAGCAGATGCCGTCAACGCCTGGGGCCGCAAAACGGCTTCGCGCGAATGGATGACGAAGCTCATCGTACGCTCCGTCGGCAAAACCGACGCGGCGGCGTCGGCTGCCGGCCAGCCGTCAAGCTTCGCCGATGCGGGCAAAATCGGCATCGGCTATGTCGGATATATCAATGCCGCCGTCTCGCTCGGGCTTGTGACCGGTGTGACCGCACAGACATTTGAGCCGCAAGCTTCGGTTACGAGAGCGGCTGCCGCAACGCTGTTCAGCCGGGCGGAAGCTTATGTCCCGGTAACGTTTGCAGGCCAAACCGACGGCGTATTGACCGCCGTCAGCGGAGATAAAGTAACGGTATACACCGGCGGCGAGAGCCGGACCTTTACGCTGTCCAAAGCCGCGAAATCGTATCAGCCGGGCTCGGATAAAACCGTGACCGCCGACAAGCTGACGCTGTATACGAATATCCGCTTGATCGGCAGCGGCACGACCGCTTATTACGCCGAACAGCTCGACAGTGCCCCGCAGGTGAAGCAGCTCGAAGGAACGGTATCGAAAATCGTACCTTCCGAGAAGAAAATTTGGCTGTGGGTCGGCAATGATCCGATCTCCATTTTTTACGATGAAAGCTTGAGCGTAAAAGATTCTTCAGGCGCGCCGCTTGCTTTTTCATCGCTGACCGTTGACAGCAGCGTTGTTGTAACGCAGGATTCGTTCCGCTCCACGCCTGTTACGCTCAGCGTCGAAGTAAAGTCGGCTCCCGTCAATACGAGCGGCGAAGCGAAGGTGGCATCAGTCGACGCCGCCGCCGGAACCGTCACGTTTGGCGAAGGCGACAAGCAGCAGACTTGGTCCGTATCCGCCGATGCCGTTCTGACCGGATGGGACGGGCGCGTGCTCGGCAATCTTTCCGGACTGCAGGCGGGCGACACAATCGCTTACAAAATTCAGAACAGTAAGCTCGTATCGGCTTCGGTCAAAGCGGCGGCGGCGCGTACCGTTTCCGGAGCTTTTTACGGCAAAGACAGCAGCACGATCACCTATCTCGTGAACGGCAGTCCCGAAACGAAGTTTCTTTCGGATTCCGTCATGGTTACGATCGGCGGCATGAACAATGCTACGCTGGACGACCTGTACAAGGAAGACAGCCTGCAGCTGACGGTTGACGACACCGGCAAAGTGACGGCGGTGACCGTCACAGGACGCAAAGTGGGAACGCTGGCGGGAGCGCAAATTATCGGTTACGAAACTGGCACAAAAGTGCTCACCGTCAAAGGAACGGATGGCACGCTGCTCGCCCTTCAGCTTACGGACAAGACGGCGCTCGATTTCAACGGCACGACGCTGCCGCTTGCAGCGGCAGGTTCGCTGCTCGCTCAGGGACACCGGATTTCGGTCGCATACAACGGCACCGATGCAATAGCCATTCATTTTGTCCATCAGTATACCGGAACGGTTACGGCGCTCAGCACGGCAACGGGAAAACTGACGATGCAGCTCGAAGACGGCAGCTCGGTGACGTTGTCGCTCAGCTCCCCTACTGTCGAGTGGCAGGGCAAAACCGGCGCTGCAGTGACGGATATTAAGGCGGGAACGCGCATTACGGCTATGCTCGACTCCAACCAGGAAAAAGCGAACGTCCTGAAAGTTTTTCAACCGGTTCAATACACGATCGGCTCGGTCGATACGCAGGCGAAAAAAATCCGGCTGCAGGGTGCGGACGGCAAGGTGACCGAGTTTTCAACCTCGGATATGAAGCTGCAGGATGACGGCGGAGCGGCAGTCGCGCTGTCCGCTTTGAAGCAGGGCGGAACGGTCAATGTCACGTTTGCGGGCACGACGCCGGCAACGCTGACGACGGTTACGGTTACGGCCGGACGGATCAATTCGCTTTCTACCGGCGCCGTCTCGCTTGATATTTACGGGGGCGGGAGCACGACGATACAGCTCGGGACCGGCTACAGTATCATCAAGAACGGGTCGGTCTCTTCCTCGGCTGCGGTGCTGGCCCCGGGCGATCGCGCAGAAGTGAAGAAAAACGCGGAGGGCGCGGTCGTCGTTACGGTAAGCGCAGGCACGGCCCGAACGTTTTGGAGATACGACGCGGCGCTGAATCAGATTATTACGAAGCGGAAAAATATATCCGATACGGACTACACCTACCAATTGACGACGAGTACGCTTATTACCCGCAGCGGCGCAGCCGTTTCGGTCTCCGATCTGCGGGAAGGCGATGCGCTTGTGATCTACAAGTTAAACGGCGCGATCGTGGAAGTAGCCAAGCAATAAAGAGCGGCAAATATGAATACATTTTGACGGGCGGCCCATTCGGGCCGTTTTTTTTCGTCAATGGCGGTGAAATACGGTTGCGAAGCGTGACAATTTTCGCTACACTTTGAACGATAGTGTGTTTAGGCGAAAGCTTACGAAGCGGATTTTGCAGTCGCAAAACTGAGCTTATGCTTACGAAGTGGTTTTGCCTCCGGCAATACCTTTAGGGGAGAGGTCAATGAACGCCAAACAGAAGACGCGTCACATTCTGGATGTATTGGCCGACATGTTTCCGGACGCGCACTGCGAATTGAATCACAGCAATCCGTTCGAGCTGACGATCGCGGTGCTGCTTTCGGCGCAGTGTACGGATGAAACGGTCAACAAAGTGACGGCTTCGCTTTTTCAGAAATACAAGAAGCCCGAAGATTATCTGAATGTGCCGCAGGAAGAACTGGAACAGGATATCCGCCGGATCGGCTTGTTCCGCAACAAGGCGGCGAACATACAGAAGCTGTGCCGTATTTTGCTGGAGAAGTATGACGGAGAGGTGCCGCGGGAGCATAGCATGTTGACCGAGCTGCCCGGCGTCGGGCGCAAGACGGCCAATGTTGTCGTCTCCAATGCGTTCGGCGTCCCTGCAATTGCCGTCGATACGCATGTCGAACGCGTATCCAAGCGGCTTGGCCTGGCGAAAGCGGACGACTCCGTCCTTGAAGTGGAGAAGAAGCTGATGAAGCTCGTGCCGCAGGAAGAGTGGACGCTCACGCATCACCGCCTGATCTTTTTCGGCCGGTATCATTGCAAGGCGGCGAGCCCGAAATGCGATATTTGCCCGCTGCTCGATTTATGCAAGGAAGGCCAAAGACGAATGAAACCGGCAGCTGCCCGCAAAACGACGAGTAAAAAACAAAAAATAGCGAAGTGAAGGATGATGAACATGAAATGCATTTCCGTATTTACGAACAATTTCGAGCTTTTTTCGGACATTTTTGAGCAGGTGCTGGAATCGCCTCCGGGAGAAAACGAAGATTTGGTCATTGAAGGCATTACGGTAAGCGGTTCGGGCGATCTTCCGGATCAATACATCGAACGGATGCGCGTGAAACCGGAAGTTGTCGTCATGAGAGAAAAAGAACGCAACATTACGATTTTGCAGCACGGCAACGTATTTGAAATTTGCCTTCCTGTGGAAGAAGAAGCTCCGGCGGTATAACGAAACGGCAACCTTCAGCTGAATCTTTGCAGCGCTGCAGCGCCTTTAGCACCGTCTTTCAATATGATTTCCTTTCGTTGGCCGTCCTTTAGCAAGGGCGGCCGTGTTGATTTGGGGCATCACTTTTTACATAGGAGAGATTGCGATGAGAGGATTGACGGACCGGAACCAAATGCAGCATGCGGCTGGAGGACCTGCAGATCAGGACGAAGAATTCGCCGCTCTTAAGCGTTCGGCGGGTGAAGCGGATCACCGGCTGTTGGGGGCGCTGGAGGCCGCTATGGATTGGATGGAGCAGGCGGGATACGGCGCGGATGCGGCCCGTGTGGCTGAACTTGCGAAGAAGCTGCTGGAAAAAAAGCTGACGGTCGCGTTTTGCGGTCATTTTTCGGCGGGCAAATCGACGCTTGTAAACTCGCTCTGCGGAGCCGACCTTCTCCCTTCCAGTCCGATCCCGACAAGTGCGAACGTCGTCTCCATTCGCGGCGGCGAGCCTGCGAGGGCGGTCGTCACCGCGCTGCGCAGCGGCAATGTGGAATCGTTTGAAGCGCCTCCGCAGCGGCTGGATGATTACTGCAAGGACGGGGAGCAGTTTTTAACGGTCGACATTGTCTATCCGGCGCCGGTGCTCGGCAGTCATACGGTTCTGCTCGATACGCCGGGCATCGATTCGACGGACGACGCGCACCGGCTGGCGACGGAATCCGCTCTTCACTTGGCGGACGTCGTTTTTTATGTGATGGATTACAACCACGTCCAGTCGGAAATCAACTTTGCGTTTGCGAAGCGGCTGAAAGATTGGGGCAAGCCGCTTTATCTCATCGTCAATCAAATCGATAAGCACCGAGAGCGCGAGCTTTCTTTTGCGCAGTACCGGCGCAGTGTTGAGAAGGCGTTCCGCAACTGGAGTCTTGAGCCGAGCGGCATTATGTATTTATCGCTGCGGCAGCCGGATCATCCGCACAATCAGCGGGAGCAGCTGGAGAGCCTGCTGGGCGAGCTTGCGGAGGAGCGGGAACAATTGGGCCGCTGCAGCGTATACGCTTCTGTCCGCCATTTGGGCGCACAGTTTTTGAAACGGCAGGAAGAAGCGGAGCAGGAGCTCCGCCGGCAGTATATGGAAGCAGCCGGAGGCATCGATGCGGCCGGCCGCATCGCTTCGGAAATGGAAGCGCTCCGCGCGCGCATTGCCGAGCTGGAATCATGGCCGCACATATGGGAGACAAGCATGCGCGAGGAAGTTACGCAAACGCTTGACAATGCCAACGTTGTGCCGGCAGCGACCCGCGATCTGGCCCATTCCTTCCTGGAGAGCCGCAAGCCGGGGTTCAAAACCGGTTTCTTGTTCGCGGGCTCCAAGACGGCGGCGGAACAGCAGCGCAGGCTGGAGGCGTTTAGGTCGGATCTGGCCGAGCAGACGAAGGCGGCCGTCGTCTGGCATTTGACGGATCTGATCCGCCGGGCGGCCGAAACCGAACAGGCGGCGGACGAATCGTTCGAACACGAGCTTGAACAATCGTTTTCCTGGCGACCAACGCCGGATTGGCTCCTGGAGCGGGTCAACACCGGCGCAGTCTTCGGAAACGAGTATACGATGACGTACTGCCGGGACGTTGCCGCCGGGCTGAAAGCGCATTACCGGCGAGCGGCTTACGACCGGCTTGAGGCGATTGCCGCGAAAGCGGCAAAGCGGAGCGAAGCGGCAGCGGAAGCGGCGCGGACGGAGCTGGCGAAGCTCGGTGCGCAGGCGGAGGCGCTCTGCAGGATGGAGGAACTGGACAGGGACGCGAGGGAGCGGGCGGCGCGGCTGGAGGCGCTGCTGCCTCCCGCTCCGCAGCCGCCGAAGCTGCCGGTTCCCGGGCCGGAAGCCGGCAAGACGGACCAAGCCGCGGCTCTTCATGACGAAGCTGCCGCTGCTGAAGGCGGTAAAGCGTCGGCCGCATCCGCAGGCCATAAGGCAGCCGTTTCGGCGGATGCAAGCGCCGAGCCCGGCGGTCGTGTACAGCCGATAGACGCGCATGCGCAGCGAAGCGCCCAGCGTCCGCAGCCGCCAGGCGGTCACGCGGATCCTGGCGTCGGGTATGAGCGGCAAGGCGGCGGAAATGCACAGATGAGCGTCGGGCATGGGCGGCAAGACGGCGGAAATGCGCAGCCGGGCGGCGGGAGCGCGCCGCAAAGCGGCCGTGCCGCAAGCGGAGCGCTCGCTCCGCAGCGGCTCGCCGCAGAGCGGCTGACGGCGGCGGCGGAGCTGCTTGCATCGCAGCCATCGCTTGCCTCAGCGGCGGCTGCGATGCGCACGCGCGCCGCTCGGCTGCGCGAAAGCCGCTTCACGATCGCGCTGTTCGGCGCGTTCAGCGCGGGCAAATCGTCGCTTGCCAACGCCTTGATCGGCGCGCGGGCGCTGCCGGTGTCGCCGAACCCGACGACGGCGGCGATCAACCGGATCGCGCCGCCGGCGGGCGAATACGGCCACGGCACGGCGCGCGTGCTGCTGAAATCGCCGGAAGCGATGCTGGACGATATGCGCTATTCGCTGGCGCTGCTTGGGGAAGAGGCGGGCAGCGGCGGCGCCGGGGAGCTGCTAAAGCAAATATCGAGGCTGTCGCCCGACGGGCTGCATGCGGCCGGCAGACCGCATTACAGCTTTCTGAAAGCGGCGGAAGCCGGCTGGGATTCGCTCTCTTCCCGGCTCGGAAGCGAGCTTGTCGTCGACGAGACGGAATACCGGCTGTATGTCGCCGATGAGTCGCGCTCCTGTTTTGTGCGCGAGATCGAGCTGTATTACAGCTCGCCGCTCACCGATCAGGGCGTCGTGCTCGTCGACACGCCGGGCGCCGATTCCGTCAACGCAAGGCATACCGGCGTCGCGTTCAACTATATCAAGAACGCCGATGCGGTGCTTTTCGTCACCTATTACAACCATGCTTTTTCGCAGGCGGACCGGCAGTTTCTGATGCAGCTCGGAAGAGTGAAGGATCAGTTCGAGCTCGATAAAATGTTCTTTCTCGTGAACGCCGCCGACCTCGCTTCCTCGCAAGAGGAGCTTGGCGGCGTGCTCGCGCATGTAGAGAGCAATTTGCTGCAGCACGGCATCCGCTTTCCGCGTCTTTATCCCGTTTCCAGCATGCTGGCGCTCGACGGCAAAGAAGCGGGCGATGCGGCGATGGTGGAAGCTTCCATGATCGGACGCTTCGAGCGTTCATTTAACGATTTTACGCAGCATGAGCTGGGCAGTCTGGCCATCAAGTCCGCCGAGCAGGAAATCGGACGGGCAAGAGATACGATCCGCGAGTGGATCGAAGCGGCAGAAGGAGACGCGGCTGCGCGGGAGGAACAGCGCGAAGCATTGTCCGGGCAGAAGCGCTCCGCCGAAGCCGAGATTGAGGAAGCGGTCCGCTCGATTCCCGCTGCGGAGCTGGAGAAGGAACGCCAGGAGCTTTTGTACTATGTTTTGCAGCGGGTACAGTACCGTTTCGGGGAGTTTTTCGCCTTCGCGTTTAACCCTTCGGTACTGCGGGACGACGGCCGCGATTTGCGCAAAGCGGTTTGGACCTCGTGGCTGGAGCTGCAGCGGATGCTGCAAACCGAGCTGTCGCAGGAACTGCTGGCAACGACGCTGCGGATGGGGCGGACGGTCAATTCGCTGGCGGGCAAGCGATATGCAGCGCTCTCGGAAAAGCTGAGCGCGCGGCTGACGGGATTTCGGCCGTCCCCTTACGAGGATGCCGCTTTCGATACGCCGGAAGAGACCGCTTCGTTGCATTTCGACGAAATCGATGCCAAATGGCTGAATGCCCGCTTCAAAAGTCCGCGGTCTTTTTTTGAAGGAGAAGGAAGCAAACAGCTGCGCTCCGAATTGGAAGCGAAGCTTGCCCCATCGATGCAGCTGTGGATTCAGGAGGCGGGGCGCAGATGGCAGCCTGTTTACGAATCGCTGCTGACGGAGATGATCGTCCGCTCCGCCGGCCGATTGCGGGAGGAACTGGACGCCTATGCGGACGGCAAGCTGCTTTCGCTGCAAGATAACGGCAGCCGGGAAGCGCTGATTGAGATTAGCCGCAAGCTGCAATCCATATAACGGTTTTTCATTAAGGTTTCCGGAGCTGACTGCCGGAAGCCTTTTATTTTAGTTTAGGAAATTATGCGAATCTGTGGATTGGGCGCATCGCTTGCAGCGATGAGGCGTAGGTTCAGCCGCTGTACCCCGCGCGGGTAACTGCGCCCCGCGACCTCGTGGGTAACTGCGATCCCCGACCTCACGGGTAACTGCCCCCCCCCACGACCTTCGAGAGCTAACGGAGCGCAAAGACGTTATTTTGCTCAAAATGCCGTTTTGCAAAATGTAACGGTTGCCGGAGACCTTATTTGCTGATTTCCGCCCAAACGGGGCTATTCTTGTATCCAATAACTGCGCTCATCTCCGTTCTGAACTTCAAAGGGGTTATTTTCATTCAATTAGCGGCAATGGCAGCCGTTAGGAAATAACCTGACATCCATCCGCTCCCTCAACCGGAACGAATCGAACCCGGCTGAATCGAAACGGACGGAGTCGAATGGAGCTTGAACGTGCGGAGGCAATCAACTTTTCTTTCGCTCCTCAATAAATGGGTTTCGAAACCATTTCAGGAGCAATTCACCCCTGTTGGATATGATTTGGAACGATATCGAAGAATACCCCCCAATATCTGTTCCAGATGCGTTAGGAAGCCGGTAAATACCTAAAAAACGGAAAATTCCTCTGTTTGATGATTGAATGCGATGCTGATAAGATTCTTCATGTACGAAAAAGCGAGAACAATACGAAACAGTGAGGAGAGGACAAATTGGAAGTTTTCAGGCAGCTTAAACCTTTCTATTGGATGGAGCGGAAATTTATAATCGCCTCCATTCTCTGCCTAACCAGCGCCACGGCTTTAGGGCTGATTTATCCGAATCTGCTTCGTACGTTAGTCGACGATGTTATTATGCAAGGCAAGTTTGGTTTGGTGCCGGCCTTGTCATTGACGGTGGTCGGGGTTGTCACCTTGAAAGGGTTCATGCAGTTTCTGAGCGGATTTTTTGGCGGGCGCCTTGGCAACCGGGTGGCGTTTCGGCTGCGCAACGCCTGCTACGAGAAGCTGCAGCAGCTTTCGTTCCAGTATTACGATACGGCGAAAACGGGCGATCTGATGTCGCGGTTGACCGCCGATCTCGAAGCGATCCGCCAGTTTATCGGGTTCGGCTTCGCACAGCTCCTCAATCTGTTCCTCATGATCATCTTCGGCGGCGTTATGATGATGACGATCCACTGGCCGCTGACGCTCATTACGCTCGTGACCATCCCTTTTCTTGCATTTACCGCCATCCGGTTCGAGAAAAATATTCATCCCGCTTTCCGCGAAATGAGGCAGGCGCTCAGCAGCTTGACTACCGCCGTTCAGGAAAATATTACGGGCGTACGGACGGTCAAATCGTTTGCCCGCGAATCGCACGAAATTGACAAGTTTTCCGAGCGCAGCGACGCTTACCAGATGAATCAGGTCGGCGCCGCCCGGATATGGTCCCGATTCTTTCCGGTGATGGAGCTGCTGGCGAATTTAAGCGTCGTCGTGCTGCTTGTTGCGGGCGGCATTCTCGTCATTCAGAAATCGCTGTCGCTCGGGGAACTTGTCGCCTTTTTCAGTTTGATCTGGTACATCATCGGACCGATGTGGGGCATCGGCTTCCATATCAACAACTATACGCAGTCCAAAGCTTCCGGCGAACGGGTGCTCGAGCTGCTGAACCAATATATCCACGTCAAAGATGTCGAAGATGCGGTCGAATTGGACTCCGCTTATGTAAAGGGACATATCCGCTTCGAACACGTCACGTTCAATTATGCCGACAAGGAGCCGGCGCTGCGCGACATATCGTTCGATGCTCCCGCCGGCTCGGTCATCGGGCTGCTCGGGGCGACCGGTTCCGGGAAGTCGACGATTATCCAGCTTCTGATGCGGGCGTACAACGTAAAGCAGGGGAAAATTACGCTCGACGGCATTGACATTAAGCAGCTGCGTCTGGAAAGTCTGCGCAGTCAAATTGCGCCCGTGTTTCAGGAAACGTTTCTGTTCTCCGCTTCCATCCGCGAAAATATCGCGTACGGCGTCCAAAACGTGACGATGGAACAAATTATAAACGCGGCGAAGCTTTCGAAAGCGGATGAGTTTATTGCGGAACTGCCCGACGGCTACGATACGGTCGTCGGCGAACGCGGCATGGGCCTCTCCGGCGGACAAAAGCAGCGGATCGCCATCGCAAGGGCGCTGATCAAAAATCCGCACGTTCTTCTGCTCGACGATGCGACCAGCGCCGTCGACATGGAGACGGAGCACGAAATTCAAGCCGGGTTCAAAGAGCTGATGGCCGGCAGAACAACGTTTATTATTGCGCACCGGATCAGCTCGCTGAAACAGGCCGACGAAATATTGGTGCTGGACAACGGCCGTATCGTCCAGCGCGGCAAGCATCGAGATTTGATCCGGGTGCCGGGGCCTTATCAGGACATCTACAACATTCAATATTCCGACCGTCCCGAAGAGGAAATGGACGATATGGAGCGGCAGAAACGAGGTGTGACGTAAATGAGCGCAAACAACAAGGCTCCTGGCGGCGGTCCGGAAACGGATCATGACGCCGCGCAGCATCAGCATGCCGGCGAACCTATGCAGAGACAGCCGGAGCCGGAAGCACCGGATAACGCTTCCCGCAGATTCGTCTATCAGGATGACGAGCTGATCGAAAAGCCGTTCAACTGGCAACAGGTGCGGCGCCTGCTGAAGTATATGCTGCCTTACAAAAAAGAGCTCGTGCCGATGGTGCTGATGATGCTGCTCGGCACGTTCACGCGGCTGGCGGCACCGGCGATCGTCATCAAGGCGATCGACGACGCCATTCAGAAAGGAAACACGCAGCGTTTGCTTCTTTATGCCGGACTTATGCTGGCTTTATATATCATTCAATGGGCATCCAACACGTACCGGATTAAGTATACAAACATCATCGGCCAGAAAGTCATTTACGATCTGCGGCAGGAACTGTTCACCCATATCCAGAAGCTTTCGTTCCGCTTTTACGACAAGCGTCCGGCCGGATCGATCCTGGTCCGCGTCACGAACGACGTGAACGCGCTGCAGGATTTGTTTACGAACGGGGTCGTCAACCTGATGATGGACTGCGTCCAGCTCGTCGGCATTGTGGCGATTTTGCTGCTGTGGAACTTCAAGCTGGGGCTGGCCATCATGATTACCGTTCCGCTCATGTTCATCGTTTCAACGGCGCTGCGCAAACGGATCCGTTTCGCCTGGCAGGATGTGCGGATAAAGCAGTCAAGGATCAACTCCCATTTGAACGAGTGCATCCAGGGCATTAAAGTGACGCAGGCGTTCGTGCAGGAGCGGGAGAATATCCGTTTTTTCCATCACATGAATACGGTCAACAACAAAGCGTGGAACAAAGCGTCCGCGCTCAACCAGTCATTCGGCCCGATCATCGAGGTGACGTCCGCCGTCGGCACGCTCATTTTGTTCTGGTACGGGTCGCATCTGATCCAGAACGATGAGATTACGGTCGGTCTGCTGGTCGGATTCGCAAACTACATCGGCAACTTCTGGGACCCGATCAACCGCCTAGGCCAAATGTATTCGCAGCTGCTGATCGCAATGGCTTCATCGGAGCGGATTTTTGAGTTTATCGATGAGAAACCGACCGTAGCGGAAAGCAATAGCGCCCGGATGCTCACCTCCATCAAGGGCGACGTCTCTTTTGAGCATATCGTATTTGAATATGAAAAAGGGCGGCCCGCTCTGAAAAACGTTTCGCTCGATGTGAAAGCGGGCCAGTCGATCGCGCTTGTCGGTCATACCGGTTCCGGAAAAAGCACGATCATCAACCTGCTCTGCCGCTTTTACGATCCGGTGCAGGGCCGCGTTCTTGTTGACGGTCAAGATATCCGCGACGTGACGATTTCCAGTCTGCGCGAGCAGGTCGGCATCGTGCTGCAGGATACGTTTATTTTCTCGGGAACGATCCGCGACAATATCCGTTTCGGCCGGTTGAATGCGACCGACGAAGAAGTGGAATTGGCGGCGCGGGCGGTCCATGCCCACGAGTTCATTATGAGCCTGCCCGACGGTTACGAGACGGAAGTGCAGGAAAGGGGCAACGTGCTCTCGATGGGACAGCGGCAGCTGCTCTCCTTCGCAAGGGCGCTGCTTGCCGATCCCGCCATCCTCATTCTCGACGAGGCGACGGCAAGCATCGATACAGAAACCGAGCTGAAAATCCAGCAGGCGCTCAGCACGCTGCTTTCGGGCCGCACCTCCTTCATCATCGCACACCGTCTGTCGACGATCCGCCACGCCGACGTCATCGTCGTGCTCGATCACGGCCAAATTGTCGAGCAGGGGAATCACGAGCAGCTGATGAACCTGCGCGGAACCTATTACGGTCTCATCGAAGCCCAGTACCGTTTTTTATCCGCATAAATAGGGCTAGAGCGCAAACTCTTTCTGCGAGGTTGCATTCATTCGGGAGCATTCGATAACAACTGCACATTTGCAGCTTTAGAGGGGTTCATCTGCGAGAGAGGTCGTAGACAACCCCTCGAGAAGACGCGGACTGATCTGCGGACTCCTTTCACGGACTCGGCCATACTGCGAAGGGCTGTTCCCAAAGTCGGGTTTTATCCACCCCGCGAAATGCCGGATTTTCAATTGTAACACGACCTCCACTTCCGCTTTGCATGCGGAAGCGGAGGTCCTTTTGCGTTATTTGGGACATACTCATTCAAGCGAACACGTATGAGACAGCCCCTTGATTTTTTGAGAGGGAACATACACAATGAATTGTAACCCGTTTCATAAGGAGGAAATTTATTGATGTATGGTTCACCATTATCTAACGCCGCGCGCAAAATCATGCTGCTCGGTTCCGGGGAGCTCGGCAAGGAAGTCGTGATCGAAGCGCAGCGGCTGGGCGTGGAGACGATCGCCGTCGACCGTTATGCGGGCGCGCCCGCAATGCAGGTTGCCCACCGTTCTCATGTCATTGATATGCTTGATCCCGATCAGCTGCGGCGCATTATTTTGGAAGAAAAACCGGATCTGATCGTGCCGGAAATCGAAGCGATCGCGACGGTCGCCCTGGTGGAGCTGGAACGGGAAGGCTTCAAGGTCATCCCTACCGCACGCGCCGCGCGGCTGACGATGGACCGCGAAGGAATCCGCCGGCTGGCCGCGGAAACGTTGAGACTGCCGACGGCGCCTTACCGGTTCGCCGACACGCTTGAAGAGCTGCAGAGCGCCGTTGAGGAGCTCGGAACGCCGTGCGTCATCAAGCCGATTATGAGCTCTTCCGGTAAAGGCCAAAGCGTCTGCCATTCCCAGGCGGAGATCGCCAGCTGCTGGAACTACGCCATGGAAGGCGGGCGGGCGAAGAAAAAGCGCGTCATCGTCGAAGGTTTCGTCAACTTCCGCTCGGAAATTACGCTGCTGACGGTCCGCTCGGTATCCGGCACCGTCTTTTGCGAACCGATCGGCCATGTGCAGAAGGATGGCGACTACATCGAGTCGTGGCAGCCCCATCAGATGAGCCAGCAAGATAAGGAGCAGGCGGAAGCGATTGCAAAAAGCATTACCGAGGCGCTCGGCGGCTACGGAATATACGGCGTCGAGCTGTTTCTTACCGATGATGGCGTCTTGTTCAGCGAAGTGTCCCCACGCCCGCACGATACCGGAATGGTGACGATGGTGACGCAGGATCTCTCCGAATTTGCGCTGCACGTCCGTGCCATCCTCGGCTTCCCCGTGCCGTCCGTTAAGCTGCTGACCCCCGGAGCGAGCCATACGCTGAAAGCGGCGAAAGAGCACCGCAACTTCCGCATCGGCGGCTTTGAGGAAGCGCTGTCACTGCCGAATACGCAGGTGAGAGTATTCGGCAAGCCGGACACGAAAAAAGGAAGGCGGATGGCTGTAGCGCTCAGCCATGCGGACGATACGGATTCGGCCCGGGAGCTTGCGCGCCGCGCCGCTGAAAGTTTGCACATTACATACGAAAACTAGAAGAATGAGTGCCAGTCCACTATGCGGCCGCATAGGACTGGCTTTTTTTTGCCCGGCGCATCTGTTATGATGAATGGAGCAAACGTTTGTTCGTGTTCGGAATCTTTCAGACTAATGAACATGTGCATGCCTTTCGCATTCGACTCCTTCCTGTTATGCAAGAAAATGGGTGAATTTGCAAAAAGCCGTCGGAAGCTTTATTTTAAAATACATCAGCGTTTTTCAAATCAACGGCTTGAAGGGAGAGCAATCGCAATATGAATCGCTCCAAATCGCTTTGGCTCGCCATCAGTCTGACGGCGCTTGCGGCAACAATCGTACTGGCGGGAGGGTTTGTGTACGCGTTAAAGGATATGCTTAGCCCCGCTTCGGCGGCTGCGGTCAATCCCGATTTGCCCGCTCCTGCGGCGGCGGAAGGGGGAGCGCTTGCCGGAGCCAAGGAGATCAAGATTGCCGCGCTGGGCGATTCCTTGACGAAAGGGGCCGGAGATTCAACCGGGGACGGATACGTCAAACAGACGGTCGCCGCGTTGCAGCAAACGGCGAGCAAACCCGTAGAGCTGCTGAACAATATGGCGTTAAACGGCCTGCGGTCCGATGAGCTCATCCGTTTGCTGGATACCCAGGAAGGAATGAGCTATTCGCTGAAGCAGGCGAATCTGATTCTGCTGACGATCGGGGGCAACGACTTGTTTCAAACGGCCGTCGATGAAGAAGAAGGCGGCAATGCCGGCGGGCTGAGCCCAGGCAATGTGGCGGCCAAGCTTGACGACTCGCTCAATAATTTGAAGCTGCTGCTGGATAAGCTGCATGCGATCAATCCCGACGCAACGCTTGTTTACGTGGGCCTTTATAATCCGTTTTACGATGTGGAGCAGCTGCGCAGCGGCAGCATCCAGGTGCAAAAATGGAATGCGGAAGCGTATGCGATGCTCCAGCAGTATCCGAACCGAATCCTCGTCCCGACCTTCGATCTGTTTGAGACCAACATCGGCACGTATTTGTCGTCGGACCATTTTCATCCCAATCATGACGGGTACGCCCGCATCGCCGAGCGGATCGTCCAGGCGCTCAGCTGACGCCCGTCGCAGCGTCCAGGGCTTAACAAAATTATTTATCGTTTATTACGGGAAACAAGCGCAGCGTTTTCCGTATAGCTGTCCTTCACAATTGCGACGACCTTTCACCGCAATTCCCCCACTCCATTGTAAAGGAGAATGAACATGACCATTTCCTTCAACGCTCCGGCAGCCGCCGCGGCCGGCAACGGGCCGGCTGCGGACGCCGGCGCAAGCTCCGAGGCAAGGGAGACGGTGCTGTCCGTAAAAGGCTTGAAGAAAAAGATCCGCGGGAACTGGATCATACACGATGTCGCCTTCGATGTGAAAGCCGGCGAAATATTCGGGTTTCTCGGCCCCAACGGATCAGGCAAAACGACGACGATCCGCATGCTCGTCGATCTGATCAAGCCAAGCGCGGGCGAAGTGCTGATCGGCGGCTGCAATGTGCAGAAAGATCCCGAGCAGGCGCTGCGCCATGTCGGCTGCATCGTTGAAAATCCGGAGCTGTACCCTTATTTGACGGGGTGGGAAAATATGGAGCATTTTGCCCGCATGTTGCCGGATGTGGGCCCGGACCGCATTGCGGAGGTCGTCGACATCGTGAGGATGACCGACCGCATCCACGACAAAGTCCGGACGTATTCGCTCGGCATGCGCCAGCGTCTCGGAATCGGGCAGGCGCTGCTCGGCAGGCCGAAGCTGCTTATATTGGACGAGCCGACGAACGGGCTCGATCCGAAAGGCATCAAGGAGCTTCGCGCTTTCATCCGGTCGCTTGCGCAGCAGGGGATGAGCCTGTTTATTTCGAGCCATCTGCTCAGCGAAATCCAGCTGATGTGCGACAGGGTCGCCATCATTAACGGAGGACGGGTGCTGGCGGTCGGAACGGTGAACGAGCTGCTCGAGCAGGCCGGCTCGTACGTGCTTTGGCAGTTCGACGACCCGGCTGCGGGCCGCCGCATATTGGAGAGGCAGCCGCAGCTGCGCATGCTGAATGAGGACGGGCACCGGATCGATGAAGGCGTGCTTGCCGGCATTCCCGGCGCAATTGTGACGACTGTCCCTGCCCGCAGCATCCCCGGAATTGTGAAGGAGCTGGCATTCTCCGGTGTCGGAGTATTGTCCGTGCAGACGGTGGCGCCGACGCTGGAGGAACTTTTTTTAACGATGACGGAGGGGAATGCGAAGTGACAAGCCTGTTGCCGCTCATTCGGAACGAGACGATAAAAATTTGGAAGAAAAAAAGGTTCTATGTTATTGTTCTCATATTGCTGGTGCTCATCCCGGTATTTACTTACGCGCAGCTCAAAGTCGCGCAAAACAATGCCGAGAAGTTTAAAGATTGGCGCATCCAGCTGCAGCAGCAAATAACGGATTATACGAACACGCTTTCCAGCGACCGCATCCCGGAAGAGTGGAAACGGTACCGTCAAGTAATGGTAAAACAGCTGCAATACTATCTCGATCATAACGTGAATCCGAGCACTCCGGACGCGGTTACCTTTACGAGAGGATTTATGTCCAACTCCGTGACGCTGTTTTTTCCGCTGATGATTCTCGCGATCGCATCGGATCTCGTGTCGGGCGAGCGGACGAGCGGCACGATTAAGATGCTGCTGACCCGGCCGGTCAGAAGGTGGAAAATATTGCTGAGCAAGCTGATCGCGCTCACCTTGTACGTTTCGCTCACGATCGTGGTCAGTGTTCTGCTTTGTTACCTGATTTCCGGTCTGTTTTTCGGTTATGAAGGCTGGGACATGCCCGTATTTACAGGTTTTATCGTGAGCGGCTCGAACATTGACACGACGGCGGTTCATGCCGTTTCCCAGTGGCAGTACATGCTGATGCAGAGCGGACTGATCTGGGTTTCGTCGATGACGGTGGCGGTGCTCGCGCTGATGGTTTCGGTGCTGCTGCGCAGCACGGCGGCCAGCATCGTGACGATGATGGCGGCGATCATTGCGGGCACCATCTTGACCAATATGGCTTCTTCGTGGCACAGCGCCAAATATTTATTTTCCGTCAATTTGCAGCTGACCACATATCTGGAAGGTTCTCCGCCGCCGGTTGACGGCATGAATCTTATATTTTCACTCGCCGTATTGGCGGTATGGGCACTTATTGCGCTCGTCATTTCATTCGGCGTCTTTACGAAACAGGATATCTTGAATTAAAATAGCTTGAAGCAGCGTCAGCGATTGCAACAAACGAGAGCTGCAGACGAAAAAGGGGGACGCGTATGGCCGAGCAATTGGATTTATATGCAGACAAGGCGGCAAATACGGCGGCTGATGGAAAGAAATACGATGCGGACGACATTCAAATACTCGAAGGCCTGACCGCGGTGCGCAAGCGCCCGGGGATGTATATCGGCAGCACGACAACTTCCGGTCTACATCATCTCGTATGGGAAATTGTCGATAATGCGGTTGACGAGCATCTGGCCAAATTTTGCTCCGAAATTTCCGTTACGATCCATACAAACGGCTCCGTAACGGTTCATGATAACGGGCGGGGGATCCCGACCGGCATGCATAAAACGGGAATACCGACACCGCAGGTTGTGTTTACGATTTTGCATGCGGGCGGCAAATTCGGCGGCGGAGGCTACAAAAAGTCGGGCGGACTGCACGGTGTCGGCGCATCGGTCACAAACGCGCTTTCGGAATGGCTGGAAGTGGAAATTTTCCGCGACGGAAAAATACATAAACAGCGTTTCGAATATTGGGTCGACGATAAAGGCAAAGAGCATGTCGGCGAGCCGGTTACGGGGCTTGAAATCACCGGCAATACGAACCGGACAGGCACTAAAGTTACGTTTAAGCCGGATGCCCGCGTTTTTCACGGCAATACGACGATCAACTACGATACGCTTGCGGAACGGCTGCAGGAAATCGCCTTTCTCAACTCCGGGCTGAAAGTGTCGATCAAAGATCTGCGTGCCGGCAAGGAAGACGTTTTCCATTACGAAGGCGGCGCGAAGCAGTTCGTCGAGTTTTTGAACGAAGATAAAGCGGTGCTGCACGACGTCATTCATTTCAGCTCCGAGAAGGATGAAATCGAGGTTGAAGTGGCGCTGCAGTATAACGACGGCTACACGGAGACGATAGTTTCGTTCGTCAATGCGATCCCGACACGGGGAGGCGGCACACACGAAACGGGCTTCAAAACTGCTTATACTCGCGTTATGAACGATTATGCACGCAAAAACGGGCTGCTCAAAGAAAAGGACAAAAATCTGGACGGCAGCGATTTGCGCGAAGGCATGATGGCGGTCATCAATATCAAAATGTCGGAAGTGGAGTTTGTCGGCCAGACGAAAGACCAGCTCGGCAGCTCGTCCGCGCGCAGCGCCGTGGACGCCATCGTATCCGACGGCATACAGGTGTTTCTGGAAGAAAATCCTCAGGTTGCGCAACAGCTCGTCAAGAAGGCGGTTCAGGCTTCGAAAGCGCGGGAAGCGGCGCGCAAGGCGCGAGACGAGATCCGCAGCGGCAAGAAGCGCAGCGAAAGCTCCAATCTCGGGGGCAAGCTGACGCCGGCCCAATCGAAGGACGCTTCGCGCAACGAGCTGTTTATCGTGGAAGGCGATTCCGCGGGCGGCTCCGCCAAGCAGGGACGCGATTCCAAATACCAGGCGATTCTGCCGCTGAAGGGCAAGCCGATGAACCCGGAGAAAGCGAAGCTCGCCGATATTTTGAAGAACGACGAGTACAAAGCGATCATCGCCGCCATCGGTGCCGGAGTCGGTCCGGAATTCGAAGCGGAAGAGTGCAACTACAGCAAAATCATCATTATGACCGATGCCGATACGGACGGCGCCCATATTCAAGTGCTGCTGCTTACTTTCTTCTACCGGTACATGAAGCCGCTTGTCGATTCCGGACGGGTCTATATCGCGCAGCCGCCGCTGTACAAAATGACGCGCAAATCCGGCAAGCTGGAAACGGTGCGTTACGCTTGGACCGATGAGCAGCTCGGCAGCTACAGGAAGGAAATGGGTAAAAACACCGAACTGCAGCGCTACAAAGGACTGGGCGAAATGAACCCGGATCAGCTGTGGGAGACGACGATGAATCCGGAGTCGCGCACGCTGCTGCAGGTGCGGATCGAGGACGCAGCCAAGGCGGAGAGACGCGTTTCGACGCTGATGGGCGACAAGGTCGATCCACGCAAGCGCTGGATCATCGAAAATGTTGATTTTACGGAATATATGGAATAGGAGGGAAGCGCCTTGAGCAGTTTGGAACAGTTTTTGCCGGCGTTTCTTGAAGAAGTTGTCGGCGACCGGTTCGGCCGCTATTCGAAATATATTATTCAAGACCGCGCAATTCCGGACGTCCGCGACGGACTGAAGCCGGTGCAGCGCCGCATTTTGTATGCGATGTACGACGCCGGCAATACGCCTGACAAGCCGTACCGCAAGTCGGCCAAAACCGTCGGCGACGTAATGGGCAACTACCATCCGCACGGCGACACCTCCATCTACGACGGCATGGTGCGCATGGCGCAGCCTTGGAAGATGGGGCATGTGCTGATCGACGGGCACGGCAACTGGGGCTCCATCGACGACGATCCCGCCGCGGCGATGCGGTATACGGAAGCGAGGCTTTCTCCGATCGCGCTGGAGCTGCTGCGCGATATCGAGAAACGCACCGTACAGTTCAAGGACAATTTCGATAATTCGACCAAAGAGCCGGTGGTCCTGCCGTCCCGTTATCCCAATTTGCTTGTCAACGGGGTAAGCGGCATCTCCTCCGGCTTTGCCACGGAAATCCCGACCCATAATTTGCGGGAAGTGATTGACGCGTGCGTCGCGCTGATGAGCGGCAAAGAAATGACGGTCACCGACCTGATGGGCATCGTGAAAGGTCCTGACTTCCCGACCGGCGGGCTCATCATGGGCGAGGAAGGCATCCGCGAAGCTTATGCCACCGGCAAAGGACGGATTTATATCCGTTCCAAAACCGAAATTGAAGAAATGCGGGGCGGAAAGAAACAAATCGTCATTACCGAAATCCCGTATCAGGTTGTCAAATCGCGTCTTGTTACCGCCATGGAAAACATCCGTATCGAGAAAAAGGTCGAAGGAATCGCCGAAGTGCGCGACGAAAGCGGACGCGCGGGACTGCGGATCGTCATCGAGGTGAAAAAGGATGCGGACGCACAAGGAATACTGGCGTATCTGCTCAAAAAGACCGACCTGCAGGTGACGTATAACTTCAATATGGTCGCAATCGTAAACAAAACGCCGCAGCAGCTCGGTTTAAAGGACATGCTGACCGCTTACATCGACCACCAGAAGGAAGTCGTCACGTACCGGACAAAGTACGAGCTGGAGAAAGCGGAGGACCGCGCGCACGTGCTCGAAGGGCTGGTCAAGGCGCTGAACATTCTGGACGACGTGATTGCGGCCATTAAAGCTTCCAAAAACCGGCAGGACGCACAAAACAACCTGGTCGCGAAGTTTGGCTTTTCCGAGCGCCAGGCCGATGCGATTTTGACCCTCCAGCTGTATAGGCTCACCAACCTTGAAATTCATTCGCTGGAGAAAGAACTGAAGGAAATTGCGAAGCGTGTCGCGTACTTGAAAGCGATTTTGGACAGCGAGAAAAAGCTGCTGAACGTTATTCGCGATGAACTGCTGGAAATCCGTGAAAAATACGGCATTGACCGCCGCTCGGAAATTCGCGGAGAAGTGGAAGAGCTGAAGGTCAATCTGGAAGTGATGGTCAATCCGGAGGATGTGATCGTCTCGCTCAGCCGCGACGGTTACGTCAAGCGGACGAGCATCCTGTCGTTTACCCGTTCCGGCGGAGACTTGGGCAGCGCAGGCGTGAAGGACGGGGACGTTATCCGTTTCATGCTCGAAACGAATACGGTCCACAGCCTGCTTGTGTTTACGCGAAAAGGACAGTATTACCTGCTTCCGGTCCATCAAATTCCGGATTTCAAATGGAAGGATGCCGGTACGGCGATCGTAAACGTCATTCCGCTGCCGAAAGACGACAGCGTCGTTAGCGTCATACCGGTAAAAGATTTGGAACAAACCGGGCTCTCTCTCGTTTTCTTTACGAAGCGCGGACAAGTGAAGCGCAGCGAGTTGAAGGATTACGCCACAAACCGGTCGACCGCAATTGCGGCATGCAAACTGGCGGAAGGCGACGAAGTCATTTCCGTGACGCTAAGCGACGGCTCGGGACAGATCGTGCTTATCAGCCGACAAGGAATGGGCATCCGTTTTATGGAAAATGAAGTAAATGCAATGGGCCGCGTTTCCGCCGGCGTAAGAGGCATGCAGCTGAAGGAAGGGGACGAAATCGCCTCGGCGCTGCGAACGCGGGAGGATGAGGGCGAAATATTCGTCATCAGCGATCTCGGATACGGAAAGAGAACGCTGCTGTCCGATTACCCGATTCAAGGACGCGGCGGCAAAGGAATTGCAACATTCGAATTTAAGGAAGGCAAGCGCGTCAAACCGAATGGCTCCGCATTGGCGGGAGCGCATTACTGTACCGTCGCGCAGGAGCTCGTCGCCATAACGGCCGGCGGCAAGCATTACCGGATTCCAACCGAAAAAACGCCGCTCGACGAACGCAAATCGATCGGCAAAACGGTCGTTTCGCTCGATAAATCAGACACGATTATCGATTTGTTCCCCCAAGCGGACATCGGTCAATCATAAGGCCAGTCCTGCGGGTCCAGCTTTTCGATCAGCTCGATAATCGTTTCCAGGAAGACCCGCAATGGTACCGGAGCATCCGGTTGTTCAAGCCATTGCGGGTCTTTTATTACGTCGTACTCTATCAGTTTACGGATGACGGCTTCTTTGTAAGCGTTTTCCAAATCAATGAACTCCATTTTCTTCTGCTGGGTTAACACTGGTTATCCCTCCTAAAGGTTTTGCCGGAGGCAAAACCACTTCGTAAGCATAAGCTTTCCTTGGATTTCCTCCACTGAAACATTAATTCAGGAAATCCAAAGGGCAACAGCAATCGGAAGAATGATCTGCCCGCTCAGCGTTCACATTCATCGCAATTAAGGTCTTTATCCTTGGATTTCCCCCACTGAAACAATTAATTCAGGAAATCCAAAGGACAACAGCGATCGGAAGAATGATTCCGCCCGCGCAGCGGACGTATTTCATCGCATTAAAGGATTTTGCCGGAGGCGCGCATTCGTCAGGGCAAGAGGCTAACTATCCCATACTATGTCGCAAAGTGTCTATAGGTTCGGAAATATTGCGGTTAATGAAACAAATTATTAAACGGGTTAACCTTTTATTCGACATGGAGCAATCGTTATAATGGGGACAGGCATTACATTTCGGAAGGGGAGCTTGTCATGATATCGGACGACTTTGCGAAATTATGGATGAAGCTGACGAAGGAATGGAAGCACCATTTGGAGCAGCGGCTGTCACCTGATCTGACCGAAGGCCAGCTGAACGTGCTGGAGCTGCTGCTGCAGCATCAGCCGATGAAGCCTTCGGATCTGCTGCAGTATCTCGCGACCACCCCGGCCGCCATTACGACGCTGCTCGACCGGATGGAACGGAACGGACTCGTTACCCGCAGCCGCGACGACAGCGACCGCCGCATCGTATGGGTTACAGTTACCGATCGCGGCAAAAACGAAGCGGAGCGGGGCATGAAGGAGAGGGATGATTTGATCCGCGAAGCGCTCGACCGGATTTCAGCCCATAATCAGCAGCTGCTCGTCTATTTGCTGGGTAAAGTGGCCAACACAAAATCGACGCTTTCAGCCGGCGAAGTCTAACGTTTCGCCTCCGCAGAAAAGCTTTCTATAACAAATAAACACGGACGCGTGGTTCCGCCGCAAATCGGTGAAACGGTGCCAAAAAGCCGCCGGCATCCATAATGCAGCGGCGGCTATATATCGAATATGAACGCTTAACACCGGTTTGCATTCGTTTGCGGCGTTGAAGCGATCGAACTGCAAGTCACAAGGTCAGCGGGTCGAGATTTTAAAGAGCGCGGCCCAATTTTCTGCTTACTTGTTCGAAGGGGTACCCGCAGCAAAAAGTTCATCTTCGGTCCACCGGCTCCACGGCTCCGATAGGGGCGGGATCGAGCGGAAGGTCATCCATTCTTTCGTGACCGGATGGGGAATAGACAACAGCGTAGACCATAGGGCGATATCCGTTTTCGGGCCTGAGCCGGCGCCGTATTTGCTGTCGCCGGCAAGCGGGCAGCCGATATGGGCCAGTTGAGCACGAATTTGGTGCGGCCGCCCGGTGTGCAGCTCGACCGCAACGAGCGACAATCCGCCGCTGCGGCTTACCGTACGGTATTCAAGCAGCGCTTCTTTTGCATCCGCCGCAGGAGTGTCGTAAACGGTGACGATATTACGGCGCGCGTCCTTGTGCAAATAATGCTTCAGATTTGCCCGCGCGGCCGGAGGCTGCCCGTGGACGACGGCCAAGTAAAGCTTGCCGAACGAACGGGTGCGGACGGAATCCGACAGGCGGGAAGCTGCCTTTGACGTTTTGGCAAACACCATTGCGCCTCCGACAGGGCGGTCCAGACGGTGGACTAGCCCAAGGAAGACATTGCCCGGCTTGTTATGGCGGACTTTCAAGTCCGCCTTCAGCAGCGTCAGCATGTCGGGATCGCCGGATTCGTCTTCCTGCGAAGGAATTCCCGGCGGCTTAACGACGACGAGCAGATGATTGTCCTCGTACAACACTTCAATCGGCGTCCCGCCGGCAGCATTGGCAAGCATCGCTTATGCCTCCCAACGTCCCAAAATTCCGCACGGCAGATTAAGGCCCGAAGCCGTGATCGGCAAACCGATTTCCCCGCAATGAATGCGGCCGCCGTATTTTTTGCCGATCGTCATATGAAGCAGATTATGCAGCACTTGCGGGGAAAGTCCGGTCGTATAGGAGTTGACGAGCACAAACAGCGGCTGCTCGGACAAAATCGTCGTGCAAAATTCAAGAAACGGGTACAGGTTTTGCTCCAGCTTCCACATCTCCCCGTTCGGCCCTCTTCCGTATGATGGAGGGTCCATAATAATGGCGTCGTACTGCTTGCCGCGACGCTGTTCGCGCTGCACAAATTTGAACACGTCATCGGTTATATAACGGACGGGGCGTTTTTCGAGACCGGACAGCTGTACGTTCTCCTTGCACCATTGAACCATCCCTTTGGCCGCATCGACGTGGCACACTTCAGCTCCGGCGGCAGCGGCGGCGACGGTTGCTCCGCCGGTATATCCGAACAGGTTCAGGACGCGAATTGGCCGGCCGGCCGAGTGAATTTTGTCCATCATCCAGCTCCAGTTCACCGCTTGCTCCGGAAACAGCCCGGTATGCTTGAAATTGGTTGGGCGAATATGGAAAGACAGCCCTCCGTACGAGATTGTCCATTTATCGGGCAGCTCGCTGCGGAACGTCCAATTGCCGCCGCCTGAAGAGCTGCGGTGGTAATGGCCGTCCGCTTGCTTCCATAATTTGCTTTCTTTATCAATCGGCCATATGATTTGGGGATCCGGTCTGCGCAGGACGTAAGATCCCCATCTCTCCAGCTTGTCTCCGTCTCCGGTGTCAAGCAGCTCGTAATCATTCCATTGATCAGCAATATACATCATTTGTTTTTCCACTCCCGCAGCCATAAATAGCGATCGTTATGAATCGAACTAACTAATTATAACGAAGCGTTAGAGTGGAAGCAATGCAGCCGTAAAAGAGGACTTGACCAAAGAAGGAAGCGATCGTGGATAAAAGGAAGATGATGACCTCGAGGCAAAAAGATATCAAAAAGCGAAACAAGCCAAAATCAGCCTATTCCGCCTGTCTAAGTACATCCATCATTTTGTCGATGGACTGCTTTCGTTTATCATGATCCAAGTTGTTGAGGCGGCGGATAATTTCGATTGTTTCGGGCGTTACGTGAGTATCGTTCTTGATCCCCTCGCCGCCGATGATATAATCTAAAGATACACCGAAAAAAGCGGCCAGCTTAATGAGCGTTTCGTATACCGGCTGCCGGTTGTTAATTTCATAATGACTGTAAGCTGAGCGGGTAATTCCGATTTGTTTGGACACATCTTCTTGAGACATGTTCTTTCGGAGACGGAGTTCCCGCAGTCGGTCTCCCATCGTCATCGTCATGACCATTGCTCCTATCGTCAAATAATGAAATGCACAAGCAGCTTGGAATGGAACTTTAACTCTTATCGTACATTTCTATGATACAGATTGTATCATGTAAAACGTGACACCGCAACAAAGATCGCGAAAGGAGGAATGTCGCGTGTCGCTCACCTTGGTATGTGAATGCGGGAACAACGTCCATTTTTTTGAAACGGGCGAAACGGAAGAATATAATGTGGCGCTGCTGGAAGCCGAGGACGACGACGTCGTTCAAGTTGCTTTGCGCGTGGACGGAATGCTGCTCCGCTGCCGCTTCTGCCAGCGGGGATACAAAATTTTGCCTACTTTGTAACGTGCGTCAACCGCTCGAACCGGCAACGGCTGCAGCGGCATGTTACGCCCCGACTTTAGGCGGGGACGGAAACGGTTCCGCAGACGGGGTTCACATTTATTTATTTTCGCTACAATAAATACCAGATAACATGAGGAAGGGAGGTTCCGCTGCATGTCCCATCAACCATTTCCAAAAAGCAAGGCGCTTACGGTACTTTTCTCGATGATGTTTCCCGGAGGCGGACATTTGTACCTGGGCCAGATGGCGCGCGGGCTGTCGTTTATGATTCTGTTTGTTTTCAACATCGCTTTGATCGTATTCGCGGATGGCGCATCGTTTAAGATCGGCGACGCGCTGGTCGTTTTTTTCGGACTGATGCTGCCGGTAACGTATTTGCTTAACATTTTTGACGGTCTGCAAAAAGTTAACGAGAACAATTATTACGCCCGGCATGGCGCGCAGGGCGTCAGCCCTTTCCCGGAGACGAATGAAAGCGTGCATACGTATAACCGGACATACTAGTTACATATCTTGTTAACGGCCGTTTTTCTTAACCTGCTGGTTATGGAAGGCGGCCGTTTCT